>NZ_JBWKQB010000076.1:0-503 GCF_059418545.1 Pseudomonas sp. GW821-FHT07G10 | reverse complement strand
AGCAATCTGGTTATACTGTGAAGACGACATTCGCCGAAAATTCGCAATTACTCACAAATTTTACCTTAGCCTGATCCCACACCAGTGAAAGTGTGGTCCAGTCTATCTTTCTATCACATACCCAAATTTTTAAAGAACGATCTAATCAAAGACTAGAAATCAACATTCACCATCGTTCGATGGAATGCTCATTTCTAAGCTTTAACACAAGAAACAGCAGTAAGTGGTGGAGCCAAACGGGATCGAACCGTTGACCTCCTGCGTGCAAGGCAGGCGCTCTCCCAGCTGAGCTATGGCCCCGTATTTCTACAGGCGTTTCCCACACAAAATTGGTGGGTCTGGGCAGATTCGAACTGCCGACCTCACCCTTATCAGGGGTGCGCTCTAACCAACTGAGCTACAGACCCAATTTCGGGCTGTTTCTATCGTCTTCTTCAATGAATCAAGCAATTCGTGTGGGAACTTATGGAGCAGCTGATGTCGTCGATTAAGGAGGTGATCCA
>NZ_JBWKQB010000075.1:0-560 GCF_059418545.1 Pseudomonas sp. GW821-FHT07G10 | reverse complement strand
GCCGAGTGGGACCAGCGTTTTGCGGCTTACTCTGCAGACTTCCCGGAGTTGGCCAACGAACTGATCCGTCGCCTGAGTGGCGAGCTGCCAGAGGACTTCTCCGAGAAAGCGGCGGCCTACATCGCTGAAGTGGCGGCCAAAGGCGAAACCATCGCCAGCCGTAAAGCCAGCCAGAATGCCTTGAATGCTTATGGCCCAATGCTGCCGGAACTGCTGGGTGGCTCCGCTGACCTGGCCGGTTCCAACCTGACCCTGTGGAAAGGCTGCAAAGGCGTCAGCGCTGAAGACGCCAGCGGCAACTACATGTATTACGGCGTTCGCGAGTTCGGCATGAGCGCGATCATGAACGGCGTGACGCTGCACGGCGGTCTGGTGCCTTACGGCGCGACCTTCCTGATGTTCATGGAATACGCCCGCAACGCCGTGCGCATGTCGGCGCTGATGAAGCAACGCGTAATCTACGTCTACACCCACGACTCCATTGGTCTGGGCGAAGACGGCCCGACTCACCAACCGATCGAGCAACTGTCCAGCCTGCGCTGCACGCCGAACCTCGACAC
>NZ_JBWKQB010000074.1:0-642 GCF_059418545.1 Pseudomonas sp. GW821-FHT07G10 | reverse complement strand
TTCACGCTGAACGCGGTCAGTGCGCCGGCGAGCAAGGGCACGGCCAGCGTGGTCGGCAACCAGCTGGTGTTCAACCCGGGAGCCGATTTCGATCACCTGGCGCAGGGCGTGGTCGAGCACGTGACGCTCAACTACCAGATGCAGGATCAGTACGGGGCGCTCTCGAGCTCCACGGTGGACGTGACGATCACCGGCACCAACGATGCGCCGGTGGCGGTGGCCGATGTGGCCGCCGGCACGGAGAATCAGACCCTGACCCTCAACGTGCTGGCCAATGACACCGACGTCGACGACGGCCACCTGTTCACGCTGAACTCGGTCAGTGCGCCGGCGAACAAGGGTACGGCCAGCGTGGTCGGCAACCAGCTGGTGTTCAACCCGGGGGCTGATTTCGACCACCTGGCGCAAGGCGTGGTCGAGCACGTGACCCTCAGCTATCAGATGCAGGATCAGTATGGGGCACTCTCGACCAGCAGCGTGGATGTGACGGTCACCGGCACCAACGACGCACCGGTGGCGGTGGCCGATACGGCCGCCGGTACAGAGAACCAGACCCTGACGATCGACGTGCTGGCCAACGACACCGATGTCGATGACGGCCACGCGTTTACCTTGGTCAGCGCCAGCGCGCCGATCGGCCAG
>NZ_JBWKQB010000073.1:0-680 GCF_059418545.1 Pseudomonas sp. GW821-FHT07G10 | reverse complement strand
TACGGCTATACCCCGGGCGTTGAAACCACCACCGGCCCGCTGGGCCAGGGTCTGGCCAACGCTGTCGGTTTCGCCTTGGCGGAAAAAGTCCTGGCGGCGCAGTTCAACCGTCCAGGCCACAACGTTGTCGACCACCACACCTACGTGTTCCTGGGTGATGGCTGCATGATGGAAGGCATTTCCCATGAAGTCTGCTCCCTGGCCGGTACCCTGGGCCTGGGCAAACTGATCGCCTTCTACGATGACAACGGCATCTCCATCGACGGCGAAGTTGAAGGCTGGTTCACTGACGACACCCCTAAGCGTTTCGAAGCCTATAACTGGCAAGTGATCCGCAATGTCGATGGCCACGACCCGGACGAAATCAAGACTGCGATCGAAACCGCACGCAAAAGCGCGCAACCGACGCTGATCTGCTGCAAGACCACCATCGGCTTCGGCTCGCCGAACAAGCAAGGCAAGGAAGACTGCCACGGCGCACCACTGGGCGCCGATGAAATCGCTCTGACCCGCGCTGCCCTGAAGTGGAACTACGAGCCGTTCGAAATCCCGGCCGACATCTACGCCGAGTGGGACGCCAAAGAAGCCGGTCGTGCTGCCGAAGCCGAGTGGGACCAGCGTTTTGCGGCTTACTCTGCAGACTTCCCGGAGTTGGCCAACGAACTGATCCGTCGCCTGAG
>NZ_JBWKQB010000072.1:0-1027 GCF_059418545.1 Pseudomonas sp. GW821-FHT07G10 | reverse complement strand
CGGTGTTGCGCGAAAGCAGGGTTTAATCGACTGCCTTGACCATATCTTCGATGACCTTCTTGGCGTCGCCAAAAACCATCATGGTCTTGTCCAGATAGAACAGTTCGTTGTCCAGGCCGGCATAACCGCTGGCCATCGAGCGCTTGTTGACGATGATCGTCTTGGCCTTGAACGCTTCGAGAATCGGCATGCCGGCAATCGGCGATTTTGGATCGTTCTTCGCTGCCGGGTTGACCACATCGTTGGCGCCGAGTACCAGCACCACATCGGCCTGGCCAAACTCGGAGTTGATGTCTTCCATCTCGAACACCTGGTCGTAAGGCACTTCGGCCTCAGCCAACAGGACGTTCATGTGACCTGGCATACGACCCGCTACCGGGTGAATCGCATACTTCACGGTCACGCCATTATGGGTCAGTTTCTCGGTCAGCTCTTTAAGCGCGTGTTGCGCCCGGGCGACCGCCAGGCCATAACCCGGAACGATGATCACGGTGTCGGCGTTGGTCAGCAGGAAGGTCGCGTCGTCAGCCGAGCCGGATTTCACCGGACGGACTTCTTTCGCGCCGGCCGGGCCAGCGGCGTCTGCATTGTTACCGAAGCCGCCAAGCAGTACGTTGAAGAACGAACGGTTCATCGCCTTGCACATGATGTACGAGAGGATCGCACCGGACGAGCCCACCAGGGAGCCTGCGATGATCAGCATCGAGTTGTTCAGCGAGAAGCCGATCCCGGCCGCGGCCCAGCCGGAGTAGCTGTTGAGCATCGACACCACTACCGGCATGTCGGCACCGCCGATCGGGATGATGATCAGCACGCCGAGCACGAAGGCCAGAGCGAGCATCAGCGCGAATGCACCGAAGTTACCGGTCAGCATAAAGGTGATGCCCAGGCCCAAGGTTGCCAGGCCCAAGATCAGGTTCAACTTATGCTGACCGCCGAACTGTACCGGTGCGCCCTGGAATAGACGAAACTTGTACTTGCCCGACAGCTTGCCGAAGGCGATCACCGAACCCGAGAAGGTAATGGC
>NZ_JBWKQB010000071.1:0-1076 GCF_059418545.1 Pseudomonas sp. GW821-FHT07G10 | reverse complement strand
CAGGCAGCCCAAACGAACTGGATTTCAGAGAAAAATGCCAAAGCCGATTTTACCCGTCCAACCCCAGTCGTCAGATGATGAGTCTCGTACCCGGGATGAGTTGATTGCAGAGCTGAATCAACTTCGGATGGAAAATGACTATCTAAAAAAGCTCGATGCCTTGGTTCAGAAGAAACGAGCAGCGCAGCAGAAAAAGCGCAAATCGTAATCGAGCTGAGGCAGCGGCACCCTCTCGACGCCTTGCTGAAAGTGGCTGGATTGGCGCGGAGCACGTTTTACTATCAGCAGAAGGTGCTCCAGGCGGCTGACAAGTATGCGGATCTGAAAGCCAAGATTTGCGCGGTTTTCGACGAGCACCAGGGACGATATGGCTACCGTCGCATAACGTTAGCAGTACGACGCGCCGGTCACCTGATCAACCACAAGACCGTTCAGCGCCTGATGGCCGAGCTTCAGCTCAAGAGCCGTGTGCGTGTGAAAAAATACCGCGCCTACAAGGGAGAAGTAGGCCAAGCCGCCCCGAATCTGCTGAATCGCGAGTTTGAAGCTCCACAGCCCAATCAGAAGTGGGTAACCGATGTCACAGAGTTCAAGGTCGGTGGGCAAAAGCTTTATCTTTCGCCAATCTTGGATCTGTATAACGGCGAAATCATTTCCTACGATATTTCCAGGCGACCGTTGTTCAGCATGGTCGGGGCGATGCTGAATGAAGCGTTTGGGCGGCTTCAGCCGCATGAAAAGCCCATTTTGCATTCAGACCAAGGGTGGCAGTATCGGATGCCTATTTATGGCCGGCTTCTCAAAGAGCAATCGGTCACGCCCAGCATGTCGCGCAAAGGTAACTGTTACGACAACGCGGCTATGGAAAGCTTCTTCGGTACGCTGAAATCCGAATTTTTTTACCTAACCAAATTCAGTAATCTGGACGAGCTTCACGCCGGATTGGTGGACTACATCCACTATTACAATCACCGTCGTATCAAGCTGAAGCTAAACGGACTGAGCCCTGTTGAATACAGAACTCAGTCCGCTCAGGCATAGACCTACAATCGTCCAACTTTTTGGGGTCAGTCCAC
>NZ_JBWKQB010000070.1:0-1126 GCF_059418545.1 Pseudomonas sp. GW821-FHT07G10 | reverse complement strand
GCCAGCTGGATGCAGCGTCAAGCGCTGGCGGTACACGAGCGCGCCAAGCAGGCGGACATTGTCATTACCACCGCGCTGATCCCGGGTCGCAAGGCACCGGTATTGTTGAGCGCGGAAACCGTCGCGCAAATGAAGCCCGGCTCGGTGGTCATCGACCTCGCGGCAGCTCAAGGCGGCAACTGCCCGCTGACGGTAGCCGATCAGGTGATCGTCGCTCACGGCGTGACCATCGTCGGCCATACCAACCTGGCGGCGCAGGTCGCTGCAGATGCCTCGGCGCTGTATGCCCGCAATCTGCTGGACTTCCTGAAGCTGGTCTTCACTCCAGAAGGCCAATTCCAGCTCAACCTCGAAGACGACATCGTCGCCGCGTGCCTGATGTGCCGCGACGGCCAAGTCATCCGCAAAAACGCCTAAGCAGGGATTCAGACGATGGAAGAGCTTATCTCCCCCGGTATCTACAACCTGATCATCTTCGTGCTGGCGATTTATGTCGGTTATCACGTGGTCTGGAACGTTACACCTGCACTGCACACGCCATTGATGGCGGTGACCAACGCCATTTCGGCAATTGTCATCGTCGGCGCCATGCTCGCTGCTGCTTTGACCGTGACTCCGCTGGGTAAAACCATGGGCACCCTGGCTGTGGCTTTGGCC
Source organism: Pseudomonas sp. GW821-FHT07G10 (assembly GCF_059418545.1). NCBI lineage: Bacteria > Pseudomonadati > Pseudomonadota > Gammaproteobacteria > Pseudomonadales > Pseudomonadaceae > Pseudomonas > Pseudomonas sp. GW821-FHT07G10. Next base: position 469 of record NZ_JBWKQB010000070.1, on the reverse strand, counting down.
GCGGTGAATGTGTTCGGTGGCTTCCTGGTGACCCGCAGGATGCTTGAGATGTTCAAGAAGAAAGCGCCCAAAGCTGTGAAAGAAGAGGTGCAGAAGTAATGAGCATGAATCTTGTAACGACGCTCTATTTGATCGCGTCGATCTGCTTCATCCAGGCCCTGAAAGGCCTGTCGCATCCGACCACTTCCCGACGCGGCAATGTGTACGGAATGCTCGGAATGGCCTTGGCGATTGTCACCACCATCGGCCTCTTCTATAAGCTTGGGGCCGAGCTGGCCACGGCCGGAATCGGTTACGTGATCGTCGGTCTGTTGGTCGGCGGCACGGCCGGTTCGATCATGGCCAAGCGCGTCGAGATGACCAAGATGCCGGAACTGGTCGCTTTCATGCACAGCATGATCGGCATGGCGGCGGTGTTCATCGCCATCGCTGCCGTCGTCGAACCGCAGTCTCTGGGTATCGTCAAGCA
>NZ_JBWKQB010000069.1:0-1162 GCF_059418545.1 Pseudomonas sp. GW821-FHT07G10 | reverse complement strand
TGTAGTGGTCAACTAATCCCGGACACGACGTTAAGTTTTTCTTCGGCCCGAGCTGGCGCCAGCCCACCGTTGAATTGATGGGGTCGAATCCAGTTGTACCGATGCATCAAGAAATGGCTGATATCGCGCAGGGCTTCTTGAGCAGTTCTGTAGCCCACGGTCGGTATCCATTCAGTTTTCAAGCTGCGGAACACCCGCTCCATCGGTGCGTTGTCCCAGCAATTTCCTCGACGACTCATGCTCTGACGCATGCGATAACGCCAGAGCCGCTGGCGAAACAGGCGGCTCGCATATTGCGACCCCTGATCCGAGTGAAACATTAGCCCTTGAGGCCTTCCACGCTGTTCGTAGGCCATGTCCAGCGCCTTGATCACCAACTCAGCATCTGGTTTTTCTGACAATGCCCAGCCCACTATCCGGCGCGCAAAAAGATCCAGCACGACCGCCAGATAGTGCCATTTCCCCTGAGCCCAAATGTAGGTGATGTCGCCGCACCACACTTGGTTGGGTGCCGGGACATCGAACTCCCGATTCAAGATGTTTGGGATATCCAACCGTTCAACCGTCGCTCGTTTATAGGCATGAGAACCAGGTTGTTTACTGACGAGATCAAGCTCGCGCATCAAGCTGCGCACTTTGAACCGACCGAGTTGCTCACCATCGTCACGCATCAACGAGAGAAGGCTACGACTGCCGGCAGCACTGCGACTTTGTGAAAACAACTCGCTCACCCGGCTGCGCAACCGAAGCCGTTCGACATCAGGCGCTCGACGCTTGAGGCGGTGGGCGTAGTAACTTGAGCGGTTGATTTCAAACACTGTACACAGCCAATCAATCGGCTCATGGACGCTCAGCTGATTGATCAGCGCGTACGCTCGTGATCTTCCGACATCAAGAGCGCGGTAGCCTTTTTTAATATCGATTTTTCCCGTTCAAGGCGGGCGACCCGAGCTTCCAGCTCCTGGATTTTCTGCTGTTCCGGTGTCAGCGCTTTGCTCTGTGGGGTGACGCCTTGGCGCTCCTGCTGAACCTGATCAACCCAACGGCGCAGGGCCGATTCGCCGACGCCGAGTGAACGGCTGGCTTCGATGTAGCTGTAGTTTTGCTTGAGCACGAGGTCGGCAGCCTCGCGTTTGAATTCAGCGGAAAAAGAACGGCGTTG
>NZ_JBWKQB010000068.1:0-1310 GCF_059418545.1 Pseudomonas sp. GW821-FHT07G10 | reverse complement strand
TGTCTAGTCCTGAAATAGGTTTACACCTGTTTCACTCTAACGCCCGATGCACCGCATCGGGCGTTTTGTATTTTAAAGACAGGTGCGGCCGCTCCTGGTTGTAGATGGTGATTGCCTCTCGCACCATCTGTGCGGCTTGTGCCAGATCAGCAGGTCGATGGAGCAGGAGCTCTGTTTTCAAGATGCCGTTGACCCGTTCTGCCTTGGCATTTTGGTAGCAGTCATAGCCATCGGTCATCGAGCACGTGATTCCATGTTTTGCGTGCAGCTTTTGGTAAAGCGCCGAGCAGTACTGCACCCCTCGATCCGAGTGGTGAACCAGTTTTTGACGTGTTCGACGCGTCTTCAAAGCCATGCGCAAGGCTTGGGCCACCGAGTCGGCATGTAAGCTGCCATGGACGTGATAGCCGACTATTTTTCTCGAGTAGGCATCCGTCACCAAGCTTAAATAGGCTGGATCATCACGCGTGGTTGACAGGTAAGTGATATCGGCCACCCAGACCTGTTCCGGGCCGGTCGCGACGACTTGCTGTGGGCCAAGTTTCAGGAGGTTGGGATGGCAACGGAAGTGATGATGGCTGTCAGTGGTCTTGTGGTAGGCCCGTTTTCTGCGAACCAATTGGCGCTGATCACGCAAAACCTCGAATAAGCGATCCCGGCCGACATGCAGCTCCTGCCTTTCACGTTTGGCGTGCATCATCGAGTGCAGCTTACGAGCGCCTATGCAGGGCTGGCGCACGCGGATTTCCTGCACAAACTGGATGAGTTTCTGATCTTGCTCGATCCGAGCCCGATAGACCCGATCACGCTTGTAATAGGCTTGGCGACTGATCCCCATAAACTGGCAAGCCCTGCTGACACTCAGGGTTTGGGTTTGCGCAACGACTTGCCGGGCCGCTTTTTTACGACTGATACGCCGTAGTCGTTTTTCAGAACATCGACCACGTCTTCAAAGAATTTGGCTTTCTGATTGGCCAGTGCCAACTGCTCCTCAAGCTCTTTGATTCTCTGCTCGGGGGTTGGCGGCAAAGTTGGCTCGTCCATCGGTCGAATCCTCCGGGAGCGGATGGAAGCGCCCTGGCTCCAGTCCTGTCGACCATGCTTGCGTAACCAGACCAACACTGTCGACCGACCCTGAATCCCGTAGCGCCGTTGAGCCTCTTTATAACTCAACTCGCCTTTTTCGACCTGGTCGACAACCGACAATTTAAAAGTCAGTGTGTAATCTCGCTGACTGCGTTTTGCGCCCGTATCCATTGCACCCTCCTGATAAGAAGCCAGAAGGTGTAAACCTTATTCAGGACGAGACA
>NZ_JBWKQB010000067.1:0-1398 GCF_059418545.1 Pseudomonas sp. GW821-FHT07G10 | reverse complement strand
TGTCCGTATATGGACTCCTCCTCATTGCAAGCCCCTTTTGCTTTGGCGCCCGTGCCGACTGCACACGTATATTCGGCCTCTAAATACGGCATCGTTTCGATGCAGGGCCATGATGGGCTATTCGCGCGCCGGCTCCCGATCGCTTTTTCGTGCTTTTCGCACTTGGACATTCGAGGGTTTTGCCGACGCCGGTTCGACCGGTTTGCCATCGTTCAGGTTGCTTCGCAATCGTGGTTAAGAGTTGTTTCTCTCGTAGAACACGTCGGGTAAATAGATCAGGCCGCTGCCTGATTCGGTTGGTAATCAGTGCCGTAACGCAGCATCGCCCAAGCCATGCGTGCAGTTTTGTTGGCCAGCGCAATAGCGGCCACATTGGGATGCGATCGCTCGGCTAAACGAACGGCCCACTGGCTGAGTCGATCCTCTTTGGATTTGGCTGTGCGTAGCGCCGAGCGTGCGCCATGCACCATCAATGTTCGCAGATACGCATCACCGCGCTTGCTGATACCGAGCAGTCGATCCTTACCACCAGAACTGTGTTGCCTCGGTGTCAGTCCCAGCGAGGCGGCAAACTGTCGGCCATTGGCAAACTGACGGGCATCACCGAGAGCGACGACGAGCGCTGTGGCGATCATTGGACCGACACCGCGCAGCTGTTGAAGGCGAACGGCGGACGGCTCGTTTGTCGCGATCGCAGTGATCTCGCCGTCGAGCTTGCATACGCGCCCATCCAGCGCACGAAGGTCGTCCCACAAACCATCCAGTAGACGACGAAAGCGTGCCGTCAAACCGTTATCCGCATCTTCTAGCCAGCACGGTATTGCGCGACGCAGCATCAGCAAGTCCTTCGGTGCAACGAGACCGTACTCGGCGACCAGCCCACGGATCTGATTGGCTTTGGCCGTCCGCTGTTCGATCAAGCCGGCCCGGATGCGATGCGTCGCCTGGATATCCTGTTGTTCGATCGTCTTGATGGCGACGAAGCGCATGCTGGGACGGCTCATCGCTTCACAGATCGCCTCGGCATCGTTCGCGTCGTTCTTGTTGCTTTTGACATAGGGTTTAACGAACTGGGGGGCGATCAGCTTGACTCGAAATCCGCGAGCTTCGAGTTGCCGCGCCCAATGATGGGCCCCGCCGCAACTCTCCATGCCGATCTCACAACCAGGTTCTACCTTTTCCAGCACCGTTTGCAGCCAGCGATCACGTGATAGCCGCTGCCGCCAGACCGGCTTCTCATGGCAATCCACACCGTGGATCTGAAACACGTTCTTGGCCAGGTCGACCCCAATGCGCATAAGCTTCATGTGTGGACTCCTTCTCACGGTTGACTGTGGTTCGCACCTTCAGTCTGGCACTCAAGATGCCGAAGTGAGGAGGAGTCCATCCCATTGCTTT
>NZ_JBWKQB010000066.1:0-1449 GCF_059418545.1 Pseudomonas sp. GW821-FHT07G10 | reverse complement strand
TGAACTGACCCCACAAAGTTGGACGATTATCTATCTATGCCTGAGCGGCCTGAGTTCTGTATTCAACAGGACTCAGGCCGTTTAGCTTCAGTCTGATGCGCGAGTGATTGTAATACTCGATGTACTCGTCGATGCCTGCGTGAAGCTCATCAAGGTCGTTAAATTTATTCAGATAAAAGAATTCGGACTTCAGTGTGCCGAAGAAACTCTCCATGGCCGCGTTGTCGTAGCAGTTACCCTTGCGCGACATGCTTGGCGTAACGGAGCATTTTTTAAGAGCCCGCAGGTAAATGGGCATTCGATACTGCCAGCCCTGGTCTGAGTGCAAAACCGGTTTTTCATGCGGCTGAAGCCGCTTGAATGCACCTTTGAGCATCTTCCCGACCATATCGAACAGCGGCCGCCTGGCAACCTCGTAGGAAATGATTTCGCCGTTGTACAGATCCAAAATGGGAGACAGATAAAGCTTCTGACCTCCAACTTTGAACTCAGTAACGTCGGTTACCCACTTTTGATTGGGGGACGGAGCTTCGAACTCACGCTTCAAAAGGTTAGGCGCTGCCTTGCCTACCTCCCCCTTGTAGGCTCGGTATTTCTTCACACGCACCAAGCTCTTGAGCTGAAGCTGCGCCATCAGTCGCTGAACCGTCTTGTGATTGACGAGATGGCCAGCACTTCGTACAGCAGCCGTTATCCGGCGATAACCATACCGGCCCTTGTGCTCATCGAACGTCGAACGAATCTTGTCTTTCAGCTCCGCGTACTTATCAGCCGCTTGCAGCGCCTTTTGCTGATAGTAAAAGGTGCTGCGTGCCAAACCGGCAAACTTCAGCAGGCTTTCGAGAGAGTGCAGCGGCCTCAGTCCTATTACGATTTGCGCTTTTTCTGCTGCGCTACTCGTTTCTTCTCCTGAACCAAGGCATCGAGCTTTTTTAGGTAGTCGTTTTCCATCCGCAACTGCTTCACCTCAGCAAGCAAGTCATCGCGTGAGCGCGACTCGTCATCGGGTGAGTTGGGTTGAACAGGAGGAATGGAAGTTGGCATTTTTTTCGAACGTCCGGCTCTATTAGGCTGCTTGGTAAGGGCATCAATACCGCCTTCATCATAGCGGCGCTCCCAGAGACCAATGATGTCGAACTTGCGGATGTCGAACAAGGCAGCCGTCTGCCGATAGGACAGCTGTTCCTCACGCATACGTTTCAAAACAGATAGTTTGAAATCGTCGCTATAGCGCTGCAGCTTCTTCTCTTTCAGCCCAGCAGCACCATGCACCTGATAGGCCGCGACCCACTGACGAAGGCATGAAAAGTCCACATTGTGACGGTGTGCGACATCTCTCAGGCCCGAGCTACCGGAACAGTAGTCCTGCACCGCAGCGAGTTTTGCTTGTTCTGCGTACTTACCCATGACACCCCCAAAGGTTGTGTCCAACGTTTGGGGGTCAGTTCA
>NZ_JBWKQB010000065.1:0-1452 GCF_059418545.1 Pseudomonas sp. GW821-FHT07G10 | reverse complement strand
CGCCCTTATGTATGGACTCGCCCACACTGGCTACCCGCTTTTCAAACACTGCTACCCGGTTGCATTTATGTATAAGGCCTGTTCGAGGAAGCTGTCTTGGGCTTCTGGCCAACATTGGTTGAGCTCGCGGCATGCCGATTACGTGCAGGCCTCGAAGGCCGGTAAGGGCGCAGGCATCGATCCGCGACGGTCTGACCTGGGTTCAATGTTTTCTAGCAGGGGCTGGAGCGCCGTGGCGCCTCGGTGGCAGAACGCTTTTGATCAGTGACTTGGCGCAGCTGGCCGGCCATCGGCCGGTTGGCTGCGGTAAGTCTGGTCATTTTGTAGCAGCACCCAAACGATTCGAAGGTTGCGGTTCGCCAAGCGTATCGCCGCTTCCTTGCGGCCCAGTCGATCCTGCCAACGTTGCAACCGACGATCGTCGGGCTGCTCTGAATCCGGGCGTAAATGCCTCAATACCGCATGAGCACCTTGAACCATCAGGCTGCGCACATAGCTGTCGCCTCGTTTGCTCATCCTGCCCAGGCGGACCTTCTGCCCGCTGCTGTTCTGCTCAGGCACCATGCCAAAGTAGGCGGCGAACTGGCGTGCATTGGCAAAACGTTCCGGGTCGGTCTGCTTGGCCAAAAGCGCGGTGGCGATGATCGGGCCGATACCGCGCACGCTCATCAGTCGCCGGGCTGTTTTATCCTCGATCGCGGCGTTCTCCAGGCGACCGCTCAGCACGTTGATCCGCTCGCCCAGCTGACGCCATTCGCCCAGCAGCTCGTCGATCAGCTCGCGCAGCATGTCGGGCAAGGGTTGGGTCGCGTCTTCCAGCACCCGAGGCAGGGTCTGACTGATTGCGACATCACCTTGGGCCAGGGTGATGCCGTGCTCCATCAGCAAGCCCCGCATCTGGTTGCTCATGGCTGTACGCCGACGGACATAACCCTGCCGGGCACGGTGCAAGGCCTGCATGGCCAGTGCGGTGGCACTTTTGATGGGGACCGCCGCAATTTTGCTGTCGCGCCCGGCGCGCAATATGGCTCGGGCATCATTACGATCATTTTTGGCGCCGCTGCGGTGCTTGGCCACAAGTTGCGCCGGAAGAATCCGCGCCAGACTGCCCTGAGCCTGTAGCTGGCGCGCCCATGCTTGAGCGCCTGGGCCCGTTTCCATCAGCACCACTACGGTTGGCGGCAGTTGGCGCAGGAAGGTATGAAAGGCTTCACGCGACTTGATTCGTTCTTCGTAAAGCACCTGGCCAAGGGCATTTTCCCCCGCGATCTGGAATACCTGTTTGGCAAGATCGACCGCCACTGTCGTGCAGGTCGATGGATCGGTGGAAGACAGGGACTGTTTAACCGTCGTATGCTTTTTCATGGATTCGCCCTCGCTGTCGGTGGCTTCTTAGACTGCCCCCGTGGCGCATTGACGCCTCGGCGCGGGCGAGTCCATCCAATTACGGCG
>NZ_JBWKQB010000064.1:0-2393 GCF_059418545.1 Pseudomonas sp. GW821-FHT07G10 | reverse complement strand
CTCGACCACGCCTTGTGCCAGATGGTCGAAGTCGCTCCCCGGGTTGAACACCAGCTGGTTGCCGACCACGCTGGCCGCGCCCTTGTTCGCCGGCGCACTGACCGAGTTCAGCGTGAACACATGACCGTCATCGACATCGGTGTCGTTGGCCAGCACGTTGAGGGTCAGGGTCTGGTTTTCTGTACCGGCGGCCACATCGGCCACCGCCACCGGCGCATCGTTGGTGCCAGTGATCGTGACGTCCACCGTGGAACTCGAGAGCGCCCCGTACTGGTCCTGCATCTGGTAGTTGAGCGTCACGTGCTCGACCACGCCCTGCGCCAGGTGATCGAAATCGCTCCCCGGGTTGAACACCAGCTGGTTGCCGACCACGCTGACCGCGCCCTTGCTCGCTGGCGCACTCGCCGAGTTCAGCGTGAACAGGTGGCCGTCGTCGACGTCGGTGTCGTTGGCCAGCACGTTGAGGGTCAGGGTCTGGTTCTCTGTGCCGGCGGCCACATCGGCCACTGCCACCGGCGCATCGTTGGTGCCGGTGATGGTCACATCCACCGTGGAACTCGAGAGTGCCCCGTACTGGTCCTGCATCTGATAGCTGAGGGTCACGTGCTCGACCACGCCCTGCGCCAGGTGGTCGAAGTCGCTCCCTGGGTTGAACACCAGCTGGTTGCCGACCACGCTGGCCGTGCCCTTGTTCGCCGGCGCACTCGCCGCGTTCAGCGTGAACAGGTGGCCGTCGTCGACGTCGGTGTCGTTGGCCAGCACGTTGAGGGTCAGGGTCTGGTTTTCCGTGGCTGCGGCCGTATCGACCACCGCCACCGGCGCATCGTTGGTGCCGGTGATGGTCACGTCCACCGTGGAACTCGAGAGCGCCCCGTACTGGTCCTGCATCTGATAGCTGAGGGTCACGTGCTCGACCACGCCCTGCGCCAGGTGGTCGAAGTCGCTCCCTGGGTTGAACACCAGCTGGTTGCCGACCACGCTGGCCGTGCCCTTGTTCGCCGGCGCACTGACCGCGTTCAGCGTGAACAGGTGGCCGTCGTCGACGTCGGTGTCGTTGGCCAACACGTTGAGGGTCAGGGTCTGGTTTTCCGTGCCGGCGGCCACATCGGCCACTGCTACCGGCGCGTCGTTGGTGCCGGTGATCGTCACATCCACGCTGCTGGTAGAGAGTGCCCCGTACTGGTCCTGCATCTGGTAGCTGAGCGTCACGTGCTCGACCACGCCCTGTGCCAGGTGGTCGAAATCGCTCCCCGGGTTGAACACCAGCTGGTTGCCGACCACGCTGGCCGTGCCCTTGTTCGCCGGCGCACTGACCGAGTTCAGCGTGAACACATGACCGTCATCGACATCGGTGTCGTTGGCCAGCACGTTGACGGTCAGCGTCTGGTTTTCCGTGCCGGCAGCCGTATCGGCCACCGCCACCGGCGCGTCGTTGGTGCCGGTGATGGTCACCACCACAGTGCTACTGGCGGGCGCGCCGTGCTCGTCGGTCATGTTGTAGCTGAGCGTGACGCTGGCCGTGGCGCCTTGCGCCAGATGGTCGAAATCGGCCCCCGGGTTGAACACCAGCTGGTTGCCCGCGACGCTGGCACTGCCCTGGCCGATCGGCGCGCTGGCGCTGACCAAGGTAAACGCGTGGCCGTCATCGACATCGGTGTCGTTGGCCAGCACGTTGAGGGTCAGGGTCTGGTTCTCTGTGCCGGCGGCCACATCGGCCACCGCCACCGGCGCATCGTTGGTGCCGGTGATGGTCACATCCACGGTGGAACTCGAGAGTGCCCCGTACTGATCCTGCATCTGGTAGTTGAGGGTCACGTGCTCGACCACGCCTTGTGCCAGGTGGTCGAAATCGGTCCCCGGGTTGAACACCAGCTGGTTGCCGACCACGCTGGCCGTGCCCTTGTTCGCCGGCGCACTGACCGCGTTCAGCGTGAACAGGTGGCCGTCGTCGACATCGGTGTCGTTGGCCAGCACGTTGAGGGTCAGGGTCTGGTTTTCCGTGCCGGCGGCCACATCGGCCACCGCCACCGGTGCGTCATTGGTGCCGGTGATGGTCACATCCACCGTGGAACTCGAGAGTGCCCCGTACTGGTCCTGCATCTGGTAGTTGAGGGTCACGTGCTCGACCACGCCTTGTGCCAGGTGGTCGAAATCGCTCCCCGGGTTGAACACCAGCTGGTTGCCGACCACGCTGACCGTGCCCTTGTTTGCTGGCGCACTGACCGCGTTCAGCGTGAACAGGTGGCCATCGTCGACGTCGGTGTCGTTGGCCAGCACGTCGATCGTCAGGGTCTGGTTTTCCGTGCCGGCGGCTACATCGGCCACCGCCACCGGTGCATCGTTGGTGCCGGTGACCGTCACATCCACGCTGCTGGTCGAGAGTGCCCCGTACT
>NZ_JBWKQB010000063.1:3316-3767 GCF_059418545.1 Pseudomonas sp. GW821-FHT07G10 | reverse complement strand
ACCACGGTGCTGCTGGCGGGCGCACCGTGCTCGTCGGTCATGTTGTAGCTGAGCGTGACGCTGGCCGTGGCGCCTTGTGCCAGGTGGTCGAAATCGCTCCCCGGGTTGAACACCAGCTGGTTGCCCGCGACGCTGGCCGTGCCCTGACCGATCGGCGCGCTGGCGCTGACCAAGGTGAACGCGTGGCCGTCATCGACATCGGTGTCGTTGGCCAGCACGTCGATCGTCAGGGTCTGGTTTTCCGTGCCGGCGGCCGTATCGGCCACCGCCACCGGCGCATCGTTGGTGCCGGTGATGGTCACCACCACGGTGCTGCTGGCGGGCGCGCCGTGCTCGTCGGTCATGTTGTAGCTGAGCGTGACGCTGGCCGTGGCGCCTTGTGCCAGGTGATCGAAATCAGCCCCCGGGTTGAACTGCAGCTGGTTGCCCGCAACGCTGGCACTGCCCTGGC
>NZ_JBWKQB010000063.1:0-3219 GCF_059418545.1 Pseudomonas sp. GW821-FHT07G10 | reverse complement strand
GGCCAATCGGCGCGCTGGCGCTGACCAAGGTGAACGCGTGGCCGTCATCGACATCGGTGTCGTTGGCCAGCACGTCGATCATGAGAGTCTGGTTTTCCGTACCGGCGGCCGTATCGGCCACCGCTACCGGCGCATCATTGGTGCCGGTGATGGTCACGTCCACCGTGCTGGTCGAGAGTGCCCCGTACTGGTCCTGCATCTGGTAGCTGAGCGTCACGTGCTCGACCACGCCTTGCGCCAGGTGGTCGAAATCAGCCCCCGGGTTGAACTGCAGCTGGTTGCCCGCAACGCTGGCACTGCCCTGGCCAATCGGCGCGCTGGCGCTGACCAAGGTGAACGCGTGGCCGTCATCGACATCGGTGTCGTTGGCCAGCACGTCGAGGGTGAGGATCTGGTTTTCCGTGCCGGCGGCCACATCGGCCACCGCCACCGGCGCGTCATTGGTGCCGGTGATCGTCACGTCCATCGTGGAACTCGAGAGTGCCCCGTACTGATCCTGCATCTGGTAGCTGAGCGTCACGTGCTCGACCACGCCTTGTGCCAGGTGGTCGAAATCGCTCCCCGGGTTGAACTGCAGCTGGTTGCCCGCGACGCTGGCACTGCCTTGGCCAATCGGCGCGCTGGCGCTGACCAAGGTGAACAAGTGGCCGTCATCGACGTCGGTGTCATTGGCCAGCACGTCGATCGTCAGGGTCTGGTTCTCTGTACCGGCAGCCACATCGGCCACCGCCACCGGCGCGTCGTTGGTGCCGGTGATCGTCACATCCACCGTGGAACTCGAGAGCGCCCCGTACTGGTCCTGCATCTGGTAGTTGAGCGTTACGTGTTCGACCACGCCCTGCGCCAGGTGGTCGAAGTCGCTCCCCGGGTTGCACACCAGCTGGTTGCCGACCACGCTGGCCGTACCCTTGTTCGCCGGCGCACTCGCCGCGTTCAGCGTGAACAGGTGGCCGTCATCGATGTCGGTATCGTTGGCCAGCACGTCGAGGGTGAGGATCTGGTTTTCCGTGCCGGCAGCCGTATCGGCCACCGCCACCGGTGCGTCGTTGGTGCCGGTGATCGTCACGTCCACCGTGGAACTCGAGAGCGCCCCGTACTGGTCCTGCATCTGGTAGCTGAGGGTTACGTGCTCGACCACGCCTTGCGCCAGGTGGTCGAAATCGCTCCCCGGGTTGAACTGCAGCTGGTTGCCCGCGACGCTGGCGCTGCCCTGGCCAATCGGCGCGCTGGCGCTGACCAAGGTGAACGCGTGGCCATCGTCGACGTCGGTGTCGTTGGCCAGCACGTCAATCACGAGAGTCTGATTTTCCGTGCCGGCAGCCGTATCGGCCACCGCCACCGGCGCGTCATTGGTGCCGGTGATGGTCACATCCACACTGCTGGTCGAGAGTGCCCCGTACTGATCCTGCATCTGGTAGTTGAGCGTCACGTGCTCGACCACACCTTGCGCCAGGTGGTCGAAATCGGCCCCCGGGTTGAACACCAGCTGGTTGCCCGCGACGCTGGCGCTGCCCTGGCCGATCGGCGCGCTGGCGCTGACCAAGGTAAACAGGTGGCCATCATCGATATCGGTGTCATTGGCCAGCACGTCAATCGTCAGGGTCTGGTTTTCCGTGCCGGTGGCTACATCGGCCACCGCTACCGGGCCGTCGTTGGTGCCGGTGATGGTCACGTCCACCGTGCTGGTCGAGAGTGCCCCGTACTGGTCCTGCATCTGGTAGCTGAGGGTCACGTGCTCGACCACGCCTTGTGCCAGGTGGTCGAAGTCGGCCCCCGGGTTGAACACCAGTTGGTTGCCGACCACGCTGGCCGTACCCTTGTTTGCCGGCGCACTCGCCGCGTTCAGCGTGAACAGGTGGCCATCGTCGACGTCGGTGTCGTTGGCCAGCACGTCAATCACGAGAGTCTGATTTTCCGTGCCGGCAGCCGTATCGGCCACCGCCACCGGTGCATCGTTGGTGCCGGTGACCGTCACATCCACGCTGCTGGTCGAGAGTGCCCCGTACTGATCCTGCATCTGGTAGTTGAGGGTCACGTGCTCGACCACGCCTTGTGCCAGGTGGTCGAAATCGCTCCCCGGGTTGAACACCAGCTGGTTGCCGACCACGCTGGCCGTGCCCTTGTTTGCCGGCGCACTGACCGAGTTCAGCGTGAACAGGTGGCCGTCATCGACATCGGTGTCGTTGGCCAGCACGTCGATCGTCAGGGTCTGGTTTTCCGTGCCGGCGGCCGCATCGGCCACCGCTACCGGCGCATCGTTGGTGCCGGTGATGGTCACCACCACGGTGCTGCTGGCGGGCGCGCCGTGCTCGTCGGTCATGTTGTAGCTGAGCGTGACGCTGGCCGTGGCGCCTTGCGCCAGATGGTCGAAGTCGCTCCCCGGGTTGAACACCAGCTGGTTGCCCGCGACGCTGGCACTGCCCTGACCGATCGGCGCGCTGGCGCTGACCAAGGTGAACGCGTGGCCGTCATCGACATCGGTATCGTTGGCCAGCACGTCGATCGTCAGGGTCTGGTTTTCCGTACCGGCGGCCGTATCGGCCACCGCCACCGGCGCGTCGTTGGTGCCGGTGATGGTCACGTCCACCGTGGAACTCGAGAGCGCCCCATACTGGTCCTGCATCTGGTAGTTGAGCGTCACGTGCTCGACCACGCCTTGTGCCAGATGGTCGAAGTCGCTCCCCGGGTTGAACTGCAGCTGGTTGCCCGCGACGCTGGCACTGCCCTGGCCGATCGGCGCGCTGGCGCTGACCAAGGTAAACGCGTGGCCGTCATCGACGTCGGTATCGTTGGCCAGCACGTCGATCGTCAGGGTCTGGTTTTCCGTGCCGGCGGCCACATCGGCCACCGCCACCGGCGCGTCATTGGTGCCGGTGATCGTCACGTCCATCGTGGAACTCGAGAGTGCCCCGTACTGATCCTGCATCTGGTAGCTGAGGGTCACGTGCTCGACCACGCCTTGTGCCAGGTGGTCGAAATCGCTCCCCGGGTTGAACTGCAGCTGGTTGCCCGCAACGCTGGCGCTGCCCTGGCCAATCGGCGCGCTGGCGCTGACCAAGGTGAACGCGTGGCCGTCGTCGACGTCGGTATCGTTGGCCAGCACGTCAATCACGAGAGTCTGGTTTTCCGTGCCGGCGGCCACATCGGCCACCGCCACCGGCGCGTCGTTGGTGCCGGTGATGGTCACCACCACAGTGCTACTGGCGGGCGCGCCGTGCT
>NZ_JBWKQB010000062.1:0-4273 GCF_059418545.1 Pseudomonas sp. GW821-FHT07G10 | reverse complement strand
GACTGCGCCGGAAGTGGGGCGAATTATAGGCTTCCAGATTCTGCCGTCAAGGGTTAATTCAAATTATCTATCAACAAAGCTGAAAAGGACCAAAAGAGCACGCTTTTTAACCCTTCTATATAGTAGAGCCATCAGCACCTATATATAGAAGGGAACATTCACAGCACTCCAGCCTCTTTCAACGCAGCAACGGCTGATGCCTCCAGACCCAGCACCCGTTGCAACACCTGTAAGGTGTGTTCACCCAATAGAGGCGGGGCATGGCGGTATTCAACCGGCGTCTCAGAAAGACGGATTGGGCTAGCCACCTGTGGAACCAGTCCAGCCAAGGCATGGGGTAGTTCAATTGCCAGCCCACGAGCCTTAACCTGAGGATCGGCGAACACCTGAGCCAGATCGTTGATCGGCCCACAAGGCACACCGGCTTGCTCCAGTTGCGCCACCCATTGAGCCGTAGTCTTGAACACCGTTGCTTGACGGATCAGCGGAATCAAGACCGCCCGATTAGCCACCCGCAGCTTGTTCGTGGCAAACCGCGGATCGTCCGCCCATTGTGGCTGTCCGGCCACTTCAGCAAACTTGCGAAACTGCCCGTCATTCCCAACGGTAAGAATGAAGTCACCATCTGCGGTCGGGAAGTCCTGGTATGGCACGATGTTCGGATGAGCGTTCCCTAACCGCTTGGGCGCAACCCCTGTGGTCAGGTAGTTCATCGCCTGGTTGGCCAGACAGGCCACCTGAACATCCAGCAGCGCCATGTCGATATGCTGGCCGCCACCTTCATGATCCCGATGAGCCAGCGCTGCCAGAATTGCGACCGTCGAGTAGAGCCCGGTCAGAATATCCGTCAGTGCTACTCCGACTTTCACCGGCCCGGCACCTTCGCTTCCTTCAGGTCGGCCAGTCAGACTCATCAAGCCGCCCAAGCCCTGAATCATGAAGTCATAACCGGCACGCTTGGCATAAGGCCCCGTTTGACCAAAGCCTGTGATCGAGCAATAGATCAGATCAGGGTTTAGCGCCTTGAGCGACTCATAGTCCAGACCATAAGCCGCCAGACCACCGACCTTGAAGTTTTCGATCAAAATGTCGGACTTGGCCGCCAGCTCACGCACCAGCTGCTGGCCTTCCGGACGCGTGAAGTCGATGGTGACCGATTGCTTGTTGCGATTGGCCGATAAGTAATAGGCCGCTTCGCTGGTGTTCTCGCCATAGGCGTCTTTCAGGAAGGGCGGCCCCCAGGCGCGCGTGTCGTCGCCATTACCCGGGCGCTCGACCTTGATCACCTCAGCCCCGAGATCCGCAAGGATCTGCCCGGCCCAAGGACCGGCCAGCACTCGCGACAAGTCCAATACCCGCAGATGCGAAAGCGCGCCCATGGTCGTTCTCCTATTAATAGAACGCCTGGATACCGGTCTGCGCACGACCAAGGATCAGCGCATGTACGTCATGAGTACCCTCATAGGTATTCACCACTTCCAGATTGACCAGGTGACGGGCAACACCGAATTCATCGGAGATACCGTTGCCGCCCAACATGTCACGAGCCATACGAGCAATATCCAGGGACTTGCCGCAAGAGTTGCGCTTCATCATGGACGTGATCTCGACAGCTGCAGTGCCTTCGTCCTTCATACGGCCCAGGCGCAAGCAACCTTGCAGGGCGAGGGTGATCTCAGTCTGCATGTCGGCCAGTTTCTTCTGGATCAACTGAGTAGCCGCCAGCGGCCGGCCAAACTGTTGACGATCCAGTGTGTACTGGCGAGCGGTGTGCCAGCAGAACTCGGCAGCGCCCAGCGCCCCCCAGGAAATGCCATAACGGGCCGAGTTAAGGCAGGTAAAAGGACCTTTCAAACCACGAACGTCAGGGAAAATGTTCTCTTCTGGCACAAACACGTTGTCCATGACGATTTCGCCGGTGATGGAGGCGCGCAGACCTACCTTGCCGTGAATCGCCGGAGCACTCAGACCCTTCCAGCCTTTTTCCAGTACGAAGCCGCGGATGTCTCCCGCATCGTCCTTACCCCAGACCACGAAAACATCAGCGATCGGGCTGTTGGTGATCCACATCTTGCTGCCAGTCAGGCTGTAGCCGCCTTCCACTTTGCGCGCACGAGTGATCATCGCGCCAGGATCGGAACCATGGTCAGGTTCAGTCAGACCGAAACAACCGATCCATTCACCAGAGGCAAGCTTGGGCAGGTATTTCTGCTTCTGTGCTTCAGTGCCGAACTCGTTGATTGGCACCATTACCAGAGAAGACTGCACGCTCATCATCGAACGATACCCGGAGTCGACTCGCTCGACTTCACGGGCAATAAGTCCATAGCTGACATAGTTCAGGCCGCTGCCACCGTATTGCTCTGGAATGGTGGCACCCAGCAGGCCGATTTCACCCATTTCGCGGAAAATCGCCGGGTCAGTCTTTTCATGGCGGAAAGCTTCGAGAACCCGCGGAGCCAGCTTGTCGCGAGCAAATTGCTCGGCGCTGTCGCGTACCATGCGCTCTTCTTCAGTGAGCTGTTGATCCAGCAGCAGGGGATCGATCCAGTTAAAGCTAGCTTTACCGCCCATGAGTGAGTCCTCGCGAAGTAGGTCAAATATCGTGGACTGATCCTAGGCCTGGCTCGCGGATACAGCAAACGAGGATTTTGCATACTGTTGTGCTAATTTCTCACTCCGTGATAGCGCCAAACCACTTAATGGCGCCTTATTAGTGAGATTGCCGTACATGCGCAGAAAAATCCCCAGTACAGCTGCACTGATCAGCTTTGAAGCAGCAGCTCGGCACGAAAGCTTTACCAAGGCTGCGCAAGAGCTTTCCCTTACACAGGGAGCCATTTGTCGGCAGATCGCCAGCCTGGAGGAATTTTTGAGCGTCGAATTGTTTCGACGCTCACGCCGGGGAGTGAAGCTGACCGAAGCAGGGCTGTCTTATAGTCGCCGGGTCGCGACACAGCTGGATGCCGTCGAGCGCGATACGCTCTCGGTGATGGGACAGCAGGGCGCCAACGTCATCGAGCTGGCCGTAGTCCCCACCTTTGGCACTCAATGGCTGCTACCGCGGCTCAAGGACTTCCAGCAGCAACACCCCGAAGTTACGGTCAACCTTACCAACCGTACCCGGCCTTTCCTGTTCGCCGACACTGACTTTGATGCGGCGATTTACTTTGGCGATGCCGATTGGTCAGGCACCGAGTCCCAT
The DNA here is from genome assembly GCF_059418545.1 of Pseudomonas sp. GW821-FHT07G10. Lineage (NCBI taxonomy): Bacteria > Pseudomonadati > Pseudomonadota > Gammaproteobacteria > Pseudomonadales > Pseudomonadaceae > Pseudomonas > Pseudomonas sp. GW821-FHT07G10. The sequence goes on along the minus strand of NZ_JBWKQB010000062.1, from coordinate 1,068 downwards.
CGACTGATGGGCGAAACCCCCATGCCGGTTTGCAGCCCGCGACTTCTGGGCATTCGAAGCCAATTGAGCGCCGAAGAGATCGCCGAACTGCCTCTGCTGCAACAAACCACCCGGCCTTATGCCTGGCGTCAGTGGTTCAGCTCACAGAACCTGAATGTCCCTCGAGACATGACAGGACCGCGTTACGAGCTATTCTCCATGCTTGCCCAGGCCGCCATGCATGACATGGGCATCGCATTGATTCCACCATTCCTTATTCAGCGGGAGTTAACAGAGAAGCGGCTGGTGATCGCCAATCCCCAGGCGCTGTCTAGCATCAAGGCGTATTACCTGATGATTCCTGACCGAAAGGTCGAATCGGCATCCTTACGGGCATTCAGGGATTGGCTGGTGAGGCAGGCGCAGAGCTACAGCTTAGAAGAATAGGGGCTTTCAGGCTTTAGCTGACCCGGTAGTCAGCAAATGCAAATTACTACAGATATAACTATATGTCGCATTTTAGAAAACTGTACCGGAAGGAGGGACAATCGTCCCATAAGCGCCTAAAGACGTGGCTTGCGGCATCTATTTTGAAGCAATGCGGCTTCATTCACAGCGTCGATGTATAAATTCTTGAAATCCAGCAAAAACCTATACAAGGCACGGCTTACAAGGGATCAAGCACTACTGTTGCGACATTCGGTCACAGGGTGACTTGTAGTTAATTTTCCGTCACCCGTCATAATCCCTTGAAGGGCACAAAGTTCGCCTGCAAAATGCCGCGCCCCGCCTTGATTACACGGGGTCGTGCTGATCGGCCGCCCCAGCAGCACCATCCGGAGTGCGCTGGCCTTCTTATAAAGATCAAATGCAATAAGATCATGCAGGAGATTTGACGTGCACATTGGTGTTCCTCTCGAAACCCAGACGGGTGAAACGCGGGTTGCTGCAACCCCGGAAACCATCAAAAAGCTGATCGGCCAGGGCCATAAAGTCACTGTGCAAAGCGGCGCCGGCATTAACGCCAGCGTTGTCGACAGTGCCTATGAAGCAGTAGGTGCGACCATTGGCGGCGCCAACGAGGCGTTC
>NZ_JBWKQB010000061.1:0-4284 GCF_059418545.1 Pseudomonas sp. GW821-FHT07G10 | reverse complement strand
GACTCGTCACAGCGCCTTGGCTCTGGGCCGCCGGCATCCGAATTTGAGCTAACGAACTAGCCACACAGGCCACTAGTGTTGGTAGGGAGCCGAAGCTCCCTCGCCACAAAGGTCGCCGGGTTAGTCTCTGTTGCCCACCCTCAGGCTCAAGCCACCGCGGCCTGAAGACAGGACTCTCCCGGAGGGCAGGGGCCAAGCAGCCGTTCTATTGCGCCGGTCACCAGGTTCTCTATCAATTCTTCGCGCTCCCGATCATTGAGGCTGTGCTGTGCCACCCAGGACGGAGCGCTGTTGAGCAAGGATGCAATGGCATGTCCGGCGGCCAGCAATCCATGTTCGGTCAACTGCGTTCGATGGCCAAGCATCGCCAGCAGCTGGCGTTCGTATTGCTCGCGCAGCTGCCTGACCCGCTGCTGCTGGTCTTCGTTCAGGCAGCAACTGTCGCGTTCGGCCAGGCGAAAGTGTCGAGGGAGTTCCCGATGCAATTTCAGGTGCGCGCGGATGATCACTTTCAAACTGTTGCGCCCAGGGCCGGCTTTTTTCTCGTTTCGTCTCAGGGTAGCCAGCAGCTCTTCGTAGAATTCTTCGATCAGGTCGAGCAGCAAGTGCTGCTTGCTCGGGTAATGATGGTAAAGCGAGCCAGGCGCAAGCCCCAGATAGGTCGCCAGCTCGCGCATCCCTACCTGGCCGAAACCCTTGTTGGCGAACAGCTCGAGCGCCTTGTCTCGGTGCTGCGCGAAGCGAGAGCAGCGCTCAGGCATAAGCATGGAAGCCGCGCCCGCTTTTGCGGCCCAGATAACCGGCCGCGACCATTTCTTTGAGCAGCGGCGCCGGGCGGTATTTACTGTCGTTGAAACCGTCGTAGAAGGCTTCGAGAATCGCCAGCAAGGTGTCCAGCCCGATCAGGTCTGCCAGTGCCAGCGGGCCTATCGGTTGATTGCAGCCAAGACGCATGCCGGCATCGATGTCTTCAGCGCTGGCCAGCCCCTCCTGAAACACCAGAATCGCTTCATTGATCATCGGCACCAGAATCCGGTTGACCACAAAGCCTGGACGGTTGCCGGCAGTGATGGCGGTCTTGCCCAGTCGTTGCGCCAGCTCCAGCGCCAGGGCATGGGTGGCATCGCTGGTCTGCAAGCCGCGAATGACTTCAATCAGCCCCATCATCGGCACCGGATTGAAGAAGTGCAGGCCGATGAACCGCTCAGGCTGACTCACGCTGGCGGCGAGCTGAGTAATAGATAACGAAGACGTGTTCGAGGCAATCACACAGTCGGTACTGACTTGCGCGGCGATCTGTTGCAGGACCCGCAGTTTCAGGTCGAGGTTTTCGGTCGCGGCCTCGATCACCAGTTGAGTGTTTTGCAGGGTCGCGTAGTCCGTGCTGGTCTGGATGTTGTCCAGCGCCGCGAGCTTTTGCTCCCGGGAAAGGAGTTGTTTGGCGATTTGCCGGTCCAGATTCTTGCCCACGGTCGCCATAGCGTTTTGCAGCGCGGTCCCGGAGATATCCAGCAGCGTCACGTTGAAGCCGGCAAGGGCACAGATTTGCGCAATGCCGTTGCCCATGGTGCCAGCGCCGATCACACCGATGTTTTGCAGATTCATGTTCGGGTACTTCCTTAATCAAACGCGTTCGAACAGCACGGCGATGCCCTGGCCACCGCCAATGCACATGGTCGCCAAGGCATAACGTCCCTGACAGCGGTGCAGCTCGTAAATGGCTTTGGTGGCGATAATCGCGCCGGTGGCGCCGACTGGATGGCCCAGGGAAATGCCCGAACCGTTCGGGTTGACCTTGTGCGGATCGAAGCCCAACTCCTGCGCCACGGCACAGGCTTGGGCTGCGAACGCTTCGTTCGATTCGATCACATCAAGGTCGGCGACGGTCAGGCCTGCACGCTTGAGAACCAGTCGGGTGGCGGGGATCGGCCCCAGGCCCATCATCGACGGCTCAACCCCGGCGTGAGCGTAACCCACCAGCCGGGCCATGGGCTTGAGGCCTTGCTCGCGAACGACCGCTTCGGTGGCCATGATCAAGGCGCCTGCACCGTCATTGAGCCCGGAGGCGTTGCCTGCAGTGACGCTGCCATCTTTCTTGAATGCAGGTTTCATAGCGCTTAGTTGCTCGGCACTGACATCTGCTCGTACATGCTCGTCAATGGCGAAAGACACCGTGCCTTTGCGTGTAGCCACTTCAATGGGCACGATCTGCTCGACAAAACGCCCTTCGGCAATGGCCCGGGCTGCACGTTGTTGGCTGACAAGGGCCAGTTCATCCTGCATCTGGCGACTGATGCCATAGTGCTCGGCAATGTTCTCCGCGGTGATGCCCATATGGAAGCCGGCAAAGGGATCCTGCAGAACCCCAAGCATGTAATCGATAGCCTGCACATCGCCCATTCGTGCACCCCAGCGCGCTTGCGGCAGCAGGTAAGCACCGCGGCTCATGGACTCGACGCCACCGGCCAGCACGGCCCCGGCATCGCCCAACATCAAACTTTGCGCGGCGCTGACAATGGCTTGCAAACCGGAGCCGCACAGGCGGTTGACGTTGAACGCCGGGGTTTCTTTCGACAGGCCGGCATTCATTGCCACGGCCCTGGAGATGTAGGCATCGCGGGCTTCGGTGGGGATCACATGACCCATCACCGCATGGCCGATATGCTCGGGCGCCAGGCCCGAGCGCTCAATGGCCGCGCGGCAAACGTCGGTTGCCAACTGGATAGGGGTCACGTCCTTCAGCGATCCGCCGAAACTGCCAATGGCGGAGCGCACCGCGCTGACGACGAAAATATCGGAATTGTTCATATCGACTCCTGGAATCAATGTTGCAATCGTTGGCAGTCAGCGACTGGCGTACCATGGGCGCCGTCCGGCTTCAGACGCCCCCCACAGGGGCTGCGCTGCTGTACCTGGTATGGATGTGAGTCTAGAGTCCGCAGCAGCGCTGGCCTATGCCATAACTGTTCAAGGACATTGGCGTTTTTTGCCATTTTCAGGCGATGAAGAGAGAAACGTTCAAATGCGGGAAAAGGATTCAGTTGCCGTCTACTTTATGCATGCAATGCTCCATGCACTGCGTGAGCACCCGCAGCGCCTGCGGGCGGTACTCGAGCAGGCGGGAATCGACCCGGCGCTGATGGACCAGCCCACGGCGCGGGTGCCGGCCAGTGCTTTTGCAGCGTTGTGGTTGATCCAGATTCGCGAGTTGAACGACGAGTTCTTCAAGCTCGACTCCCACGGCATGCCGCCTGGCAGTTTTGCCTTGATCTGCCGGGCATTGATTCAGGAGCCGAATCTGGAGAAGGCCATGCGCCAGTGCCTGGCCAACTTCGCGCTGTTCCTGCGGGACTTTCGCGGCAGTTTGAGTGTGCGCGGCAAACGCGCCGTCATCAGCCTGCAGACCCGATCGGACGACAACGACGTCAGTCGTTTCGGCGAAGAGACGTTCCTGGTGTTGATGATCAGTCTGCTGTGCTGGCTGGGTGGGCGGCGAATTCCCATCGATCGCGCAGATTTCCGCCATGAACGTTTGTCGCTCAGTGATGATCCGTTGCTCTGGGGCGCCAACCTGACTTTCGGCGCGCAGCGCACTGAAATCGAGTTTGCCAGTCGCTACCTGCGCCTGCCGGTGGTTCAGGATCTTGCATCACTCAAAGTGTTTCTGCGCAGTGCGCCGCAATGGCTGGTGATTCGCTTTCGTAACCAGCATGGCCTGGCGGCACAGATCCATCAGCGTCTGCGAAACAGCCATTACGGCCAATGGCCTACCTTGCAGACCTTCGCGATAGAACAGCATCTGAGCCCCAGTACCTTTCGCCGAAAACTGGAGCGCGAAGGCTGTTCGTTTCAGGAGATCAAGGACGAAGTGCGCCGCGGCGTTGCTTTTGAGCAGCTGCGCCAGAGCCGGGCGAGCATCACCGAAATTGCCGAGCAGATCGGCTTTCAAGAACCCAGCGCGTTCCACCGGGCGTTCAAGAAGTGGACGGGTGAAAGTCCGGGGCGCTATAGGGCAAGGTTTCAGGACAAGCCCTGATGCCAGTCAGTCAAGAAGAATAAGCGTCGGGCACAAAACCTGTGGCGAGGGGGCTTTTGCCCGGCACCTCTGCTCCTCGTAGACTCTTTGAGGATGTTTACAGGTTGATGGGTAAGGAGTGGAAAGATGATCTTTATAGGGCCAGTCTTGAAGATCAATCCACTTGGTAACTAGGGTGGAGGAGTTGGATCGTTCCCACGCTCTGCGTGGGAATGCCTCACTGGACGCTCTGCGTCCGCTTCGGCAGT
>NZ_JBWKQB010000060.1:1412-3220 GCF_059418545.1 Pseudomonas sp. GW821-FHT07G10 | reverse complement strand
TAGTGGATCAGGCTAAGGTAAAATTTGTGAGTAATTGCGAATTTTCGGCGAATGTCGTCTTCACAGTATAACCAGATTGCTTGGGGTTATATGGTCAAGTGAAGAAGCGCATACGGTGGATGCCTTGGCAGTCAGAGGCGATGAAAGACGTGGTAGCCTGCGAAAAGCTTCGGGGAGTCGGCAAACAGACTGTGATCCGGAGATGTCTGAATGGGGGAACCCAGCCATCATAAGATGGTTATCTTGTACTGAATACATAGGTGCAAGAGGCGAACCAGGGGAACTGAAACATCTAAGTACCCTGAGGAAAAGAAATCAACCGAGATTCCCTTAGTAGTGGCGAGCGAACGGGGACTAGCCCTTAAGTGGCTTTGAGATTAGCGGAACGCTCTGGAAAGTGCGGCCATAGTGGGTGATAGCCCTGTACGCGAAAGTCTCTTGGTCATGAAATCGAGTAGGACGGGGCACGAGAAACCTTGTCTGAATATGGGGGGACCATCCTCCAAGGCTAAATACTACTGACTGACCGATAGTGAACTAGTACCGTGAGGGAAAGGCGAAAAGAACCCCGGAGAGGGGAGTGAAATAGATCCTGAAACCGTATGCGTACAAGCAGTGGGAGCCCACTTTGTTGGGTGACTGCGTACCTTTTGTATAATGGGTCAGCGACTTATTTTCAGTGGCGAGCTTAACCGAATAGGGGAGGCGTAGCGAAAGCGAGTCTTAATAGGGCGTCTAGTCGCTGGGAATAGACCCGAAACCGGGCGATCTATCCATGGGCAGGTTGAAGGTTGGGTAACACTAACTGGAGGACCGAACCGACTACCGTTGAAAAGTTAGCGGATGACCTGTGGATCGGAGTGAAAGGCTAATCAAGCTCGGAGATAGCTGGTTCTCCTCGAAAGCTATTTAGGTAGCGCCTCATGTATCACTGTAGGGGGTAGAGCACTGTTTCGGCTAGGGGGTCATCCCGACTTACCAAACCGATGCAAACTCCGAATACCTACAAGTGCCGAGCATGGGAGACACACGGCGGGTGCTAACGTCCGTCGTGAAAAGGGAAACAACCCAGACCGTCAGCTAAGGTCCCAAAGTTATGGTTAAGTGGGAAACGATGTGGGAAGGCTTAGACAGCTAGGAGGTTGGCTTAGAAGCAGCCACCCTTTAAAGAAAGCGTAATAGCTCACTAGTCGAGTCGGCCTGCGCGGAAGATGTAACGGGGCTCAAACCATACACCGAAGCTACGGGTATCACTTAGGTGATGCGGTAGAGGAGCGTTCTGTAAGCCTGTGAAGGTGAGTTGAGAAGCTTGCTGGAGGTATCAGAAGTGCGAATGCTGACATGAGTAACGACAATGGGTGTGAAAAACACCCACGCCGAAAGACCAAGGTTTCCTGCGCAACGTTAATCGACGCAGGGTTAGTCGGTCCCTAAGGCGAGGCTGAAAAGCGTAGTCGATGGAAAACAGGTTAATATTCCTGTACTTCTGGTTATTGCGATGGAGGGACGGAGAAGGCTAGGCCAGCTTGGCGTTGGTTGTCCAAGTTTAAGGTGGTAGGCTGGACTCTTAGGTAAATCCGGGGGTCTAAGGCCGAGAGCTGATGACGAGTTATCTTTTAGATGACGAAGTGGTTGATGCCATGCTTCCAAGAAAAGCTTCTAAGCTTCAGGTAACCAGGAACCGTACCCCAAACCGACACAGGTGGTTGGGTAGAGAATACCAAGGCGCTTGAGAGAACTCGGGTGAAGGAACTAGGCAAAATGGCACCGTAACTTCGGGAGAAGGTGCGCCGGTGAGGGTGAAGCAT
>NZ_JBWKQB010000060.1:0-1317 GCF_059418545.1 Pseudomonas sp. GW821-FHT07G10 | reverse complement strand
TGCGTAAGCCCATGCCGGTCGAAGATACCAGGCCGCTGCGACTGTTTATTAAAAACACAGCACTCTGCAAACACGAAAGTGGACGTATAGGGTGTGACGCCTGCCCGGTGCCGGAAGGTTAATTGATGGGGTTAGCTAACGCGAAGCTCTTGATCGAAGCCCCGGTAAACGGCGGCCGTAACTATAACGGTCCTAAGGTAGCGAAATTCCTTGTCGGGTAAGTTCCGACCTGCACGAATGGCGTAACGATGGCGGCGCTGTCTCCACCCGAGACTCAGTGAAATTGAAATCGCTGTGAAGATGCAGTGTATCCGCGGCTAGACGGAAAGACCCCGTGAACCTTTACTATAGCTTTGCACTGGACTTTGAATTTGCTTGTGTAGGATAGGTGGGAGGCTTTGAAGCGTGGACGCCAGTCTGCGTGGAGCCATCCTTGAAATACCACCCTGGCAACTTTGAGGTTCTAACTCAGGTCCGTTATCCGGATCGAGGACAGTGTATGGTGGGTAGTTTGACTGGGGCGGTCTCCTCCTAAAGAGTAACGGAGGAGTACGAAGGTGCGCTCAGACCGGTCGGAAATCGGTCGTAGAGTATAAAGGCAAAAGCGCGCTTGACTGCGAGACAGACACGTCGAGCAGGTACGAAAGTAGGTCTTAGTGATCCGGTGGTTCTGTATGGAAGGGCCATCGCTCAACGGATAAAAGGTACTCCGGGGATAACAGGCTGATACCGCCCAAGAGTTCATATCGACGGCGGTGTTTGGCACCTCGATGTCGGCTCATCACATCCTGGGGCTGAAGCCGGTCCCAAGGGTATGGCTGTTCGCCATTTAAAGTGGTACGCGAGCTGGGTTTAGAACGTCGTGAGACAGTTCGGTCCCTATCTGCCGTGGACGTTTGAGATTTGAGAGGGGCTGCTCCTAGTACGAGAGGACCGGAGTGGACGAACCTCTGGTGTTCCGGTTGTCACGCCAGTGGCATTGCCGGGTAGCTATGTTCGGAATAGATAACCGCTGAAAGCATCTAAGCGGGAAACTAGCCTCAAGATGAGATCTCACTGGAACCTTGAGTTCCCTGAAGGGCCGTCGAAGACTACGACGTTGATAGGTTGGGTGTGTAAGCGCTGTGAGGCGTTGAGCTAACCAATACTAATTGCCCGTGAGGCTTGACCATATAACACCCAAGCAATTTGTTGACTCGAGAGAGCACCAGATTGCGGTGTGTGAAGACGAAACGAACCGAAAGTTCGAGAGACTTGCAAAACACCGAAGCTATCACCTACCCAATTTGCTGAAGCGCGGCCAACAGGCCACGACTC
>NZ_JBWKQB010000059.1:0-5343 GCF_059418545.1 Pseudomonas sp. GW821-FHT07G10 | reverse complement strand
GGTTTTTGGCGACGCCAAGAAGGTCATCGAAGATATGGTCAAGGCAGTCGATTAAACCCTGCTTTCGCGCAACACCGAAAACCCCGGCCTGAAGCAGGCAGGGGTTTTTTATTGCCTGCTAAAAACCGACCAAAGGCTCTAAATCAAGGCCCGACATTCAAAAACCGTTGGATCGAAGGTACCGCCATACCACTCCAACATGTCTTCATGCTCCGGATGGTTGGGGTCTGCCATCATTTCAAGGAAGTCGGCATAACCCGGTCCACCACCGATGTCTTCCGGTGGGCAAGCATTGGCGCCGTCGATGCAATACGGCATCTGAGGGGCGTGTGCAATTTGCCCAACGTGATGTTCTCGGGCACCGCCACGCGGCGCCAGATGGTGGGTTCGATCCACTTCAATTCAATGTGCAGTAATAGCAAGTCAGGTTCGGGTTTTAGCAAACGAACAGTTTTGACCATGGATCAGGCAGCCTTGCAGAGTTCCGTGGAGGTGAGAGAAACGTTCCAGGGCCGCAGTACGTCGATCCAATTAATTGGGTGGTCGGCGATGCGCTCCAGCACGCGGGTCAAATAGGCTTGCGGGTTCAGGTCGTTGAGTTTGGCCGAACCCGCCAGGCTGTAAATCGCAGCCGCTCGCTCTCCGCCGGCATCGGAACCGACAAACAGGTAATTTTTGCGACCCAAAGCGACGGCGCGTAGCGCCCGTTCGGCGGCATTGTTGTCGATCTCGACTCGGCCGTCATCGCAGTAGCGCGTCAACGCCTGCCACCGATTGAGGGCATAGAGGATCGCACCGCCCAATGCCGATTTCTTCGACAGCTGAGTCAGCGTCTGGTTAAGCCACGCGAGTTGCTGTTCCAGCAGCGGACTTGCTCGGCTTTGCCGAGCGCTTTTCGCAGGTTGGGCAGTTGCCCTCGAATCTCGCTTTCGATGGCATACAGTGCAGCAATCCGTTGCAGCGCCTCGGCGGCAAGCGGTGAAGCCAGGTCTTGCGTAAAACTTGCGGCGGGCGTGAGCCCAGCACGCGGCTTCCTGAATGGTGCCCGTGGCATACAGCTGAGCAAAACCGGCGTAGCCGTCAGCCTGCAATATCCCGCTGAAGCTCTTGAGATGAGCGCGGGGATGTTGTCCCTTGCGATCCGGCGAGTAGGCAAACCATGCAGCCGCCGGTGTCGTGTAACCGGCAGGTCGGTCGTCCCGCACGTACGTCCACAGGCGAGCAGTTTTGGTCTTGCCATGCCTGGCGCTTTTCCGTGTTGACATAGGCGGCGGAGTCGTCCGCCGTATTTCCGTAGGAATTAATTGTCATTGTGATATTCCAACTGAAATTCATGGACGGCGCTCAGCCGCAGGAACGGTTGAGCGCGGATTCAAATGCTTATATCGGTCGATCTCGCAGGGTGGGTCAGATGGCCTGAGGTTTGAAGTCACTGGCAGCGACTGGCATGACGCCTTGTAGCAGAGCCACAGATTTTTCCAGGCCCTCGAGGCTGTTGAGCAGCACGTCCTCGTGTTCGATGGACAGCCAGCCATCGTAGCCAGCCATCTTCAGGCGGTAGCAGAATTGCCGCCACCATTGCTCGCCGTGGCCGAAGCCGAGGGTGATGTAGGACCAGCTGCGCGAGGCGATGTCCATCAACGAGCCGTTTTCCAACAGCGAGTCAACAGCCTGCACTGGCGCGTTAAGCAGGGTGTCCTTGGCGTGCACGTGGTAAATGGCGTCGCCCAGGGCCTCGGCGGCCGCCAGCGGATCGGCGCCCATCCAGAACAGGTGGGAGGGGTCGAGGTTGGCGCCGATGACCGGACCGATGGCGTCACGTAGTTTCAGCAATGAGCGAACGTTGTACACGCACTGGTTGCCATGCAGTTCCAGGGCGATACGCTCGACACCATTTTCCTTGGCCAAGTCAGAAATTTCGCTCCAGAAAGGCAACAGGCGTTCCTCCCATTGGTAGCGCAGCATCGTCTGGGTCTCGGGTGGCCAGGACGCTACCACCCAGTTCGGCATGCGATCACCAGCCTGACCTTCCGGCAAGCCGGACATGGTGCACACCGTCTTGACTCCCAGTTCTCCGGCTATGCGAATGGCGTCCTTCAGGCATTGGGCCTGTTTAGGCTGGGTGGGATGTAGGGGATTGCCGTTGGCGTTCAGGGAAATAATTTCCAGGTTGTGTTCCTGGAAACTGCGCTTGAACTCACGGCGGGCGGTGGTGCTGCCAAGCATCTGATCCAGGTTGAAGTGCGGCGCGGTGGACCAGCCGCCAGTGTTGACCTCAAGACCAGAAAGGCCCATCCGTTCAGCGTGTTTGAGGACTTCGCGCAAGGGCAGGGCGCCCAGGCTGTCGGTGACAAATCCCAGTTTCATGACAAGGCTCCTTCGTGTGGCAGGTACAGTGAGGGGATATCCATTGGGCGCAAAGTCACGCGGTGGCCCTCGGTCAGGGCCTGCACACCGGCCTGAGCGACCACCGCCGCGCAGTAGCCATCCCAGGCCGTGGCGGCGTGGGCCGGAAAGCGGCCGGTCTTGACGAACTCGACGAAGGCCTTGTCTTGCAGGCGGTAGGCGTCGGCGAAGCGCGGGCGCCAGTCGGCGGCGTAACGTTCTACCGCCTGGAAGGCGGTGTTGAGGCGGGTGTGTATCGGCGCGGCCAAGTGCACCGAGCCTTGCTCTCCCACCAGTTCGCTGCGCACGTCGTAACCGTATTGAGCGTTGTTATTGATCTCAATGTTCACCAGATGCCCGTCGCGAGTCTCAAGTACCATGAACACGGGTGCGCCGACGCTGCCGGGGGACACTCGGGAGGGCTGGAATACCGAGATGGCGCTGTACTCGGTGTCGAGCACATGACGCGCCACATCGAACTCGTGAGGCGCGGAATTGCTGATCGCCATCTGCCCACTGAAATTGGCTGGCGCTTCAACGTTGCGATGGAAGTTGTGCATCATCACCGCGCGGCCGATTACGCCGCTGAGCAAGGCGTTTTTCATTTCCCGGTAAGACGAGTCGAAGCGGCGCATAAACCCCAGCTGCACGAACTGGCGCCCTAAGGAGATTTCCTTGTCGATGATCGCCAGGCAATCCTCCGGGCTTGGTGACAGGGGTTTTTCACACAGCGCTGGCTTGCCGGCATTGATGGCCGCCATGGACAGCACTGCGTGGGTGTCGTCGGGGCTGGCGATGATTACTGCGTCTACATCGGCCCGGGACAGGGTCAGCATCGGGTCGACGGTTGCGTCCAGGGCACCGTAGCGGTCCGCCACTTCCCGAGCACGGCTCCTGGATGCGTCACAGATCACCTGCAACGTGACCCCGGGCAGGTCTTGGGCAATGATGCGGGCATGGTCTTCCCCCATGATGCCTGCGCCGATCACGGCGATTCGTATGCTCATGTTCAGTTACCTCTCAGTGGATACAGGTCGTCGACGCAGCGCCGCGTAGGCGTGCGGATGGATGGGAGAAGGGAGGGGAACGGCGTGATGCTTGCGGCCGCAACGAACCGCGAAGACGAGTTCATCATGGGGCGATCCTGACAAGTTGTTGTGGTTGTTATAGGGCGATTATCAGGAGCGCAAAATCATCCTTCAAGGACAGCCATGGGCAATTTATGATGTGATTCAAATCAAATTGCACGTTGCTTGTTGGCGCTTAATGCTTTTTTAAAATTGAGATTTATGGTTTATAAGTGATGTGAAAGACATCATTATGAGGGCGACGTCATGACTAGGGAAACGACAGCGCAACTCTGGAAGGGCCCTACCGTCCTGCAGATCGCTAAGGTGGCCAGGGTTGGCCCAGCCACCGTCGACCGCGTGCTGAATAACCGCCTCGGTGTGCGTGAAAACACCCGCCTCAAAGTGTTGGCGGCACTGGAGAAGCTCAAGCAGGATCTGGCCGATGGCATGGCCACCTTGCACATCAAGCTGTTCTGCGACTCGGGAGAAACCTTCAACGCTACCCTGGCCAAGGCCGAGGCCGTGGTAAACAGCTCGACGCCGGGCGTCGTGGTGCACGGCCACTACGTGCCCACCAACCAGGTCGACCCAGCGGCGTTCGCCGACCGAGTTCAGGCTGAAGGCGCTTCGGCGGACGGCGTGATCGTCGTCTCCCGCGAACACCCGGCCATCAACCGCGCCATTCGCAAACTGTGCAGCCTCGACATTCCCGTGGTGTGCCTGACCACCGACCTGCCAAACTCCGGTCGGAGCGCCTACGTGGGCAACGACCAGTACGCAGCTGGTAGTGTCGCCGGGTTATTGATCGGCAACGCCCTACCCATGGAGCCGGCCAAGATTTTGCTAGTCACCAGCGTGCCGTTTCGCTGCCAGCAAGAGAGGGAGATGGGTTTTCGGCGGGTGCTTCGCGCGGACTTTCCGTATCTGAAGATCGATGAGCGGATGATGTCTGATGACCGTCCCCAGACCACCGCCGAACAGTTGATGCGCTACTTCTCGAAGTATGATTACCCGGCTGCGATCTACAATGTGGCCGGCGCGAATCGGGGGGTTGCCCAAGCCATAGACACCATAGCCGTCGAGCAGCGGCCTATTTTTGTAGGGCACGAGCTTACTACCCACACGCGTGGGATGTTGGAGTCAGGCGTTATGGACTATGCGATTTCACACGACTTTGTCGGCGAGACCGCTGCCGCGGTGCGGTGGATACGCGGCGCGGTGGAGGGGGCTAGGGCAGCGCCTCCGTTTACTCAGATCCTTGTCCATACACGATACAACTGTGATGGGTGAGTCGATTCTCCCACCAGGAGCTGCGTCTTCATCGGTGCTTCAGGAATGCAGCGACAATTTGGCATTCGAAAAATTAGCCGCTGGTCGAAAAGCAAGGCTTCATCCAGTGTGTGGGCTGAAGTGTGGGCTGGTAGGTTTTTCCAAATCCAAGAAACGAAAAAGCCCTGAATAATCAGGGCTTTGTCGTACAAATATGGCGGAGGCGATGGGATTCGAACTCATGGACCTGTTACAGTCGACGGTTTTCAAGTCCGAAGATTAATCCTTATATTTCAATATTTTAGGTTGTATTCGTTTCCGCTAAGCAGTATTCATTTATGCTCTGGAGGCCTCTGAAATCAAGGGGTGGAAGTTTATTTGCGGAAACGAATTTGGCCGGTATTTTGGCTTTCTGGGGGGCTCATGATCGCCCTAAATTTCATAGCTGCAACCGAGAGACTGCGCTCGGTGGAAAGCGGCCTTCATCTGAAGTGGGGATTTGGAGTCAGCCCTGGTCAGTCGTGACGGGCAGAAAACGGCCAAAAGCAATGGGATGGACTCCTCCTCACTTCGGCATCTTGAGTGCCAGACTGAAGGTGCGAACCACAGTCAACCGTGA
>NZ_JBWKQB010000058.1:0-6140 GCF_059418545.1 Pseudomonas sp. GW821-FHT07G10 | reverse complement strand
GGCGAGGAACAGCAACGCAGGATATGGGCTGCTGGCGCCGAAGTTGACTAACAGAACTAGCCACACAGGCCACTAGTCAACGCCCCTGACCGGAGACTTCTGTGTTCGCAAACCTGTTGATCATCCTCGCCTCGTCACTGGTGGTGATTGCACTGTTCCGGCGCCTGCAACTGCCACCGGTGTTGGGCTATCTGTGCGTCGGCCTGCTGGTGGGGCCAACTGCATTCGGCTGGGTGAATGACAGCGAAGAGTTACCGGACCTGGCCGAGCTGGGCGTGGTCTTCCTGCTTTTTTCACTGGGGCTTGAATTCTCCCTGTCTAAAATGCTCGCGTTACGTCGCGTGGTCTTCGGACTGGGCAGCCTACAGGTGCTGGTTACAGGCGTACTGCTGGGCGGCGTGTTGTTGCTGTCCGGAGTGCCGACTACCTCAGCCTTGTTACTCGGGGCCGGCCTGGCACTGTCTTCGACCGCCATCGTCAGCAAAGAATTGACCGGTCTGGGCGAGATCTTCAGCAGCCACGGCCAGAATGCAATCGGCGTGCTGTTGTTCCAGGATGTGGTCGCGGTGCTCTTGCTGACACTGGTTCCAGTGTTTGCCGGCAGCAGTGATCAGGCCTGGTATTGGGCGCTGCCGACCACCCTGGGGAAAACTGTCGTGCTGTTTGTCGGCCTGCTTTTGGCCAGTCGCTGGTTGCTGCCACGGCTGTTCCATGAAGTCGCCGCGTCCCATTCCGCCGAGTTGTTCGTGCTGCTGGCATTGGTCATCGTGCTACTGACCGCCTGGTTGACTCATCTGCTGGGGCTCTCTCCTGCCCTGGGTGCCTTTCTAGCCGGCATGCTGCTGGGGGAAAGCCATTACCGGCATCAGATCGAAGCCGATATCCGGCCGTTCCGCGATATTTTGCTGGGATTGTTCTTCGTCAGTATCGGCATGTTGATCGACCTGCAGTTATTCGCCAGCCACGGTGTATATATCCTGGGTCTGACGCTGGCGCTGTTGCTGATCAAGGGCGCCGTGGTGGCGGCTCTGGTCAAATGGCGTGGTAGCGACGGCGAAACAGCCTGGCGTAGCGGACTGGCACTGGCTCAAGGCGGCGAATTCTGTTTTGCGCTAATAGCGCAGATGCAACAGAGCAATTTGATGCCCACCGACATGAGTGGTCCTCTGCTGGCGGCAACCTTCTGTTCGATGCTGTTGACGCCGCTGCTATTGCGCGCAGCCCCAGGCATCGCTGCCCGCTTGCATCGCAAACCCAATGAGGAGGCGAAACTGGAAGAAATCACTGAGCTGAATGCCGGGTTGCACGGGCATGTGGTGATCTGCGGTTATGGTCGTGTGGGCCAGTCCATCGGCCGCTTTCTGCGGCGCGAACAACAGCGATTCATCGCGCTCGATGACGACCCGGTGCGAGTCCAGGAAGCCGCGGCCGGTGAAAGTTGCGTGCACTATGGCGACTCACGTCGCGGCGAGTTGCTCGCGGCGGTCGGACTCGAGCGGGCACGGTTGCTGGTGATTGCCGTGGACAAGACTGACATCGCCTTGATCGTGCTCAAGGAAGCCCGCCGAATCAACGGTGACGTTCCGATTCTGGTTCGAACCCGGGATGACAGCCAATTGGCTGAGTTGAAAGCCGCAGGCGCCAACGAGGTTGTCCCGGAGTTGCTCGAGTCAAGCCTGATGCTGGCCTCTCATGCGCTGATCATGCTCGGATTACCCGAACAACAGGTCCAGGCCAACGTCGACGAAGTCCGGCACAACCGCTATCGCCTTCTGCATGGTTTTTATCACGGCGCGCAGAGCAACCTGCTGGACAACCGGGGGCAGCCCAAGGTGTTGATGCATGCGGTCAATCTCGGTACCGGCGCCCATGCCTGCGGCTTGCCGCTGAACGATCTGGCGCTGGAGCAGCTGGGTGTGGACGTGCAGGCCGTGCAGCGCGGTGGCAACGAACTGGCAACTGACGCTGTCACCCACCTGCAGGCAGGTGACACGGTACTGATGTCCGGCACCTTGTCAGCCCTCGAGGCCTGTGAAGCGCGATTGCTGGGCGGGTAATAAAGCGGATGGAAGGGAAGCACAAGGCCTGTAGGAGCCGAGCTTGCTCGCGATGCAGGCGGCGCGGTGCATCAGGCAAGCCTCGCCATCGTTCATCGCGAGCAAGCTCGGCTCCTACAGGTAAAGCAATTTCAGATTCGCACAATCAATCCAGGCTCACTGCGCCGATCTTGTGCACGGACAAATCAGCCCCGTAATACTCCTCTTCCTGGCTCAACCGCAGACCATGGAAATACTTGATCGCGCCATACACCACAAAGCCCCCGGCAAAGGCGATGACGATACCCACAGAGGTTCCAATCAACTGGCTGATCAAACTGACTCCGCCCAGACCTCCCAAAGCGCTCTGACCGAAAATTCCGCAAGCAATCCCGCCCCAGACGCCGCAAAGCCCATGCAACGGCCAGACACCCAACACATCATCAATCTTCCATTTCCCTTGCGCGGCGGTGAAGCACCACACGAACAAAGCCCCGGCAATGGCGCCGGTTACCAGTGCGCCGACCGGGTGCATCAAGTCGGAACCTGCGCAAATCGCCACCAGCCCGGCCAATGGGCCGTTATGCAGGAAGCCCGGGTCATTGCGACCGACGATCAGAGCCGCCACGGTGCCACCGACCATCGCCATCAACGAGTTGACCGCGACCAGGCCACTGAGCCCTTGCAGCGTTTGCGCACTCATCACGTTGAAGCCGAACCAGCCGACAATCAGGATCCACGACCCCAACGCCAGAAACGGAATGCTCGACGGTGCGAAGGCCACCAATCGTCCATCGCGGTAACGGCCCTGCCGCGGCCCCAGCAACAGTACCGCCGCAAGCGCCAGCCAACCGCCCATGGCGTGCACCACCACCGATCCTGCGAAGTCATGGAAACTCGCGCCAAAGCGCGCCAGCAACCAGGCTTGCAGACCAAAATTGCCGTTCCACACCAAGCCTTCAAAGAAAGGATAAATGAACGCCACGATCAGCGCCGTCGCACAGAGCTGCGGGGCAAATCTGGCTCGCTCGGCAATCCCCCCGGAGATGATCGCCGGAATCGCTGCAGCAAAGGTCAGCAGAAAGAAGAATTTCACCAGCCCATAGCCATGATCGGCACTGATCACCGCCGCTGGCTGCATGAAACTGACGCCGTAGGAAATCCAATAGCCTATAAAGAAGTAGGCCAAGGTCGAAATGGCGAAATCGCTGAGTATCTTCGATAGCGCATTGACCTGGTTTTTTTGCCTGACCGTGCCCACTTCCAGAAAGGCGAAACCGGCATGCATGGCCAGGACCATGACCGCGCCCATCAGAATGAACAGCGTATTGGAGCTATGGACCAGACTGTCCACAGCACTTTGCAAATTTTCCATGGAGATGGCAGACCTGAATGCAGGAAAAAGCACCAAAGCAGTTCAAGAACTCCTTTTGCGCACCAAATTGGCACCCGCCTTGGCAACGGCTTTTGTATGGGTGAACCGCTTTGGCGCAGGAATTGCGAACAGGCAATCGCCGCTAGGGGTTTTTCGCGGGTTTTAATTATTTAGGTTAAGGTTTTCATGGCTCGCGCCACATTTACGCCCAGCTTCAGCGCAACATCGCTCGCCTGCGCACCATGACAAAGCAAAAGCTGTACCAGGCAATTGCGCTGAACCTTCCGGCAAGCCTCATACTCGAAACATTCAGAAGCCACCTACGGAGATAACCATGGCCAGCAAAACAGCAAAGACTGCTCAAGAAATACTGATGGCGGATTTTCAAACGCTGGTCAATGACACCGAGAGGTTGCTGGAGCACACCGCGACACTGGCCGGTGATCAAGCTGATGAACTGCGCAGCCAGATCCACGACAGTCTGTTGCGCGCCCGCGAAACCCTGCAACTGACCGAAGACTCCCTGCGCGAACGCAGCAAAGCAGCGGTCACCGCCACCGAAGACTACGTACAGGCCAACCCATGGCAGTCGGTGGGAATTGCCGCCGGGGTAGGCTTTCTGATCGGCCTGCTGGCGACGCGGCGCTAATATGCCTATTGACGAATCCGGCTCGTCCGCAACGGGCCCAAGCACCTCATCCCGGCGCTTGGGTGCCGCTTTCCTGGGTTTGTTGCACAGCCATGTCGAGTTGTTCGGTATCGAGTTGCAAGAGCAAAAATCACGGACCGTAAGCCTGTTGTTGTTCGCAGGTCTGGCACTGGTTTTTGCCTTGCTGTTATTGGTTGGGCTCTCGGTATTGGTATTGATCCTGCTCTGGGACACTTATCGCCTGGCCGCAATTATCGGCCTGTGTGTCTTCTATACGCTCGCCGCACTCTTTTGCGCGCTGCGTATGAAAGCGGCAATCTTCGACGAGTCATCACCCTTCAGTGCCACGCTTGAAGAGTTGGCCAACGACAGGGAGCGCCTGCTGCCATGAGCCTGCCTGAGAGACCCCAACTCCATACCCGGCACGAGATGCGCAAGGCCTTGATCCGGTTGCGCATGGAAATGCATCGCCAGGAAATCCGCCATGAATCCCAGAACCTGCTGCGACCCTTACAGCGTGTGCGCGGGATGACACAAAACATGAAGGACGGCTTCGGCATCAAGCACGCGCCGCTCTGGGGCGTTGCCGCAGTGACCTTGCTGGGGTTTCTGACCGGCAAAGGCGCCAAGGGCAGTGGCATCAGCAGCCTCACCCGGCTGGTCAGTCTCGGCACCAGCCTGTTGCCGCTGATCAAGCTGGCGATGCAAGGCTCCTCTGGCAAAAGCTAGTCTGGCTGCATTCTTGCAAAGCTCATGGATCGGACCTCTTTATCGCGGGGTCTGGTCCTGCCTGTCTACCCGATAGCCGAGGCACATCCCCAACAAGACCTTACTAAGGAGGCTCTGTGATCGACGGGCAACCGCTTGCCTGCTTTCAGCCATTCATCGACACCGCAACCGGTCGCATTGCCGGAGTCGAAGCCCTGGGCCGCCTGCGTCAGGCCGATGGTCAATTGACCTCGGTCGGGCCGTTGTTTGCAGATCCGCGAACACCTTCTGCCTCGTTACGACGCCTTGATCGCCTGGTCCGCGACAACGCTTTGAGTCGCCTGCATGAGGCCCCTCAAGACTGGTTCCTGAGCCTGAATATGTCACCTCGCTGGATCAGCCGCTTACGCTCTGGCCAGGCGCTGCCGAGCCTCAAACAATTGCAGCGGCACGGCGTTGATCCTCGACGCATCGTATTCGAGATCACTGAACTGGGCGGAAACGTCCAGCGTTTGTCTGAGGTTGTGGAGCGTTATCGACAGGCAGGTGCGCGCATCGCGATCGATGATTTCGGTGCCGGTTATTCTCAGCTGGATCGTGTACTGGCGTTACAACCAGACATTCTCAAACTGGATATGCGCTTGTTCCAGGCTGCGGCTCGCGGCGGGCCCAGCAGTGATGTAGTCAAAGCGCTGGCGCAGATGGCAGAAAAAACCGGGTGCTGGATCATCGCTGAAGGTGTGGAAACCGAGGCCGAACTGAATTTTGCCCTGGAATGCGGATCACGCTATGTCCAGGGCTATCTGTTCGCCAAAGCCGAGGTCGGGCTCTTCCCCACCGATGCGTTCGTCGAACGCTTTGCCCGACTGCGCGAACGTTATGTTCAACAAAAACTGACCGAGCGTGCCCGCTTGATGGTGATGCGCCAACAGCTCGGCGAACTGATGGGCATTCTGCAAGCATGGGCACAGGCTCAAGCGCCACTCAGCCAACTACCCCAACTGCACGCCTTCCCATGGTTGCTGCGCTTTTATCAATGTGACCGCCATGGCACGCAACTCACCCCCAATCTTGAATGGCGCAACAATGCCTGGCAGGCAGACAGCAGTTACCTGGGCCACAACTGGTCCTGGCGGCCGTACTTCTATCACTTGCTGGCAGAGGGCTGGGACGAACGCCGACTGACGCTGTCCAACACCTACCGCGACGCCACCAGCAACCAGTATTGCCTCACCGCCGGCCAATTCTTCGACAACGGTCAGCGCTTACTGCTGATCGATATTGACGCGCTGGGGCTCTAGTGGCCTGTGTGGCTAGTTCTGTTAGTCAACTTCGGCGCCAGCAGCCCATATCCTGCGTTGCTGTTCCTCGC
>NZ_JBWKQB010000057.1:0-6635 GCF_059418545.1 Pseudomonas sp. GW821-FHT07G10 | reverse complement strand
CTGACCCCGCCGGGCGAATTCGGCGCCGACGTGGCCATCGGCAGCGCCCAACGCTTCGGCGTGCCGCTGGGCTTCGGCGGCCCGCACGCGGCTTACTTTTCTACCCGCGATGCGTTCAAGCGCGACATGCCCGGCCGTCTGGTCGGCGTGTCGGTAGACCGTTTCGGCAAGCCGGCGCTGCGCCTGGCCATGCAGACCCGCGAGCAACACATCCGTCGCGAGAAAGCCACCAGCAACATCTGCACCGCGCAGGTGCTGCTGGCCAACATCGCCAGCATGTACGCCGTCTACCACGGCCCCAAAGGCCTGATCCAGATCGCCCAGCGCATCCATCAGCTGACCGCGATCCTTGCCCAAGGCTTGAGCGATCTGGGTCTGAACGTCGAGCAGGAACACTTCTTCGACACCCTGACCCTGGCCACCGGCAGCCAGACCGCCGCCCTGCACGACCAGGCCCGCGCCCAGCGCATCAACCTGCGGGTGGTCGATGGCGAGCGTCTGGGTCTGTCGCTGGACGAAACCACCAGCCAGGCGGACATCGAAACCCTGTGGAGCGTGCTGGCCGACGGCAAGGCCCTGCCGGACTTCGCCGCCCTCGCCGCCTCGGTTGAAAGCCGCATCCCGGCGACTCTGGTGCGCCAATCGCCGATCCTCAGCCACCCGGTGTTCAACCGTTATCACTCGGAAACCGAGCTGATGCGCTACCTGCGCAAACTCGCCGACAAGGACCTGGCCCTGGATCGCAGCATGATCCCGCTGGGCTCGTGCACCATGAAGCTCAACGCCGCCAGCGAAATGATCCCGGTGACCTGGGCCGAATTCGGTGCCCTGCACCCGTTCGCCCCGGCCGAGCAAAGCGCCGGCTATCAGCAGCTGACCGATGAACTGGAAGCGATGCTCTGCGCCGCCACCGGTTACGACGCCATCTCCCTGCAACCAAACGCCGGTTCCCAGGGTGAATACGCCGGTCTGCTGGCGATCCGCGCCTATCACCAGAGCCGTGGCGAAGACCGTCGCGACATCTGCCTGATCCCCTCGTCGGCCCACGGCACCAACCCGGCGACCGCCAACATGGCCGGCATGCGCGTGGTGGTCACCGCGTGCGATGCGCGCGGCAACGTCGACCTCGAAGACCTGCGCGCCAAGGCCATCGAGCACCGCGAACACCTCGCCGCGCTGATGATCACCTACCCCTCGACCCACGGCGTGTTCGAAGAGGGCATCCGCGAAATCTGCGGGATCATCCATGACCACGGCGGCCAGGTGTACATCGACGGCGCCAACATGAACGCCATGGTCGGCCTCTGCGCACCGGGCAAGTTCGGCGGCGACGTGTCCCACCTGAACCTGCACAAGACTTTCTGCATCCCCCACGGCGGTGGCGGCCCGGGTGTCGGCCCGATTGGCGTGAAATCCCACCTGACGCCGTTCCTGCCGGGGCACGCGGCCATGGAGCGCAAGGAAGGCGCGGTCTGCGCGGCACCGTTCGGCAGCGCGAGCATTCTGCCGATCACCTGGATGTACATTCGGATGATGGGTGGCGCGGGCCTCAAGCGTGCCTCGCAGCTGGCGATCCTCAATGCCAACTACATTTCCCGGCGCCTCGAAGAGCACTACCCGGTGCTGTACACCGGCAGCAACGGCCTGGTGGCCCACGAATGCATCCTCGACCTGCGTCCGTTGAAAGACAGCAGCGGCATCAGCGTCGATGACGTCGCCAAGCGCCTGATCGACTTCGGCTTCCACGCCCCGACCATGTCCTTCCCGGTGGCCGGCACCTTGATGATCGAGCCGACCGAAAGCGAATCCAAGGAAGAACTGGACCGCTTCTGCGACGCCATGATCCGCATCCGCGAAGAAATCCGCGCGGTGGAAAACGGCACCCTGGACCAGGACGACAACCCGTTGAAAAACGCCCCGCACACCGCGGCGGAAATCGTCGGTGAGTGGACGCATCCGTACAGCCGTGAACAGGCGGTGTACCCGGTTGCATCGTTGATCGAGGGCAAGTACTGGCCACCGGTCGGTCGGGTCGACAACGTGTTCGGCGATCGCAACCTGATCTGCGCCTGTCCGTCGATCGAAAGCTACGCTTAAACCAATGAGGGGCGACTTGCTCGCCCCCTCATGGTCACCACAATACCCTGTGGGAGCGAGCTTGCTCGCGATGGGGCCGTGTCAGTCGACATCAATGCTGCCTGTCACACCGCTATCGCGAGCAAGCTCGCTCCCACAAGGATCTTTGCCAATTCTCAGAATCTGCGTCGATCCTCATAACAAGAAACCGGAGAACAACCATGTCGTTAAGCGTGTTCGACCTGTTCAAAATTGGCATCGGCCCCTCCAGTTCCCACACCGTGGGCCCGATGCGTGCCGCTGCGCGCTTCGTCGAAGGCCTGCGTCGTGAGAACCTGCTGGCGGCAACCACCTGCGTCAAAGTCGAGCTGTACGGCTCGCTCGGCGCTACCGGCAAGGGCCACGGCAGCGACAAGGCCGTGTTACTGGGCCTGGAAGGTGAACACCCGGATACCGTGGATACCGAGACCATTGCTGCCCGCCTGCACGAGATTCGCAGCAACGGACGCTTGAACCTGCTCGGTGAACACAGCATAGAATTCAACGAAAAACTCCACCTGGCGATGATCCGCAAACCCTTGGCCTATCACCCCAACGGCATGATCTTTCGTGCCTTCGATGCCGCCGGTTTGCAGGTTCGCAGCCGCGAGTATTATTCGGTCGGTGGTGGCTTCGTCGTCGATGAAGATGCTGCGGGCGCTGACCGCATTGTCGAAGACACTACGCCGCTGACCTTCCCGTTCAAGAGTGCCAAGGACTTGCTCGGTCATTGCACCACCTACGGCCTGTCCATCAGCCAGGTGATGCTGACCAATGAAAGCGCCTGGCGCCCGGAAGCGCAAACCCGTGCCGGCTTGCTGAATATCTGGCAAGTGATGCAGGACTGCGTCGCCGCCGGTTGCCGCAACGAGGGAATTCTGCCCGGCGGCTTGAAGGTCAAACGCCGTGCGGCAGCGCTGCATCGGCAATTGTGCAAGAGCCCCGAAGCCTCCCTGCGCGATCCACTGTCGGTACTCGACTGGGTCAATTTGTACGCCTTGGCGGTCAACGAAGAAAACGCCAACGGCGGTCGCGTGGTCACTGCACCGACCAATGGCGCAGCAGGGATAATTCCTGCGGTTTTGCACTACTACATGCGCTTTATCCCGGGAGCCAACGAAGACGGTGTGGTGCGCTTTCTGCTCACCGCGGCGGCCATTGGCATTCTGTACAAGGAAAACGCCTCGATCTCCGGCGCCGAAGTCGGCTGCCAGGGCGAGGTCGGTGTCGCCTGCTCAATGGCCGCCGGGGCACTCTGCGAAGTGCTGGGCGGCACCGTGCAGCAAGTGGAAAACGCCGCCGAGATCGGCATGGAACACAACCTCGGACTGACCTGCGACCCCATTGGCGGCCTGGTTCAGGTGCCGTGCATCGAGCGCAACGCCATGGGCTCGGTAAAAGCCATCAATGCGGTGCGCATGGCCCTGCGCGGCGACGGTCAACACTACGTCTCCCTCGATAAGGTCATTCGCACCATGCGCCAGACCGGCGCCGATATGAAAAGCAAATACAAGGAAACCGCCCGCGGCGGTTTGGCGGTCAACATCATTGAGTGCTGATGCGAGCCTGGCTGCATCAGTGCATTTTTTCAGGAGCTGAACATGTCCACCGAACAACTGTTGAAAACCCCGCTGCACGCCCTGCATCTGGAGCTCGGCGCGCGCATGGTCCCATTCGCCGGTTACGACATGCCGGTGCAATACCCGCTGGGCGTGATGAAAGAACACCAGCACACCCGTGATCAGGCCGGGTTGTTCGATGTCTCGCACATGGGCCAGATTCGCCTGACCGGCGCCAACGCCGCGAAGGCACTGGAGACCCTGGTGCCAGTGGACATCATCGACCTGTCGGTGGGGATGCAACGTTATGCGATGTTCACCAATGAAACCGGCGGCATACTCGATGACCTGATGGTCGCCAACCTCGGTAACGATGAACTGTTCCTGGTGGTCAACGCCGCCTGCAAGGATCAGGACCTCGCGCACCTGCGCAAACACATCGGCGACCAGTGCGAGATTCAGCCACTGTTCGAAGAACGCGCCCTGCTCGCCCTGCAAGGCCCGGCGGCGGTAACGGTACTGGCACGCCTGGCACCTGACGTGTCGAAAATGACCTTCATGCAATTCACCAGCGTGAAGTTGCTGGGCGTGGACTGCTACGTCAGCCGTTCCGGCTACACCGGTGAAGACGGTTTCGAAATCTCCGTACCGGCCGCCAATGCAGAAGCCTTGGCCCGCGCACTACTGGCCGAACCGGAAGTGGCAGCAATCGGCCTCGGAGCTCGCGACTCGCTGCGCCTGGAAGCCGGCCTGTGCCTCTATGGCCACGATATGAACACCGAGACCACGCCTATCGAGGCCAGCCTGCTCTGGGCCATCTCCAAGGCTCGTCGCGCCGATGGCTCCCGTGCCGGTGGCTTCCCTGGCGCAGAAACCGTGTTCACTCAGCAGCAAGCCGGTGTGAGCCGCAAACGGGTCGGCCTGTTACCTCAGGAGCGCACGCCAGTGCGTGAAGGCGCAGAAATCGTCAACGAAGAAGGCACAGTGATCGGCAGCGTGTGCAGCGGCGGCTTTGGACCAACATTGGGTGGCCCATTGGCCATGGGTTACCTCGACAGCCACTACATGGCACTTGATACATCCGTCTGGGCAATTGTACGTGGGAAAAAGGTGCCTATGAATGTAAGCAAAATGCCATTTGTTCCACAACGCTACTATCGCGGTTGATTGACTGTTTCTATAAGTAACGCGGTTGCGTTAACAGTGCACTAATCTGTAACGCAACCGCCACCAAACAGTGCATGCGGCTGGCTATAAATTTCGATAATGAACTTGGTTTATAACGATCGAAAACAATTGAACAGCTCTATCGAATAAGCGACATCGCCAGTCTGTAAACGACCCCACGCTGAGTAAAACCGCGGCTTCTGAGGGCTTGTTTTTTCTCCCTTAGTTGGCGTAGAGTTTCTTCACTGTGTTTGCATGGGTCGCTTGGAACCGTGACCTGGGCAGTAGCCATAAGTTCGCTACAACCCGTTCGACGTCTCTTACTTTCCTGCAACCAGCCCCAGTACTCTTTCATTAGAAAGAGGCTGTCATTAATTTTTGCGTCAAAGGAAATAAGAAATGTCCCAACGTCAGAGCGGTACCGTCAAGTGGTTTAACGACGAAAAAGGTTTTGGTTTTATCACTCCAGAAAGCGGTCCGGATCTGTTCGTCCATTTCCGCGCGATTCAGGGCAGCGGCTTCAAGAGCCTGAAAGAAGGCCAGAAAGTGACTTTCGTTGCTGTGCAAGGCCAGAAAGGCATGCAGGCTGACGAAGTACAAGCAGAAGGTTAATCCCGACTGCAACAAAAAGCCCCTGATGCTGACATCAGGGGCTTTTTTGTGCGCGCAATTCCGTAAAATGGCTTTTTTCAGCCGAGAGTCCTGTCATGTCGAAACACCTGCTAAGCCCTCAAGGCGACTTTCCCGCCGCAGGCCTGGGCCGCCGCCTGGCAGCGATGTTCTATGACTTCCTGTTGTGCACCGCCCTGCTGATCGTCACCGGAGGCATTTACAAGATGGTGCAAATGGCGATCATCGGCGAAGCCAAAATGCGCGCCCTGACAGATGCCGGTGCACTGGACGGTGATCCGCTGCTATCAACGATTTTGCTTTTCGTCCTGTTCGGCTTCTTCGCCAAATTCTGGTCCTGGTCTGGCCAGACCCTTGGCATGCAAGTCTGGTGCATTCGCGTACAAAACCCCGACGGTACAGCTATCAGCCTGTGGCAGGCCTTGCTGCGCTTTGTCGTGTCGATTGCTTCGCTGCTTTGTGTAGGTTTGGGTTTCATCTGGTCGTTGTTCGACAAACAGAAACGCAGCTGGCACGACATCTACTCAAACAGCCAGTTGGTGCGGATTCCGAAGAAGACGAAGTAGTTTCTGGTCGATGTACATAAAACCTGTAGCTGCCGCAGGCTGCGATCTTCTGATTTTGAGTACATATCCGTTTCTGCGGTAACGGCCACTGGCGGTTTCGCTCTTACGGCGTGTCACTTTGGAACAGCCGGAGTGCCGGCCCAGCCCAAAGTAACCAAAGGGCTCTTGCCCCTTTCGTTCAGCCTCTGGAAAAGGGGCAGGCAGATCCAAAGCCAAAGCAAAGCAAAGCAAAGGCAGCCTTCAGTAATTCCACAGAAGAAATGCGTACCCGCTTCCAACCAGGCCGGCCGGTCGGCCGCCTCGCTTTTGCTTTTGCGGTGCACGCCCCCTCGAGAGGCCGAGCGGAGGTTCTGCGCAGTGGGCAATCCGGCATGGATGCCGGGTTAGCCGCCCCCGGCCATGGATGGCCGATGGCGGCGGGCCCACGGAGCAGGACCGGAGCGAGGGCATGCCGAGCCTAGGCGAGGCACCGAACGAAAGGGGCAAGAGCCCTTGGTTACTTGGGGCTTTTCCAAGTGACCCGCCGTAATTGGATGGACTCGCCCGCGCCGAGGCGTCAATGCGCCACGGGGGCAGTCTAAGAAGCCACCGACAGCGA
>NZ_JBWKQB010000056.1:0-9898 GCF_059418545.1 Pseudomonas sp. GW821-FHT07G10 | reverse complement strand
CTGCGTTTTGCGCCCGTATCCATTGCACCCTCCTGATAAGAAGCCAGAAGGTGTAAACCTTATTCAGGACGAGACAGGGTCCAAGAAAAAGCCCGGCTATAGAGGCCGGGCTTTCTCATTGATGCGCTCGAGCGTTAGCCCAAATGTTCCTGGTCCTGGATGATCGCGTTGTCCAGCGTCTCCAGCAGTGCCTTGCGCACTTTCAGCTTGGTGTTCTTGTGGGCGGTCATGTTGATCTTCTTCAATTGACGCGCGGCTGCCAGCGCAGCGGCTTGCAACTCTTGCGGTGCCACGACCTTGTCGAGGAAGCCCGCATCCACCGCGCCTTGCGGGTCAAACATCTCACCGTTGATCACCGAACGATGGAATGCCGACTTGCGCAAGCGATCACGCGCCAGCTCGATACCGGCGTGGTGCATGGTCATGCCGATCTGAACTTCGTTCAGGCCAATGCTGAATGGACCCTCGACACCGATCCGGTAATCGGCCGACAACAGGATAAAGGCACCCTTGGCCACCGCATGCCCGGGGCAGGCGACAATGACCGGGAAGGGGTGAGACAACAGGCGACGAGCCAGGGTCGACCCCGACGTCACCAGGCTGACCGCTTCCCTAGGGCCGGCTGTCATCACCTTCAAGTCATAACCGCCCGACAGAATCCCTGGTTGACCGGTAATGATCACTACCGCCCGATCCTTCTCTGCCTGGTCCAGCGCAGCATTGAAAGCAGCTATCACGTCCGGGGAAATGGCATTGACCTTGCCATTGCTCAAGGTCAGGGTCGCTATACCGTCTTCGAGGTGGTAGGAAATCAACTCACTCATGACGCTATTCCTTGTAATGAAGTGGGGGCAGACGTTACCCACCGCGGTAGGTCAGGTAAAGCGCCGTGACTGACTGATGAGTCAGCCTTTGTCCGCCCGGCAAGCGTAGCCGGCCACGCCGGCGGCGTATTGCTCTCTATATAGAGGTGAAGGCCAGGCCAGAGATTGGCCGGTTTGCCATGGCCGAACACAAGGTCCAATCGCGCCAAGCGACATAAATGCCTAAGCGCATGAAAATTCTGAAAAAAATATTTGCCATCGGAAAAGCTTTCGACTACATTAGCGCGCCTCGACAGACAGAACATGTTTGAAGAGATACGGTGAAGTGTCCGAGTGGCTTAAGGAGCACGCCTGGAAAGTGTGTATACAAGAAATTGTATCGAGAGTTCGAATCTCTCCTTCACCGCCATATTTAAACGTTAAAGCCCTGATTATTCGGGGCTTTTTCGTTTCTGCGTTTCTGAAAAAAATCCAGCCCATACTTTGGCCCATACCCTGGACGGCTCAGTGCTTTACGACCAAAGGCTGATTTTTCGACAGTTTCTAAGCGGTGCGGCCCAGCAGCGGTCCATCGATCGATCTGACTCGCCTCGTTGTAATCGGGATCATCATTTGACCGACATCAACGCACGAACGCTTGCCAGCGATTGTCTGTTGGCGCCGACGCCGAATTGACCCAGTTACCGAGATGCCACTGACCCAGTCTGATTCCTCGTGAACCATTTCCTGTGCTGGATTTCTGCCGATTGGAGTTGGGTCAGTCTTGCGTCGGCACGTAGGTCAATTCGGAGTCGGTGCCAACACCAAGGTTCTGCTACTCAATCTTTGCCAACCGGGTGAGTACACCGATGATCTGTTCGCAATGTCCCAGCCGAACGAAGCGAGCAGGATTAGGGCGGTGCTGGACAAGATCAACGGGCGGTGGGGCTGTGGGACATTGCGGGCGGTCAGTGTGCCGAGCACCCGGATTGGGGGATGCGAAGGGAGATGATGAGCCAGAGTGTAGGCGCTGATGCGGAGTCGCCCATCTGCTGGGGCAAGACTGCCCTAACATAAATAGGTAGATACCCAGCACAGGCGGCTCAGGATACTAAACACCTCCCAGCCTTAAACGAATAAAAGACAAAGGAAAAAGCCGACCTATTGGTAATCACCCAGCCGATGGCCGACACGAAGTT
Source organism: Pseudomonas sp. GW821-FHT07G10 (assembly GCF_059418545.1). Taxonomy (NCBI): domain Bacteria; kingdom Pseudomonadati; phylum Pseudomonadota; class Gammaproteobacteria; order Pseudomonadales; family Pseudomonadaceae; genus Pseudomonas; species Pseudomonas sp. GW821-FHT07G10. The sequence goes on along the minus strand of NZ_JBWKQB010000056.1, from coordinate 7,896 downwards.
CAGGCAAAAGGTAGACTACTTGTTTATCCTTCGTCCGGAGTCGCTTCCCCTTGGAACTCAAGCAACTGCGCTATTTCGTGAAGATCGTCGAGCATGGCAGCCTTGGCCGTGCTGCATTGGAGCTGGACGTCGGCGTCTCAGCGCTAAGCCAACAGATCGGCAAGCTTGAGAGTGAACTGTCGACTCGCCTGCTAAACCGTACCAGCACTGGCGTGACTCCGACCAGCGCCGGGTTCGCCTTCCTGCACCACGCCCAGTTGACCTTGCGCCAGGCGGAGAACGCGATCCTGGCAGCACATCGCGGGCGCATGAGTGGATACGTCAGTGTCGGTCTGCCACCCACCACTGCCACGGTTCTAGCGCTGCCGTTGATCAATGCAATGCGCGAGCGTTACCCGGACATCCAGCTGCACCTGGTGGAGATGCTGTCCGGGCACCTCGCGGCGCAGCTCAATGCGCGGCAGATCGATCTGGCAATCCTGTTTCAACTCGAAGGAGGCAAGCGCTGGAGCGTGACGCCGTTGCTGGACGAAAAACTATTCGTGATTACCTCCCGAGAACTGCCAGGCGCACCGCGCGGCGACAGCGTGCAACTGGCAGATATTGGTCAACTGCCTCTGGTGATGCCCAGCTCCCAACATGGGCTGCGTGCGACTCTGATGACCGCATTTGAACGCTCGGGCGTGACGCCTAACATCATCATGGAGGTAGACGGACTAGTCGTGCTGATGAACGCGGTACGGGCCGGACACGCTGCTACGATTCAACCAGGTGCCGCCGCAGCATTAGAAGGGGCATCGGGATTGTCGCTGGTACAGATCGCTGATGCGCACGTTGGGCGTAGGAATTTGCTGGCGACTCTTGCTGACGACGAACTATCCCCCGCTGCTCTGGCGACGCGGGTCGTGATAACCGATGTAGTGCGGCACTTGGTCAATGATCGGCAGTGGCCCGGAGCGCGTTTGATTGAGGAAATTTGAGACTTAGAACAATATCACCGAACGTATGCCTTACAGGCAATGCCGCCCACTCAATAGTTGTTCGCCTCGCATACCGTTGCGATCAAAGGGGCCGCTGCCCGAAGAGAATTCACTTCTCCCCCCCTTTAGCAAAACTAAAGCCCCCATGTAAAAACCCGCCTTTCGCCCCCTTGGACGTCGCACTACTGTTCGCCCACTTGCCAGCAGCAACTCGTTCCCGTCTGCTTGCGAATTGAGGAGAAACGATGGTCGATGTTTTGGTTATAGGTGGCGGTAACGCGGCCTTGTGCGCGGCGCTGATGGCGCGGGAAGCCGGTGCCAGCGTGATGTTGCTGGAAGGCTCGCCAAAGGTCTGGCGCGGTGGTAATTCACAACACACGCGTAACCTGCGCTGTATGCATGATGCGCCGCAGGATGTGCTGGTCGACGCGTATCCCGAAGAAGAATATTGGCAGGACTTGCTCAAAGTTACCGGCGGCATCACCAATGAAAAATTGGCACGCATTGCCATTCGCGCCTCTTCCTCGTGTCGCGACTGGATGCGATCCCACGGCGTGCATTTCCAACCGCCGCTGTCCGGCGCGTTGCATGTAGCGCGCACCAATGCGTTCTTCATGGGCGGAGGCAAGGCACTGGTCAATGCGTACTTTCGCAGCGCTGAACGCCTAGGCGTCAAGATTCGCTACAACGCTCAAGTAACCGATATCGAGCTGAAAGATGGAAAATTCGTCGCCGCACACATAGGCGAGCGCGAGGTCGATGGACAGCATTTGCCTGCCGAACGTGTTGAAGCCCGCTCCTGCGTGCTGGCAGCAGGTGGCTTCGAATCCAACCGCGAATGGCTGCGCGAGGCCTGGGGCCAAAACGAACGTGGCGAATGGCCGTCGGATAACTTTCTGATCCGTGGCACGCGTTTCAATACCGGGGTGTTGCTGCGCCGCATGCAGGATCTCGGCGCTGACATCATAGGCGATCCGACACAGGCGCACATGGTCGCCATCGACGCCCGGGCGCCGCTTTACGACGGTGGGATCTGCACCCGCATCGACTGCGTGTCGTTGGGCGTGGTGGTCAACCGCGATGGCGAGCGCTTCTATGACGAAGGCGAAGATTTCTGGCCCAAGCGCTATGCAATCTGGGGTCGGTTGGTGGCTGGGCAACCCAACCAGCAGGCCTATTCGATCATCGACCAGCAGGCGATCGGCCGCTTCATGCCGCCGGTTTTCCCAGGTACCAAGGCCAACTCACTGCAAGAGCTCGCGCGTCTTTTGGATTTGCCAGAAACGCAGTTCATGCAAACCATCGAAAGCTACAACCGTGCCTGTAAGGTCGGGACATTCGACCACACCGCCCTGGACGACTGCCACACCGAAGGCCTGACACCTGCCAAGACACACTGGGCACGGCCTTTGGTCAATCCGCCGTTTTATGGCTATCCGCTTAAACCTGGTGTGACCTTCACCTACCTGGGCTTGGCCACCGACGAAACTACTGCTGTGCACTTCAAAGGTAAAGCCAGTCCGAATCTGTTTGTCGCGGGAGAAATGATGGCGGGCAATGTGCTGGGCAAGGGGTACACCGCCGGCATCGGCATGGCCATCGGCACAGCTTTCGGGCGTATCGCTGGCGTTCAGGCGGCGGCCTCGGTGGGTTTCGGCCCTTCTACTGTGATATCGGAATCTCGTCATGCAACTGTTTGATCCCCAAGCGTCCAGCCAACTGATCCCAGTCCTTAATCTGGAGGAAACTGAAGTTGAGCGGCAGATGACCATCTGCAATGCCTGTCGCTATTGCGAAGGTTTCTGTGCGGTGTTTCCGGCCATGACCCGGCGTCTGGAGTTCACGCAGGCGGACATCCATTACCTGGCGAACCTATGCCACAACTGCGGCGCTTGCCTTTCGGCGTGCCAGTACGCAGCGCCCCATGAGTTTGCAGTCAATGTGCCTAAAGCAATGGCCAAGGTGCGTCTGAACACTTACGTCGAATACGTTTGGCCGCAGCCGTTGGGTAAGCTTTACCAACGTAACGGCCTAACCCTGGCTCTGGCTTCAGGTGGCGGGTTGGCGTTGTTTCTGTGCTTGACCCTGGTGGTGATGGGTAATCTGTTCACGGCCATACCGGGTGGCAATTTCTACGGTATTTTCCCGCACAACACACTGGCCCTAATGTTTGGCGCAGTGTTCGGCTTTGCGGCACTGGCCCTGACAATCGGAGTACGACGCTTCTGGCGTAACGTCTCACCTGCCGACGCGCCGCTACCACTGAAAACCTCTGCCGCCCTGGAAGCCACAGCCAACGTCGCACAGCTCAAGTATCTGGACGGCGGCCACGCAGAAGGCTGCAACAACGACGATGACAAATTCACTTTATGGCGCCGTCGCTTCCACCACTTCACCTTCTACGGCTTCATGCTGTGCTTCGCCGCCACGGCTGTGGCCACGCTCTATCACCTCCTGCTTGACTGGTCTGCCCCATACCCAATCTTCAGTCTGCCGGTGATGCTCGGAATCCTTGGCGGTACCGGCCTGTTGGTGGGCCCGGCCGGATTGCTATGGATGAATCTGCGTCGCAACCCGGAACAGGGAGATGAGAACCAGAAACCCATGGATCGCGGATTCATCGCGCTGCTGTTGCTGGTCAGTTCCAGCGGCCTGGCATTGCTCGCTTTGCGCGAGACCAGCGCCTTGGGCCTGCTGCTGGCAATCCACCTGGGACTGGTTATGGCGTTCTTTCTAACCATGCCCTACAGCAAATTCGCCCACGGTATCTTCCGTAGCGCCGCGCTACTCAAGTACTCCATCGAAAAACGTCTACCCAGCCCGATCAGCGCCGGCAGTGACTGACCGTCCCAACCTCTATTCCAATAACAATATCGAGTATCACTGTAACCATGACCAAAATAAAAACGGAAAACACCCGATCCCGGACGTCAAAATTCGGCGCCATCATAAGGGTTACCAGCGGCAACTTTCTCGAACAGTTCGACTTCTTTCTGTTCGGGTTCTACGCAACCTACATATCCCAGACGTTCTTCCCTGCAAGCAGTGAGTTCGCCTCGCTGATGATGACCTTCGCCGTATTCGGTTCGGGTTTTCTGATGCGTCCATTGGGCGCCATCGTGCTTGGCGCTTACATCGACAAGGTGGGTCGTCGCAAGGGTTTGATTGTGACTCTGTCGATCATGGCATGCGGCACGGTTCTGATCGCATTGGTACCGGGGTATGCCAGCATTGGAGTCGCGGCACCGATTCTGGTGCTGTTGGGTCGATTGCTTCAGGGCTTCTCGGCTGGCGCAGAACTGGGCGGTGTGTCGGTTTATCTGGCCGAGATCGCAACGCCGGGCCGTACTGGTTTCTACACCAGTTGGCAGTCGGCCAGCCAACAGATCGCGATCATCCTTGCGGCGGCGTTGGGCTATGGGATCAACGCCTATCTGAATGCAACCGAGATAGCTGCGTGGGGCTGGCGCATTCCGTTCTTCATCGGCTGCGTGATCATCCCGTTCATTTTCATCATTCGTCGTTCGTTGCAGGAAACCGAAGCGTTCAAGGCTCGCGCGCATCACCCAAGTACTGCCGAAGTGTTCCGCTCCATGCGGGACAACTGGCGCACAGTGCTGGCGGGCGGTCTGTTGGCGTCGATGACCACGACTACCTTCTACCTGATCACCGTATACACCCCGACGTTCGGAAGAACGGTGCTGCACTTGAGCACCACTGATAGCCTGGTGGTGACGTTGTTTGTGGGCCTCACCAATTTCATTTGGTTACCCATCGGCGGTGCGATTTCAGATCGAATCGGCCGTCGTCCACTGCTGTTGGCGATCTCGCTGCTGTGCATTTTTACAGCGTATCCGGCCATGCATTGGCTTGCTGAGGCCGCCAGTTTTGAGCGGTTGTTGGTGGTCTTGCTGTACTTCTCATTCTTCTTCGGCGTGTACAACGGTGCAATGGTCGCGGCGTTGACTGAAGTCATGCCACAGAATGTGCGGGTGGTGGGTTTTTCTTTGGCCTTCAGCCTGGCGACCGCAATTTTTGGTGGGTTTACCCCGGCGATGTCGACCTTTCTGGTGCAGGCAACCGGTGACAAGGCGTCTCCGGCATATTGGTTGATGTTCGCAGCGTTGTGCGGGTTCTCGGCAACGATGGTCTTGTATCGACAACGTAATAGGTCAGTGGCTGATTTGGCTCAAACCGCCGACTAGCAAAACATATTGACCGAACAACATTTCCCCTGTCTAAAGCATGCTCGTAGAAGTAGTAATGATTATTGCTGAGTGATCCGTTTAGTCAGGGGCTGTATGTTTAATGTGATTGGCGTTATCAGCGTTGATAGGCGATGCTTTGGAGTTGGTTAAATAATGGCTGGAAAAGTGGTAGTAGAGATTTAAGTATTTGAATTTTCGTGCTGCATGTTTTTATATAGATAAAAGCTGTCTGACAGTTCTCTGTTTGTATTGTTGCGGATTGGCTGTCTTTTGTATTGATTGTGTTGATTAAAATAAAAAAACCGGAGCGCTATAGGTGAATAAGAAAAAAGTTTCTATAATTTTTGCGCTGAGCAGTATTGCTCTGAGTACCCAAGCGTATGCTGACTTCCTACGTGATAGTAAAGCTACCTTGGGAGTGAAAAACTACTACTTCAATAACGACAACCGTGATGGCACCGCTGCCCCTTCGAAAACCGAAGAGTGGGCGCAAGGTTTCATGTTGGATTATAAGTCGGGATACACCGATGGCACGATCGGTTTTGGCGTTGATGCTCTGGGTTTGCTGGCCCTGGCTGCATCCTGAGCTAAACGTTCAGCTTCTTTTTCCAGCCATTGCCGCTCCAACTCCTCATCCCGACAGGTAAGCGGATCAACGCCGGACTTACTCAGCTTTCTGGCTTCTGCTGCTTTTTCGCGGGCTACCGCAAGACTTACTTCAGGGTGCCTACCCAGTCCCATGTCTCGGCTCTTGCCAGCGAGCTTGTAGCGGAAGATCCAACTGGCGCCACCGGTACGGCCGAGTTTTAAGTAGAGGCCGTCACCATCGTTGGTCATTCCGGGTAACCCCGATCTGACTATTTTTTCTACCACTTTGGTCGTAAGAGATGCCATCGATCACCTCCTATGAAAGGCTGACGACTCAATCTAAATGAATGCCAGCCCATACTCCAGCCCATACCTTGGACCCTGGCTTCCCGTAGTTACGCTTGGATCACAAAAGAAAGTATCTTCGTCAACTGTATGTTTTTATAGAATTTTTATTGAGGTAATTAACCGCCTATGGACTTCTAGAAACACTAAAGTGGCGGACTCCTTCCCCGCCATATTAGAAACACGCGAAGCCCCTGACTTTCCTGGAGAAAGTCAGGGGCTTCGTGGTTTCTGTCGTCTGAAAAAAGGCGGTTTGGGACCAGCGCCAGGGATTCAGGGCATGTTCAAGGATGCCAATGACGTCCGGGCCGTCCTCATTCGTCAGCGGATGACTGGCCTGGGTGTGAGCCGAAACCGTACCTTCTCGCCGGATTTTTTTGATCCCTTTTTCGCCACCTATACTTAATGCACCGTAGGCGGACGCGCTGAATGTTCCGTTCGGATGGGGGGCTGGAAAGGCTGCAAAGGCACCATCTGCAGCTTGTTGGGAGGAAGAGAGCGCCCGTTGAGGATTGCAGAGCAAATAAACCGGTATGAGCAGCGTGAAGGGCTTGGTTGAAACATCTGCGATGGCGGATGGGCTACCGTTGTCGAGTCTGTTTTGGGGGGCTGCGATCTTGAATTTGCGATCCCTGATCGTCGTCTTGATGGTTGCGTTGGTGAGTTGCGCCACACCCTATCGCGTCCCTGAAGTGACTGCGCCGGTTCCGATCACAGAGAGTATCTGGCAACAAGTCGATCGGGACATCGTCGCCGCATCGCAAGCCGCGACAGAGCAAGCCAAAACTTACGCTCGCGGCTCCATGGAGCACTGGAGGGACCTCGTCTACCAGCGCACCGAGTCGGACTTCATTCCGTGGTATACCAGCTACTGGACCCAGGAATGGCTGTCCATGAAGGTGACCTGGTACACGCTGAACGCAAAGGGCGAGACGGATCCTTCGGCAAAACGATTGACTGCCTATTTGCAGGAGCAGTACCACGATCGCGTGCTGGCCCCTGCCGCCGTGGAGATCGATCCCGATACGATTCTGATGCAGGCAACGCAACTCTACGTCCAGGTCCTGGGCAAAGAACTTCAGGAAATCGCGCAGCGCTATGGTGTTTCTGCGGATCAATTCGACCGGCGGCTCAAAGGCATTCCAGCGATCGTGCTGGCGCCCCCACCCGACCACAGCGCTTCGCTCTATCAGATTGTCCACGCCAATCCGCTCGCCAGGCAGCCGGCTTATGCAGCCCTGATCAATCGGATCCATAATGCCCCCGGAGGGGTGGGAGTGGGGGCATCGGACGCAGGTATTACGTCAGTGGCGAAACAGACCAGCGCAAAACTGGAGGCTGAGCTCGCCGGCAGGGGGGCTGCAGGCGCTATTGCTGTGGTAGCCGGCCGGGTAGTAGGCTCGCTGATTTCCATGGGAGTGGCAGGTGTCCACGCCATCACCCAGGAGAGCGAACGGCCGGACCTGGAAGCGCAGGTTCGCAAAAGCCTGAGCGTCGCCTTTGACCAGGCGTGGCTTAAGCTTGTTGAGAACCCTACCTCCGGGGTGATGGCGGGGGTCTTTTACCTGTCTGGACAAATTGAAGGAAGTCTCGCCAAACCCGTGACGCTGCCAGCCATACCCGAACTGGTACCAGCGCCGCGAGAAGTTCCCCTGCCAAGCCAGTAACCCCTTGGCGCAATGCAGAAGTTCAAATGGGCGCTAGTGGCCTGTGTGGCTAGTTCTGTTAGTCAACTTCGGCGCCAGCAGCCCATATCCTGCGTTGCTGTTCCTCGC
>NZ_JBWKQB010000055.1:0-10386 GCF_059418545.1 Pseudomonas sp. GW821-FHT07G10 | reverse complement strand
GCCATACCCATAGGGGCACCGGGATGGCCGCTGTTGGCTTTTTGCACGGCATCCATGCTGAGGGCACGAATGGCGTTTGCCAAAGTCCGCTGGCTCGTTCTCACAATCTGTTCAGGCTGGTTCAAGCTACACCTCCGGCAAGTTTTTTGCGCAGCAACGCTTCAAGCTTCAACTGATCCGCCTCAAATCCACGGATGCCTTCGGCCAGTTTTTCGGTGGCCATCGCATCCTCGTTCATCTGCCAGCGGAACTCGGCTTCGGTGAGTCGTTTGGGCGCTGCACCGTCGTGCCCGGCGCCCTCGATCGGCACAGGCACCAGCCGGGCGTCACTACTTTCAAGGGCTTCCAGTAACGCCGGGCTGATGGTCAGACGGTCGCAACCGGCCAGCACCTGAATCTCACCGACATTGCGAAAGCTCGCGCCCATGACCACCGTGGAATAACGATGCTGGCGGAAGTACTGCAGGATGCGGCGCACCGATTGCACGCCGGGCTCTTCCTCCGGCGCATAAACAACGCCTGGGTTGGCCTTGCTGTACCAGTCGAGAATGCGCCCCACGAAAGGCGAGATCAGAAAGGCCCCGACTTCAGCGCAGGCCCGTGCCTGGACGAAGTTGAAGATCAGCGTCAGGTTGCACTGGACGCCGTTCGACTCCAGCACTTTGGCCGCACGCACGCCTTCCCAGGTGGCGGCCAGTTTGATCAGGATGCGGTCCCGACCGATGCCGGCCTCTTCGTACAGCTCGACCAGGCGCCGGGCCTTGGCAATGCTCGCCACGCTATCGAAGGAGAGCCGGGCATTCACTTCGGTCGACACGCGTCCCGGCACGAGCTCAAGAATCTGTTTGCCCATGGCAACCACCAAGCGGTCGCAGGCTTCATCGATGGCGTCCTCGACGCTGACACCCAAGCCACGCACATCACTCAGGATCTGATCGACCAATGCGTTGTACTGACCAGACTGGACCGCCTTCAAAATCAACGAAGGATTAGTGGTTGCATCCTGAGGCGCGAAGCGCCGGATCGCGTCGAGATCGCCGGTATCGGCTACCACAACGCTGTGTTGTCTCAATTGTTCAAGCAGGTTGGACATTTTTTGGGCTCTTGTTGATTTGTGTTTCAGTCCCTGGCGCTTAACCTGACCAGACTTGTGGCACGTCAGACCTGCGCCTTATTTGCCCGGCAGCTCTCTGTTGGCCTTCTCAACCGCAGTAATGCGCTCGACCTTCGAACCGGAGCGTTCAGCTTCGAACTCGGACTCAAGAAAGATTTTGACAATGCTCTTGGCCAACTCGGGACCGATCACCCGTGCACCGATGGACAGGATCTGCGCGTCGTTGCTTTTGCGTGCACGCTCGGCGGAATACGTGTCATGGGCCTGCGCGGCACGGACGCCTTTGATCTTGTTCGCGGAAATAGCCATGCCGATGCCGGTACCGCAAATCAACACGCCCAAACGGTGCTCGCCAACACTGACAGCCGTCGCCACCGCCGCCGCGATATCCGGGTAAAGCACCGGACTGGACGAGTAGCAGCCGAAATCCTGAAACATGTAACCCAAGGCTTCGATATGGAGCTTGAGCAACTCCTTGAGTTCGTAACCTGCCTCATCGCTACCGATGGCCACAGAAAACGATGCGTTTACAGCCATGAACTTCCTCCAGGGTCACTTGGAATGACCAATGTGAACATATGTTCAATCTACGAACCAATGCACAATCATTACGAACCCCAAATCAGGCCTGAGTCAAGCTGTATTTTCCATAAACACACCTAAACCCCGATAAAAAAAACAAAAAAGCAAAAAAGCAATCGGAAATTATTGACACACTTGGTTAACGGGATTAAACATATGATCACTCGCCGATCATATGATCAGCGTGACCTAACAATAAAATCAGCAAGAGGTCACACCAATGGCTACGCCATTACTGCTCCAGGCTGAACATGTCGCCAAAGCCTATGCAGGGGTCCCCGCCCTGCGTGACGGGCGCCTCTCCCTCCGCGCCGGCAGCGTGCATGCCCTGTGCGGTGGAAACGGCGCAGGCAAATCAACATTCCTCAGCATCCTCATGGGTATCACCCAACGCGACGCCGGCAGCATTTTGCTGAACGGCAAACCGGTGCAGTTCGACCGCCCCAGTGACGCACTGGCCGCCGGCGTGGCCATGATCACCCAGGAACTGGAGCCCATCCCCTACATGACTGTCGCCGAAAACATCTGGTTGGGCCGCGAACCACGGCGAGCCGGCTGTATCGTCGACAGTAAGGAGCTGAACCGGCGCACCCGCGAATTGCTGCAAAGCCTGGAGTTCGACGTAGATGCCACCACCCCGATGCATCGCCTTAGCGTGGCGCAGATCCAGCTGGTAGAGATTGCCAAGGCGTTCAGTCATGACTGTCAGGTGATGATCATGGACGAACCAACCTCGGCCATTGGTGAGCGCGAAGCGGAAACCCTGTTCAAAGCGATCCGCCGCCTGACCGCCCGTGGTGCCGGGATCATCTATGTGTCCCACCGCCTCAGTGAATTGGCACAAATTGCTGACGACTACAGCATCTTTCGCGACGGCGCCTTCGTTGAAAGCGGGCGTATGGCCGATATTGATCGTGCACATCTGGTGCGCGGCATCGTGGGTCAGGAATTGCAGCGCATCGACCATAAGGCCGGTCGCGAATGCGCCGCTCAAAACTGCCTGAATGTCGAGGGACTAAGCCGAGATGGCGAATTTCAGGACATCAGCCTGCAACTGCGTCAGGGAGAAATTCTTGGCATCTATGGCTTGATGGGTTCGGGTCGCAGCGAATTCCTCAACTGTCTATACGGCCTCACCGAACCCGACTCCGGAAGCGCCACGCTTCAAGGCCAACCCCTGCCGATCGGCGTGCCGGCAGCCACTATCCGCGCTGGTATGTCGCTGGTGACCGAAGACCGCAAGGACAGCGGCCTGGTGCTCAGTGGCAGCATCATGGCCAACATCGCCCTCAGCGCCTACAAGCAGTTGTCGAACTGGTCGGTGATCAATGCGCGCAAGGAAAACGAGCTGGCACAGAGCATGGTCAAGCGCCTGCAGATCAAGATCTCCTCTCTCGATCTGCCCGTGGAATCCATGAGTGGTGGTAACCAGCAAAAGGTCGTGCTCGCCAAGTGCCTGTCGACCCAGCCGATCTGCCTGCTCTGTGACGAGCCGACCCGCGGCATCGACGAAGGGGCCAAGCAGGAAATTTATCACCTGCTGGACGAGTTCGTACGCGCCGGTGGCGCGGCCATTGTGGTCTCGTCCGAAGCTCCGGAACTACTCCATCTGAGTGATCGCATTGCGGTATTCAAAGGCGGCCGACTGGTCACCGTTAGCACTGATACCGCCCTTTCCCAGGAAGCCTTGTTGAGTCTTGCCTCATGAACACCAAAATCCTTGCCACACCCGCCTCTACCTCTGCACCCACGACCACCAGCCCACGCGCCCGCCTGCGCATGGCCCTGGACCGATTCGGCCTGCCGCTCGTGTTCATTCTGCTGTGTCTGGTGATGGCTTTTGCCAGCGAATACTTCATGACCTGGCGTAACTGGATGGACATCCTGCGCCAAACCTCGATCAACGGCATTCTTGCCGTTGGTATGACCTACGTGATTCTGACCAAGGGCATAGACCTGTCAGTAGGCTCGATCCTGGCCTTTGCCGGTTTGTGCAGTGCGCTGGTGGCCACTCAGGGTTATGGCCTGCTGGCGGCGGTCAGCGCCGGGATGTTCGCAGGCGCAATGCTTGGCGTAGTCAATGGTTTCATGGTCGCTAACCTGTCGATCCCGCCCTTTGTCGCCACCCTCGGCATGCTCAGCGTTGCCCGCGGCATGACCTTCATTCTCAACGATGGCAGCCCGGTCACCGACTTACCCGAAAGCTACCTGGCACTGGGTATCGGCAAGCTCGGCCCGATCGGTATCCCCATTCTTATCTTTGCCGTGGTCGCACTGATTTTCTGGATGGTCCTGCGCTACACCACTTATGGACGTTACGTATATGCCGTGGGCGGTAACGAAAAAAGTGCCCGCACCTCCGGCATCGGCGTGCGCAAAGTGACGTTCTCGGTCTACGTGATCTCGGGACTGCTGGCCGGCCTCGCCGGTGTAGTGCTCGCAGCCCGCACCACTTCAGCCCTACCCCAAGCCGGTGGCTCCTATGAACTGGACGCCATTGCCGCCGTGGTGATCGGTGGCACCAGCCTCTCCGGCGGTACCGGCAGCATCGTCGGCACCCTGTTCGGCGCACTGTTGATTGGTGTGATCAACAACGGCTTGAACCTGCTCGGGGTCTCTTCGTATTACCAGCAAGTTGCCAAGGGTCTGATCATCGTGCTCGCGGTGCTCATCGATGTCTGGCGCAAGAAGAAACGCTAATTCCTTGCACTGAACCGTACGACTAAAACAATAAGGAGTTCTCCATGAAGCTTTCCACGAAAAGACTCGGCAAATCTCTTGCTGCGCTGGCGGCTATCTCCCTGCTCTCCAGTAGCATCGCCCTTGCCCAGGACAAGACCTACAAGATCGGTGCTGCGGTGTACGGACTCAAGGGCCAGTACATGCAAAACTGGGTTCGCGAACTCAAGGAGCATCCGGCAGTCAAGGACGGCACCGTGAAGCTGACCGTGTTTGACGGCAACTATGACGCCCTGACCCAGAATAACCAGATCGAAACCATGGTTACCCAACATTACGATGCGATCATTTTCGTACCGATCGACACCAAGGCCGGTGTTGGCGCCGTCGCCCGTGCCCAGGAAAGCGACATCCCAGTGATCGCTTCCAATACCAAGGTCGCCAGCGCCAATGTCCCTTTTATCGGTAACGACGATGTCGAAGGTGGCCGCCTCCAGGCACAGGCTATGGTTGATAAGCTCAACGGCAAAAGTAACGTGGCAATTATCCAGGGGCCGATCGGCCAGTCGGCGCAGATCGATCGGCAAAAAGGCGAAATGGAAGTCCTGCTGAAGAACCCACAGCTCAAGATCGTTGAGATGAAAACCGCCAATTGGTCTCGCGCCGAAGCCCTTACGCTTACCGAAGACTGGCTGAACGCTCATCCAAACGGAGGCATAGCCGGCATTATTGCGCAGAACGACGACATGGCTCTCGGTGCCTTGCAGGCCGTGAAGTCCCGTGGTTTGTCGCCAAACGATATACCCGTGACCGCCATTGACGGCATGCCCGACGCCATCCAGGCCGCCAAAAAAGGTGAAATCACCACCTTCTTGCAAGACGCTCAAGCCCAATCCCAGGGCGCCCTCGATATGGCGCTGCGAACGCTGGTGGGCAAAGACTACAAACCGCAATCGGTGATCTGGGAACGCTATGCCAAGGATGTGAAATGGGGTGACGGCACCGATAAGGTGTACATCCTGCCGTGGGTGCCGGTCACCAGCAACAACGCCGATGCCCTGTACACCCAGGTCACCGGAACCAAGTAAGCGTCTGCCTAACTGAGAACCCGGGCCGGATCCGGCCCGCATGGAGTATATGCAATGTCCAATTTCTGGAACCAGGCGTTCGACCTCAACGGCCGCTGCGCCGTGATCACCGGCGGTGCTGCCGGTATCGGTCTGGCCTGCGCCAGCCTGCTGGTAGAGCGCGGCGCCAAGGTCGCCCTGCTGGATCGCGACCCGGCAGTGGTCGAAGTGGCCGCCAGCCTCGGCGCCGGGCATGTGGGCCTGGCCGTCGACCTGCGTCAACTCGATCAGGTAAGTGCTGCGATTGAACAGGCCGTCGAACAGCTCGGCCGCCTTGATTTCCTGGTCAACAGCGCTGGTGTCGCCTTGCTAGACAAGGCGCTGGACGTCAGTGAAAGCGCTTGGGACACTACGCTGGACATCAATCTCAAGGCCAGTTTCTTCGTTGCCCAGGCTTGCGCCCAGCATATGATCAAACAAGGCAGCGGACGCATCGTCAACCTCGCTTCGCAAGCTGCCGTCATCGGCCTGGACCGGCACGTAGCCTATTGCGCGAGCAAGGCCGCCGTGGTCGGCATGACCAAGGTCCTGGCCATGGAATGGGCGCCACACGGCATTAACGTCAACGCCATCTCGCCAACCATCGTTGAAACCGCACTGGGCAAGAAAGCCTGGGCCGGTGAATTAGGCGAACGGGCCAAATTACAGATTCCGATCGGGCGCTTCGCCCAGCCCGAGGAAATCGCCGGCCTGGTGCTCTACCTGCTCAGCGACGCGGCCAAGATGATCACCGGCGAAAACGTGGTCATCGATGGCGGCTACAGCATTCAGTGATCGGCCTTAACATTACAAGAACAAGGAAACACTTCATGAATCGAGTCATAAACGATCCGGATCAAGTGGTTGAAGACATGCTGCAAGGTATCCTTGTAGCTCATCCGGAGCTTGCCCAATACGAGGCCAATCCGCGGGTCATCCGCAAGCGTAAAACCTCGCCTGCAGGCCAGGTGGGTATCGTCACCGGTGGCGGTTCCGGCCACGAGCCGGCGTTTCTCGGCTATGTCGGTCCCGGCCTGGTCGATGCCGTGGCCGTCGGCGAAATTTTCTCCTCGCCCACCGCCAAGAGCTTCTTCGATGCCTTCCGTGCCGCCGATCAGGGCGCGGGCGTTGCCTGCCTGTACGGCAACTACGCCGGCGACAACATGAACGTCAAGCTGGCGATGAAGATGGCCGCCAGCAAAGAAATGAACATCCGTACCGTCGTGGCCAACGACGATGTGGCCTCCGCTCCTCCGGAAGATATCGCCAAGCGCCGTGGTGTGGCGGGTGAGATTTTCATGTGGAAAGTTGGCGGCGCGGCAGCGGCCCAAGGCTATGATCTGGACGGCGTGATTCGCGTCGCCCAGAAGGCCGTCGACCAGTGCCGCTCCATCGGCGTCGGCCTTACCTCGTGCATCATTCCGGCGGTAGGCAAGTCGAACTTTCAGATCGCCGACGGCATGATGGAACTGGGTATCGGCCACCATGGCGAGCCGGGAATCGAAGTCATTCCGGTCGAATCAGCAGCCGTCATGGCTGAACGCATGATCGCGCCGATTCTCGCCGACCGCGACTTCAACCAGGATGAAAGCGTCGTGGTACTGGTCTCCGGCCTTGGTGCAACACCAGTGATGGAGCTGTACATTTTCTACGCAGAAGTGGAACGCCAGCTCACAGCCAAGGGCCTGCGAGTTCATCGTTGCTATGTTGGCAACTATTTCACTTCGCTGGAAATGATGGGCGTGACCCTGACCTTGCTCGGACTCGACGCTGAACTGACAACCTTGATCGATCAACCTTGCCGCTCCATCGGCATGTCTCAGGCGGAGTGAACCATGAGCCAGCATTTCTCGAGCAGCAACGGTAGCGCCATCGTAACCAACCTGGTTTCGGTCATCGTCGCCAACCGTGAATACCTCAGTGAAGTCGACGGCGCCATCGGCGACGGCGACCACGGCATCAACATGGCCAAGGGGTTCGCCCGTTGCGGCAAAAGCCTTGAGGGTCGACAGCTGTCCCTGGCCGAAGCGCTTGACGAGCTGACCTTGGCACTTATGGAAGGTATCGGCGGTTCAATGGGTCCGCTCTACGGCAGCCTGTTCATCGGTATGGCCGACGAAGTGCGCGGTCGCGAAGAAATTGATACGGCGAGTTTCGCCCGACTGCTGCGCGGTGGCCTCACGTCGCTGCAAGACATCACCGATGCGGGCGTCGGCGACAAGTGCCTGATGGATACATTGATTCCTTCAGTGCAAGCCTTCGAACAAGCCGAAGCCGCCGGGGCGTCATTCAGCGAAGCCTTGGGCCGGATGAAAATCGCGGCCTCCCTGGGTCGGGATTCCACCCGGGATCTCGTCGCGAAAATCGGTCGCGCCAGCCGCCTGGGTGAGCGCTCCCTGGGCGTGCTGGATGCCGGTGCGGTGTCTTGCTGCCTGATCCTCACCAATCTCGCCGAGTCGGTCGAAGCACAACTGCAGGGTTAATGGCGCGCCCCCTCGATCCGGTACGTTTTACAACGACCGGATAAAGGGGGGCCGTTTGCTTTGGTCAACAGCTCTACTTGCGAGTGGCATCGTCCAGCGCGAGT
The DNA here is from genome assembly GCF_059418545.1 of Pseudomonas sp. GW821-FHT07G10. Taxonomy (NCBI): domain Bacteria; kingdom Pseudomonadati; phylum Pseudomonadota; class Gammaproteobacteria; order Pseudomonadales; family Pseudomonadaceae; genus Pseudomonas; species Pseudomonas sp. GW821-FHT07G10. The sequence continues at coordinate 2,318 of NZ_JBWKQB010000055.1, read as the reverse complement.
ATCGTGTAGGCATTCGACACCGTCGTCGCCAACGTATTGATCACGCCCGAACGCAAGGCGCCTAGCGTAGCTGCGGCCTTGGTGTTTTCGCTGGCAATCGCCACCACATTGGGAATGCGCACCAGTTCCTGCACCGTCAAACCGATCACCCGCCCCTGCAAGGTATTCACGGCCGGCCGGCCATGGATGTCTATAAAGTCATATCCCATCATATCGCCGACGGTACCGGACAGCCGCGCCTGGGCAATTTCCTGTGGCGAGAACCACCCCATGCGTACCATGTTGCTGTCCTCGCTCATGTCTCCGATCCCGATCATTGCAATATCGGCGCGACGGGCACGGTCCAGGGTCGAACGTACGGTGTCGTTATTGATCAGATTGCTGCGCAACTCCGGGTTCGCCACCAGGGCTGGCGCATAAAGCGTTTCGCTTTCCGCCCCGAATCGCAAGGCCAGGCGACGGCAAATATGGTCTGGATTCATGTACTCGCCAGCCTTCAGCGAACCGCCGATGGCGCAGACAAAGGTGCAGCTGCGAGTGACCGGCAAGAACACGTTTTCGGCCACGGCCCCCACATTGCGGCCCATGCCGACGGCGATGATCATGCCATCGCTCAACGTCTTGTTCAGGTAGTTGGCCACCAGGCTGGCAACCGCTGAGCGCTGGGTATCGGGGTCGCCATGATCGACGGCGATCAACGCCCGATCCAGCTGGAAGCGCTCGACCAACGCCTGTTCCAACTCAACGTTCATCGCAGGATGCTGCAATACACGCACCTCGACCACACCTTCATCCCGAGCGCGCTTGAGCAGTCGGCTGACCTTTACCCGGGACAAATCAAAGCGCTTGGCGATCGCCTCCTGAGTGATGTTGTCGAGGTAATAAAGCATGGCAACTTCAGTCATCAGATCGATGTCACTGGCTGCACGCTGTGTACTGTCAGTCATGTGAGCTTCCATTTTCGCAACAAAAAACCATTCTCCCTACTCAGTACAGGCCAAGTCCAGCAGCGAATAGCGAATTCAGATCGTTGCGATGCACTTTGCCAGACTAATGAAGTTCCCCAGGAAGCACGCCTCGGTGGATTCAGTGATCAACATGCTACGACTTCTTGCCGCAATGCATCGGCGGTAAGCTTGCCAAGCGCATTGCCAGCGAGGGGGCTGTCGCCGGTCACCATCTTGCGGTCTCGGTTGTACTCCGAATTCTGACTCTCAGCCGGGGCGGCTGCAACGCGCTACTTGCTCTTCACGCCGAAACAGCCTGCGAAGTTCAACAACGAGCAAACACCTTGCGCGACTATTTCGGGTCAAATATCTAAACGGTCGCAGTTATTTGGTCGGGGCATCTGTAAGCAGGCGCTTGTGTGCCCCTCGCTCGGCGTTCAAGAGTCTCGAGGTGTTCCTAACATACTTGACCCCCTTACCCGGTCACCTACGCATCTTTCACTACCTCTCGAGATCGATGGAGTTCGGCTGTGGGCCTGGCCGGTCGATACAACACACTGCCAGGCTTTTCTCTCCATGGAGGAAACACAATGTCAAACGTAGACCTGCAGCGCCTGCAAATAGGCAGCAAAGGATGATTCTTGATCAAAAAGAACCAGCCGAAGCTGGTTCATTTATTTCAAAAAATTCAAAGGTTTTTATCAACAAAATTGAAAAACCCATGAAGCAGCCATGTCAAAAAATATGCACAACTTATTGATTCTACAGACTATTAAACATAATTTTTTTTGAAAGCCCACCGTTGCGCGTAGTCCTTCAGAAGAAACGACAAAGCTTTGCAAATTGATGACTCTGCTGTTTCATCAATTTGCTGAATTTCGCAGAAAACCCGACAAAGAACACCTGAACAAACAGGCTTTTCTTAACCGAGTCAGCGCCTTGAAGAAAGAGATCAGCGCTCTCACTGAGGCTCTAGAGAAGGCGTCGCGCAAGACGCAGGAGAGTTTGGTACGTATTTCATCGGTTATGCGCGTTCGCCAGAACCGATTGAGCAGATGCTCGAGAATATGTTTGTCGGAAGACCGGCGGGCAACTATGACCGATTGCTTGATTTCAGCACGGCGGTCACTGGAGGCTTGTTCTTCGTTCCTTCATCAGACCTGCTCGAGGAGCTTGCTGATCGCAAGCCTTAGGGGAAGCGCAGACAAAAAAAGGGCGAGCAAACGGTCGCCCCTTGATGGAGCAATTTCTGTGTAGGAGCGAGCTTGCTCGCGAAGGACGTTTGATCGTTCCTACGCTCCTGCGTGGTAACGCATCCCGGTGACGCTCTGCGTCACATGGACGCGGAGCGTCCAGGGCGGCATTCCCACG
>NZ_JBWKQB010000054.1:0-10563 GCF_059418545.1 Pseudomonas sp. GW821-FHT07G10 | reverse complement strand
GCAGCGAGTTTTGCTTGTTCTGCGTACTTACCCATGACACCCCCAAAGGTTGTGTCCAACGTTTGGGGGTCAGTTCACTCTGCGTGGGAACGATCATCAGAAACAGCTTCGCTTCAGGTTACATCCCATGCTGCTTCAGCAGCCGGTCATAACTCCCGTCAGCCTTCATCGCCGCGATCTCCCGGTCGAAACCGGCGACGATTTGTTGATGCTCGGGGTTTTTCAGGCTGACCAGAATATGCAGGCTGTTCTCGCTCAACGGCTTGGGCACAAACTCCACCCCGTTGCGCACCCTGGGCGACTCACGGGCCAGGTAGTAGCGCGCGACGTATTCATCTTCCAGGGTCAACTTCACGCGACCGGCGGCCAGCATCCGCACCGCCATCGAAAAGTTGTGCACAGGCACTTTCTGTAAGTCCGGGTCTGCGTCGAAGGCCGAGGAATAGGCATAACCGCGCACCACAGCGATCGGATATTCATGCAATTGCTGCAAATTGTCGTATTCGATCGGCTCATCCTTGCGCTTGATAAAGCACACCCGATTGATTAGATACCCGCTGGAAAACTGCCCCAGATGGGTCCTGGCCTCGTTGAACCAGGCATTCACCAACACGTCGTAACGCCCTTCGCCAACGCCCTGCAAGGCTCTGGCCCAAGGTACTTGCTCGAATTCACTGGCATAGCCGGCCCGCGCCAGGGCAGTACTGACTATATCGGTGGCTAACCCGCCATTAACCAGCGTGGCATCGGTAAACGGCGGCCAGGCATCGGCTACCAGACGCAATTTTTCCGCGTAAACGCTCTGACCCAGCAAGAGCAATCCAATCAAAGCAAAGGCTCGATGCAATCGCGGCATGCTAAAACATCCTTAGCGGGCGGGCTGCCCAGCGTGTTTTTAGCCAAAACTCGAAGGCCCGTGTGCCGGTACGCCGCCACAACTCCGGTCCTAACACTAGCTCATGGGAGCCACTGCACAGAGCTACCCAGCAGATTACACAAAGAAGACAGGAGCGAGCAAAATGAATGATGGCAATTTGATTTTTCTCACATAAACGACCTCTGCCGGCGGCAGACATCCACTCGCAGGACGCTTAGTATCCGAACCAGGTTTCTTACAGGATGAACAGATGACAATCGATTGGGTCTGCAAACACCACAGCGATCTGGGCAAGGAGCAGTTGTACGCCATTTTGCAATTGCGCACGGAAGTCTTTGTTGTCGAGCAGAAATGCGCCTATCAAGAAGTCGATGGCCAGGACCTGGAAGGTGACACCTGCCATTTGATGGCGTGGGACGGTGATCGGTTAGTGGCGTACTTGCGTTTGCTCGACCCGGTCTCCCAAGGCGGGGACGTGGTCATCGGCCGGGTGGTGATTGCACCGCACGCGCGAGGCAAAGGGCTGGGGCATGAACTGATGGCCAACGCTTTGAAGCAGGCTGAAAAGTACTGGCCTGAGGTCCCGATCTACTTGTCGGCCCAAGCGCATTTGCAGGGCTATTACGAGCGATACGGGTTTGTCGTGGCGGGTGAGGAATATCTTGAAGATGGTATTGCGCATATCGGGATGCGCAAATCCTGAACCTGATCGTTCCCACGCTCTGCGTGCGCATTGGCTGTGACGCGGAGCGTCACGGGATGCATTCCCACGCTGGAGCGTGGGAACGATCAGTGTTCAGGGATACCCCAACACCGCTTTGATCTGCCCAAGATTCTGCGTAATCCAGCCCTTATCAATCGCCCCCCAACTGTGGATCTGATAACGCCCGGCATGGTTGCGAGCACCGTCCTGCTGCTCGAACTCACAGACGATATCCAGATCCGCGAGCGCCGCGATCGTGTCCTGCGCCGTGCGTCGGGGCATGCCGGTGACGTCGATGAGCGCCGGGACGCTGCTGGCCAGCTGGCTGTCGATCAGGTAAGCCACGTACAAGCGGCGGTAAAAGCTGCTCTTGGTCTTGCTCACGTCCATCCACAAACTCCTTGTCGGTAACCGTTACGAAGCCACAACGGTCTTGCCCTGCATGTCCCGGTACGTCAGGTAAATCCGCAGGTCGAATTCCAATTGGTGATAGCCCGGCAGCATGTGCTCGCAGAGCTGATAGAACGCCTTGTTGTGATCGGATTCTTTGAAGTGTGCCAGTTCGTGCACCACAATCATGCGCAGAAATTCCGGTGCCGCGTCCTTGAACAATGACGCGATGCGGATCTCCTTCTTGGCCTTGAGTTTGCCACCCTGCACCCGCGAAATGGCGGTGTGCAAACCAAGGGCGCGATGGGTCAAATCCAGACGATTATCGAACAGCACTTTGTCGATGGCCGGTGCATTACGCAGATGCTCCTGCTTGAGCGCCAGAGCAAAGCTGTACAGCGCCTTATCACTCTGCACCGCGTGCTTGTGTGGATAACGCTGGCTCAAATAGTCGCCCAGCCGATCTTGCGCAATCAGCTGACGCACTTGCTCTTGCAAGGCAGCGGGATAAGCCTGGAGATATTTCAGCGCAGTCATGGGGCAGCAACACAGTCACGAAAGATCGCCAGTGTAGCGAATTCAGCCCTCCAGCGCGCTCCAGTCAAACGGCTGTGCAAAGCGGCTGACGTCACGGGCCATCAGCGGATGCGCCACCAGAGAGCCTTGCGCGTACTGACAGCCATTAGCCTGCAACCACTGATACTGCTCGTGGGTTTGCACACCTTCAGCGATCACCAGCAAACCGAACCGCTTGCACAGATCGATAACGCTGCTGGCCATCGCTGCATCGCGCGGCGAATCGAGCAAGCGGGCAATCAGCTGCCGATCGAGTTTCAGGGTATCAAGTTCCAGGTCGCGCAGATGAGCCAAAGAGCAGTTGCCCATACCAAAGTCATCGAGCGCGACCCGCACCCCAAGTTTGCGCAATAGCCGCAGCTGCTTGCGAGCTTCATCGAGGTTTTGCATCAAGGCGTCCTCGGTCACTTCGACTTCCAGCTGTTGTGGCCGCAAGCCATGACGCTCGAGCACCTGACGCAATTCTGCCGCCAGATTGGGCATGCCGAACTGGGTACTGCTCAGGCTCACGCTGAGCACCAGGTCGTCAGCAAAAAGGCTTCCCCAGTCACGCCGCTGAGCCGCACTCTGCTGGTAGATCCAACTACCCAGACAGCTGATCAGCCGTGCCTCTTCCAGCAATGGCAGGAACAACCCCGGAGGCACGTCACCGACGCTCGGGTGCTGCCAGCGCAGTATGGCTTCGAAACCGCGCAGACGGCCGTCGGATATTGCCACCTGAGGCTGGTACACCAGGTTGAAATCCTTGTTCTCAATCGCTGAGCGCACACTTTCTTCGAGCATCAAACGCGAACGCGCGCGACCATTCATCTCGTAATCGTAGAACCGATACTGCTGGCGCCCCGCGCGCTTGGCCTCGTACATCGCGATATCCGCAGCCCGCAGCAAGCCGTCGAGGTTGGAGCCGCAGTCCGGGTAAGTAGCAATTCCGATGCTTACCCCAAGCGCCATATCCAGGCCCCCGACTTGCTGACAAATCGACACCCGTTCAATGAGTTTCTCCGCTATTTTCGCCGCCTGTTCGGGGAACTCCAGATCGAGAAACGCGGTGAACTCATCGCCCCCCATACGCGCAAGAATATCGAAGGAGCGCAAGCACGCCTTCAATTGCTCGGACACCCAGCGCAGCACCCGATCCCCGGCATCGTGCCCCAGGGAATCATTGACCCGTTTGAAGCCGTCAAGATCCAGATACAGCAGCACCGGCGTGGTGCCCGATCGCTCACTGCGCAGCAGCAGGTTCTCCACGGTCTGATAAAAGCCACGTCGGTTGAGCAACCCGGTCAAAGGGTCAGTGACCGCCTGGAATTCAAGCTGCTGATGCAGATGGCGCACCTCCGACATATCCAGCACGGTCACGACCATCGCCTTGTGCTCAGACGGCAGCGGCGCACACGACAATGCCACGGGCACCTGCTGGCCGGGAACCGTGCGCAACATGGCGTCGTGCAAGCGCCAGGTGTCGCCACGACGGTAGCCCGCATAAAGCTCCGAATCGAGCCAACGGGGCACATGAGGTTTTTGCAGAAAACTCACGAACTCCGCGCCCTGCAACTCTGCCACCGGGGCATCGAGCAACCGCGAGATCGCCGGGTTGGCGAAGCGGATGACTCCGCCTTCATCCACCACCAGAATCCCTTCAGCCGCGTTTTCCAGCACCGAGGCATTGAATGCCCTCGCCGCCTCCAGATCATGACTCAAGCACTGCAAGGCCAGACGATTGCGCTGGTACTCCAGCAATGCCTGGACTTTGGGTTTGAGAATCTGCGGGTCGAACGGCTTGAACAGGTAATCGACCGCACCGTTGGCGTAGCCCTTGATCACGGCGTCCCGGGACTGCTCGTTGGCGGTAAGGAAAATGATTGGAGTCAGGCGGGTACGCTGGCTGTCGCGCATCAAGCGTGCCACTTCAAAACCATCCATCCCGGGCATCTGCACATCCAGCAGCACCAGGTCGACTTCATGTTCGAGTAATAAGCCCAGAGCCTCGACCCCGGAGGCGGCGGTCATTACGTACCAGTCCTGCTGCTGTAACAACGCACGCATGCTGATCAGGTTTTCAGGATAGTCATCAACGATCAAAAGGACTGAGCGGACTTCACCTGGCTTGGGCTGCGCGCATTCCATGCTGCTTCTCTTGTCTGGACGTCATTCCGGTAACCGAGGGAACACCGGACAAATAGTGAGCCTTCACTCTAGTCCCGGATCAGACAAAGCAGTAGATGTCACCACGCTATCATTTAACCAAATCCTCAGGCACCCGACTAACGGTCAGCACTTCTGCCCCGGTAAACCGGGGTTAAATGACATACAGCCATTAAATTGACGTCAATTTAATGTAAGGTCGAACCCATATGCAGGACACCGCAAGATTTGTAGGAGCGAGGCTTGCCCGCGATCGGCCGCGCAGCGGTCGCAAAACCTTACATTACGGCCCATCAGACAGAATGCGGATGCCGGATTTGCGTGCGCTTCGTCCGAACACGGCCCGACTCGTTCGCGGGCAAGCCTCGCTCCTACCAGAGCTGTGTTTCAGCCGGCAGTGCTGCGTTTTTTTGAAACATTGATTCATCGTTACTAACGAAGTACCAGATTCAGAGCCGAATCCTGCTGGATGCTGTAATCCGACAATGTGCGCCCATCTTCCAGTTTTGTTCCTGAAAAATTCAAACGTTGCTGGTCCGGGGGGATTCCTTCTTTGTCCTGGAGCTTCGCTTTGACGTTCTCGATCGTATCCGACGGTTCCACTTCTAACGTTATTGTTTTACCCGTGAGTGTTTTTACGGAAACTTGCATATTGACCTCCTGCCTCCGACAACGCCCGGAGACTGAAAAATAAAGAAAATTAAATCTGCATCTATAAGGGAACAGATTTATCTATAAGAAGAGGACAGCGAAGTTAGTACGACTTACGTTAGCCACCCTCGACGTTTCGGTGACAGCAAGCCAAGAAACAGGGCCTGAAATATCGTCAAGCGAGATTCACCTGGAAGAACATCAACATCAACGACGCCATTTTTCGTATTAAACAAATCATGTTCCTTCGACCCCCCCCCTTCATGGCCACTTTTCAGAACCACAGCTGCGTACTCCTTTACATGACTTGAGCACTTAAAATGCATGAAAAATCACATTTACGACACTGTAATATCTGACAGTTTTTTATATGATTTCGAACTAATTTTTATCTTAAATATGAATATGATTTATAAGGATGGAGATTTATTTATAGAAAATACGGCTCATGATTTTCCTTTGTGACGAGGGAGCTGCGCATGCACATGAAGCTTTTCATTTACTGCGCCCACAAAAAACCCGCATCTCTGCGGGTTTTTTACTAACGCTATTAAACGCTCAGGCTTAGTTGACCTTGGCGTTCAACTCACCTTTGAGGTAACGCTGGAACATCGCTTCCAGAGAGACCGGCTTGATCTTCGAAGCATTGCCCGCAGTACCGAAGGCTTCGTAACGAGCGATACATACATCACGCATCGCCGTCACGGTGGCGCCGAAGAATTTACGTGGGTCGAATTCGCTCGGGTTGGTGGCCATCAGGCGGCGCATGGCGCCAGTCGATGCCAGGCGCAGGTCGGTGTCGATATTGACCTTGCGTACGCCGTGCTTGATGCCTTCGACAATTTCTTCAACCGGTACGCCGTAGGTTTCTTTGATGTCGCCGCCGTACTGGTTGATGATCGCCAGCCACTCTTGCGGAACCGAAGAAGAACCGTGCATCACCAGGTGGGTGTTAGGGATGCGTTTGTGGATTTCCTTGATGCGGTCGATGGCCAACACGTCGCCGGTAGGTGGCTTGGTGAACTTGTAGGCGCCGTGGCTGGTGCCGATGGCGATGGCCAGGGCGTCGACCTGAGTGCGCTTGACGAAGTCAGCGGCTTCTTCCGGGTCGGTGAGCATCTGGCTGTGATCCAGCACGCCTTCCGCGCCGATGCCGTCTTCTTCACCGGCCATACCGGTTTCCAGCGAACCCAGGCAGCCCAGCTCGCCTTCTACCGAAACGCCGCAGGCGTGAGCCATGGCTACGGTTTGTTGGGTAACACGGACGTTGTAGTCATAGTCGGTCGGGGTCTTGCCATCTTCGCCCAGGGAACCGTCCATCATCACCGAGCTGAAGCCCAGCTGGATGGAACGCTGGCAGACGTCAGGGCTGGTGCCGTGGTCCTGGTGCATGCACACCGGGATGTGCGGGAACTCTTCGATCGCGGCCAGGATCAGGTGACGCAGGAATGGCGCGCCAGCGTATTTGCGGGCGCCGGCCGAAGCCTGGACGATCACCGGGGAGTCAGTCTTGTCAGCGGCTTCCATGATGGCGCGCATCTGCTCAAGGTTGTTGACGTTGAAGGCTGGAACGCCGTAGCCGTATTCGGCTGCGTGGTCCAGCATCTGGCGCATGCTGATAAGTGCCATTGGGTGTGTATCTCCCGGTCGAGGGTCGTTAATCGTGCAAGCCTGCCGTAGCGGCGGCTGCTATTCAAGTTATTGCAGATCGGGGGTTAGCCCTGGCTGCCAATTCGGTATTGCATAAATCCTGAGAGCCTTCGATCTCCTGTAGGAGCCGAGCTTGCTCGCGATGGGGCCAGCACATACAACATCATGTGCTGGTAGATCGCTATCGCGAGCAAGCTCAGCTCCTACAGCCACGGCCGATCAAATCGTTGGTGGCGACCCAGTAAACCAGGCCTTCCTCACCTTTTATGTGAAACGCCAGCATGTCATTGCTGTACAGCGAGCCCGAGCCGCCTGGCTCAAGCTTCAGGCGATACACCTGGTCGCTGCCGCTCAGGCGTAGATCGACTTCCTTACGACTGCTATCGGTGTAACGCCAGACCACTTGCGCCTGGCTGTCACAGCTCCAGGTTGTCCAGCTATCCTGCTGCGGCGACTCGAGCAAGTGCAGGTTGGTGCAACCTGCGAGCAGCGCCAGCACCGCCACGGCGATAAAGCCTCTCATCGGTGTTCCTCGACTTGCGGCTCACCGCCGCAAGCACAGCGCGTTATTGAATCTGACCCGTCAAGGGCAACCATGTTCCATGGCCTTGGCAGGAGTCTCGTACTTATCCAGACCATCCGGTCCCGAGCGCTTGTCGATCACCGGAGCGGTTTCGGCCTGCCAATCGGCTTGGTAGCAACCTTTTTCCGGCCCACCTGCTGCAGGTTCAGGTCTGGCGGCGTTCGGAGCACTGGCACAACCGGCCAGCAAGCCCGCGACGATCAATAGCGGTAATGTCTTGACCATGTGAATGTTCCTTTTTCCGGCCAGATCAACCTTTACGCTTTCGCGCGGCTTTCCAGCACTTCAACGGCTGGCAGCACTTTGCCTTCGACGAATTCGAGGAATGCGCCACCACCGGTAGAAATGTAGGAGATTTGCTCGGCAACGCCATATTTATCGATGGCTGCCAGGGTGTCGCCACCGCCAGCGATGGAGAATGCCGAGCTGTCGGCGATGGCCTGGGCCAGGACTTTGGTGCCATTACCGAACTGGTCGAATTCGAACACGCCGACCGGGCCGTTCCACAGAATGGTTTTCGACGACTTCAGCAGTTCAGCGAAATGCGCTGCGGTTTGCGGACCGATGTCCAGGATCATGTCGTCTGCAGCTACGTCAGCGATCAGCTTGACGGTCGCGGCGGCGCTTTCAGCGAATTCCTTGGCAACCACCACGTCGACCGGCAATGGCACGCTGACTTTGGCAGCGATGGCACGGGCGGTGTCCAGCAGATCCGGCTCGTACAGCGATTTGCCAACCGGGTGACCGGCCGCAGCGAGGAAGGTGTTAGCGATGCCGCCACCAACGATCAGCTGATCGCAGATCTGGCTCAGGCTGTTCAGCACGTCGAGTTTGGTCGAGACCTTGGAACCGGCAACGATGGCCGCCATTGGCTGGGCCGGCGCGCCGAGGGCTTTGCCCAGTGCGTCCAGTTCGGCCGCCAGCAACGGGCCAGCGGCGGCGACTTTGGCGAATTTGGCTACGCCATGGGTCGAACCCTCGGCACGGTGAGCGGTGCCGAAGGCGTCCATCACGAACACGTCGCACAGGGCGGCGTATTGCCGGGCCAGTTCGTCAGCGTTCTTTTTCTCGCCTTTGTTGAAGCGCACGTTCTCGAACAGCACGATGTCGCCGGCCTTGACGTCAACGCCCCCCAGGTAGTCGGACACCAGCGGCACTTCACGGCCCAGGGCCTTGCTCAGGTAATCAGCAACCGGCTTGAGGCTGTTCTCGGCCGAGAATTCACCTTCGGTCGGACGGCCAAGGTGCGAGCAGACCATCACGGCCGCGCCTTTTTCCAGGGCCAGCTTGATGGTCGGCAGCGAAGCCAGGATTCGCGCATCGCTGGTGACAACACCGTCCTTGACTGGGACGTTGAGGTCTTCGCGGATCAATACGCGCTTACCTTGCAGATCGAGGTCGGTCATCTTCAACACGGTCATGGGTCGCATTTCCTGGGTTACTGCTGTTGAGAAGCAGAGAGTGGAGAGTCAGGTTTTGGAGTAGCGGTGTGCAGATAGTGTTCTGCAACATCCAGCATTCGGTTGGCAAAACCCCATTCGTTGTCGAACCAGGCCAGCACGTTCACCAGCCTTGGGCCGGAAACGCGGGTCTGACTGGCATCGACGATCGCCGAATGTGGGTCATGGTTGAAATCACAACTGGCGTGAGGCAATTCGGTGTAAGCCAAAAGACCTTTGAGCGGGCCGCTGGTAGCCGCCTCGCGCAGGATCCGGTTGACCTCGGTGGCGTCAGTGTCAGTCACGGTTTGCATCGTGATGTCGAGGCAAGACACGTTGACCGTCGGCACGCGTACGGCTTTGGCCTGAATTCGCCCGGCAAGTTCCGGTAGCAGGCGTTCGATACCTCGCGCCAGACCGGTGGACACCGGGATCACCGACTGGAACGCCGAACGGGTGCGGCGCAGGTCTTCGTGGTGATAGGCGTCGATCACCGGCTGGTCGTTCATTGCCGAGTGAATCGTGGTGATCGACACGTAGTCCAGACCAAAGGCCTGATCCAGCAGACGCAACAGCGGCACGCCGCAGTTGGTGGTGCAGGACGCGTTGGAGACCAGCAATTCATCGCCGGTCAGGCAATCCTGATTGACGCCGTAGACGATGGTGGCGTCGACATCCGCTTCACTGGCCATCGGCTGGGAAAACAGCACGCGCGGCGCGCCGGCGTCGAGGAAACGCTGGCCGTCTGCGCGGGTGTGATAAGCGCCGGAGCACTCCAGCACCAGATCGACGCCAAGCGACACCCAATCGATGCCTTCGGGGGTGGCACTGCGCAGGACCTTCACGCAGTCGCCATTAATATGCAGACAATCACCGTCGACCCTCACCTCTCCGGGAAAACGCCCATGGGTGGAGTCGAAGCGTGTCAGGTATTCGATGCTGGCCATATCAGCCAGATCATTGATCGCAACAATTTCAAAACCGGCGCTCGCCCCTCGCTCGAACAAAGCACGCAAGACGCAACGACCAATCCGGCCGTAGCCGTTGAGTGCAACTTTGTAGGGACGCGGTTGAGGCATGGGGTTCTCGATAATGCGCAGCAGACGAATTCTGTAAACAACACGGACCTGTAGCAGCCTGCGTCCGGCCGCGTAGCGGTCGTAAAATCAGGCACCGCGCTCCAATTGAAGATACGCGCTGTCAGGTTTACGACCGCTTCGCGACCGGACGCAGCCTTCGGCAGCTGCTACAGGGGATCGCGGCAGCCAGTGGCTACCGCGTCCGCGTTTTTTAGTCTTCCAGCAGCTCTTCAGCCTGACCCAGGATGTTTTCCAGAGTGAAGCCAAACTCTTCGAACAAGGCTGGCGCAGGCGCCGACTCGCCGTAGGTGGTCATACCGATGACGCGACCTTCCAGGCCCACGTACTTGTACCAGTAATCCGTGTGAGCAGCTTCGATGGCGATCCGGGCGCTGACCTGCAACGGCAGAACCGCTTGCTTGTAGCCGGCATCCTGAGCATCGAAGACGCTGGTGCATGGCATGGAAACC
>NZ_JBWKQB010000053.1:0-13561 GCF_059418545.1 Pseudomonas sp. GW821-FHT07G10 | reverse complement strand
TTCGACTGCGCCGGAAGTGGGGCGAATTATAGGCTTCCAGATTCTGCCGTCAAGGGTTAATTCAAATTATCTATCAAGAAGGCTGAAAAGGACCAAAAGAGCCCGTTTTTAACCCTTCTATATAGTAGAGCCGTCAGCACCTATATATAGAAGGGGACACTCACAGTACGCCAGCATCAATCTTGCTCAGCCCCCCAGCACAATGAATCAACGAAGATTATTCAGGCACACCACTTTGGGTTGAGTCATTTCTTCATAGGCGAAGCGAACGCCCTCCCGGCCCAGGCTGCCATACTTGAAGCCGCCAAACGGCATCGCATCGAAGCGGTAGTCGGACGAATCGTTAATCATCACGCCCCCCGCTTCGATCCTCCGTGCAGCACTCATTGCCGTTCCCAAATCATTGGTGAAGATCCCGGCATGCAAGCTGTACTCGGGCTCATTGGCCAGGGCAATGGCTTCATCGAAGGTTTCGAAGGACTGAAGCACCACCACCGGCGCAAACACTTCATTGCGCCATAGCCGGCTGGCGTGATCGACATTCTCCAGCACTGTCGCGGCGTAACATGCGCCCTCTCGCTGGTGCCCGCAAAGCAGCCTGGCCCCCTCTTGCATTGCCTCGCTCACAACTCTCTCGGCACTCTGAGCAGCCTGTAACGTTATCATCGGACCGATGTCCGTGGTGGCCAATGCCGGGTTACCCGCAACCAAGGTTTTCGAGAGGTTGACGAACCGGTCTCGAAAAGCTTCATAGATAGAAGCCTGAATCAGAAGGCGCTGAGTACCAATGCAGTTCTGCCCGGCGGCCCAGAATGCCCCGGATACACAACTCTCGATTGCGGCATCGAGGTCGCAGTCGCCCATCACGATGACCGGCGCATTACCGCCCAGGTCCATGGCCAGTTTCTTCAAGCCGGCAGTGCGGGCAATTTGCTCCCCCGTGACGAACCCTCCGGTAAAAGAGATCATCCTGACCTCACGGGCGGCGACCAGGGCCTTGCCCAGCGCAGCCCCTCCGGTCGCGACCGTGACCACCGACTCCGGCAGACCCGCGTCCACCAGATACCCTACCAGCTTGATCGCCGACAAAGGCGCCAGCTCGGACGGTTTGAGGATGACCGCATTGCCGCCTGCTATGGCCGGGCCCAGCTTGTGCGCCACCAGGTTCAACGGATCGTTGTAAGGGGTGATTGCCACAATCAGGCCCAGCGGCTCCCGAGAGAACCAGCCCTGCCGCGACTCGGAGCCTTCATAGGCGTCGAACGGCACGACTTCCCCCGCATTGCGCCCGGCCTCTTGCGCGGACAGTTTCAGGGTGTTGACGCAACGTTTGACTTCTTTTTCCGCCTGCTTGATGGTTTTACCGGCCTCGTCGACGATCAGCCGGGCGAACGCCCCGCCATCCCGCTCGATGTTCAGGGCTGCTTGCTCAAGAATCTGAGCCCTGCGATAACGCGGCAATCCGGCGCATGTTTGCGCACCACTGCGCCCCTGCGCCAGCAGATTCGGGACTTGAGACGCACACATATCAGCTACCGACCCGATGACGCTTGCGTCAAACGGGTTCAACACGTCGATTTGATTCCCAACCACGGCCATGGCCAAGCGCGATACGTTCACAGGCCTTCTCCTAGTTGTTCGCAACCGACTTATGGATGCTGATGATGTCCGACAGCAGCGCGAACGCGGTTTCCGTCCGCCCGGCGCCCGGGCCCGATACGGTGACCGCCCCCAGCAGCCCGGTATTGAACGACACCGCGTTGGTCGCGCCAGCGATGCTGGCCAATGGGTGAGCGTTGCTCAACAGCCTGGGTTCGACACTGGCACTGACCGAGCCATCAGCATTGCGCGTGGCGGCGCCGATGAGCTTCCAGCGCGTGCCGTTGTGCCGGGCGTTCTCAATGTCGTCCAGGCCAAGGGCCGAAATACCGCGGCAGCTGACGTCGCTGACACTCAAGTGGGCATTGAGCAGTTCGTTGGCCAGAATCACCACTTTGAGGCGCACATCATGCCCCTCGACATCCGCGGTCGGGTCGGCTTCGGCATAACCCTGCTCCTGGGCTTTGCTGACTGCCTCGGCGAAACCCAGACCGCCTTCCATGCTGGTGAGGACAAAGTTGGAAGTGCCGTTGAGGATCCCTTCGAAGCCGACAATCGAACTGCCTGCCAGAGACTGCCTGGCAAGCCGGATCACCGGCGTACCACTCATCACTGAGCCTTCGTATTCAAAGGCGACGTTATTGCGCTGGGCCAGCGCTTTCAGCTCTGCGCCATGCAAAGCAATCGGCCCCTTGTTGGTCGTCACCACGTGCTTGCCGTTTTCCAGGGCCCAGCGGCAGAACGAGGTGGCCGGCTCGCCGTCTACAGGGTTGGTGAAAGTTGCTTCGGCGATGATGTCTGCACCGGAATGCTTGATCACGGCTTCATTGAAGGCTTCGGCATTACCGCCAGGCAGTTGCGCGAAAGCGCCTTTGACTGCGGGGAGGTTCGCCAGCAGCCCGGCATCCAGGCCGTCACGGCCAACGATAGAACCCAGAAACAGATCGGTGACGCCGACGATTTTCAAGGTAAAACCGAACTCTTGTTGCCACGCCTTATTACGCTCGGCGATGAGCTGAGCCAATGCACGATTGACACCGCCGAAGCCGACCAACGCAAGTTTGTATTCAGTCATTTTTGTTGTCTTCCATCCGGGTTATTAGCTGTTGGGCACTAGATTAGGATGGCGGCCATGGCAGTGAAATATGTCGATTTGCTCTATTTTATGGCCGTTTTGACCAGTGCCCGGGCAAAGTGTCCAGTCATAAAAAAAGCCAACAATCGTTGGCTTTTCAGACGGGCAATAACCCTAAACAACAGATGACAGGACAAATGAAGTCACGGTGTTTTCCACCCCCGACAGGGCGGATATTTCATTCCAGACTTTATGCACCCGCTCGGGGCTCGAAGCACCGACTCGCACCATCAGATCGAACTCCCCACTCATCACATCGCACTGGATTATTTCCGGTATTTTCTGCAGTGCCTGCAATACCTCCGCGCCGCGCATGCGGTCATAGCGATAGACGAATATCACCGCATTGATATTGGCTGATGACTGATGCCCCACGCCCGTGCGTAGCGTATATCCCTGTATCGCACCATCGCGTTCGAGCCGTTCGATGCGCTGTCGCACCGCATTGCGCGACAGGTTCACTTTGGTCGCCAGCTCGGCGTGAGCAGCTCGGGCATTCAACCTGAGCTCGGCAATGATGCGCTCATCGAGCGGATCCAGAATTCGCTTCACTTAGCCCCCTTGTCGCGTCTTCAAAGACCGCGGAGCACTTGATGGATGGTTTCGATGTCGTCGGGCTGAATGCGGTAAACCTGCTGCGACGATTGAACCGTGAGAGGGCTTCGCTGTGGCATCGAGGTGATCCCCAGCTCACCGAGCAACGCCGCTGACTTGACTGGCGAGATCTCGCCCAGTGTGACCATCGGCGCCACCAGGCTTCTGCGGTACAGCCGGGCCGCCAGAACGCCCGTGGCTGTATGAGGGTCGATGACATATCCGGTATCACGGTAGAGGGTGGTGATTTCCTTCAGGGTCTCGTCATCGCTGACTGAGTAAGAGTCGATGATCATCCGTGCCTGCAACCAGAACTCATTGGCGATGGTCATCTCGCCATGGGCCTCGAACTCTGTCATCAGCGCGCTCACTGCCTGATGATCGTGCCCGTAGAGCTCCCACAGAAAGCGTTCGAGATTGGAAAAAATCGACAGGTCCATGGCTGGCGACAAGCTCTTGCTGGCCCGTGACCTGGAGTAATGGTTTTTCAGAAACAGCTGGTGTAGCGCGTCGTTCCGATTGGTGGCAACGATCATTTGGGTGATCGGCAGGCCCATCTTTTGCGCGATATAGCCCGCATAGACTTCGGCGAAACTGGCCGCCGGCACGCTGAATCCGATCGGCCGCTGACCACCGCCCAGTTGCAGCACGGCGTGAAAATAAAACACCAACTGCGCCATCACGCTGACCCAGTTGTTCGAGTTGAAACTGATCGCCTCGCACTGCGCGGATGGCCATTGGCGCAACAACCGAGTGACGATGGTCTGGCAATCGTCAAAGCTGCCGTTCACGGCGAATCTGTGCAGCCTGGGGTGAGCGGCAGCCTGCAGATGCTGCAGCTGATCATCAGGCACACCGGCTTGCGGGTAGAACACCACCACGGCGGTTTCGTCGCAGTCTTTGAACGCCTCGATGGCGGCAAGCCCGGTATCCCCATTGGTCGCCCCCAGCATGACCGCACGCTGCTGGCGTTTAACGAGGAAATAGTCGACCAGGCGCGCTTGCAGCTGGGCAGAAAAATCCTTCGAGGAACGGGTCGGTCCATGGAACAACTCCAGTACCCATTCGTTCCTGTCGACCTGATGCAAGGGCGCGACGGAGCGATGACTGAAGGTGCTGTAGGCTTCCTTGAGCAGCTGTTTGAAATCCACTTCGGGGATTGACTGGCCTACGAACGGACTCATGACCCTATAGGCCAGTTCGTCATAGGGCAACGTTGACCAGTTGGCGATTTCCTGCGTGCTGAACAGCGGCAGGCTGACCGGCACGAATAGCCCGCCGTCATCGGCGACTCCGGATAATACGACCCTCTCGAAATCGGCCTGCACGGCCGAACTTCGTGTACTCACATAGCGCATGGTTGACTCCGGCCATTCATTTGTAACGATGTGCCTGCTCGACCAGCCAGGTGGAAAACATGACCGCATCGGGATGCTGATCGGCTCCGGAACCGCGCACCAGGTAAAAGGACTCGCTGGCCTCGATCCGCTGTGTGAAGGGTTCGACAAGACGACCGTCCTGGAGCATCTCATCGACCATGGATGAGCGAGCCAGGGCGATACCCTGGCCGAGCTCAGCCATGCGCAACGTCGAAATGAGGGTATCGAACTGCATGCCCGTCGACGAATCGACAGCGTCTGCACCGACCATTTTCAACCAGTACCCCCACCCTTCTTCATACCCCAACACGTGCAGCAAAGGATGCCGGGCCACGTCGCCTGGCACCTCCAGCGGCGCGCTCGCCATCAACCCCGGCGAGCAGACCGGGAACAAGGTGTCCCAGGTCAGGCGCTGAGACACAAGGCCTGTCCATTGTCCGTGGCCCCAGCGGATCTCCATGTCGTCCTCACCATCGAGTTCCTTTACCCAGATGTTGCTGATGTAGCGTATATCCACATGCGGATGAGCCTGGCGAAAGTCGACCAGCTTTGGCGCCAGCCAGTGCACGAAAAAAGACAGGCTGCCACGCACCTTGATCGGTCGCCTTTTATGCTGACCAAAAATTTCATTGGTGCCGACCGCCAATCGCGTAATCGCGTCTTGCACGACAGGCAAATACGACTGACCTTCTTCGGTCAAACCCAAACCACGGGGCAAGCGTTTGAACAGTGCCACACCCAGGTGGCTTTCCAATTGCCGGATCTGTTGGCTGACCGCGCCTTGGGTCAAAAACAACTCTTCGGCCGCATGGGTGAAATTCAAACAGCGGGCGGATACCTCAAATGCGCGAAGCCAATTGAGCGGGGGTAACGTCTTTTGATTCATTGCCTGGACCTCATTGACGCCCCCTGCACCAAGCGCTGTTGCCCACATCGTCGATACCGCTTAGAACGCATCGGACGGTTGTGCCAAGGGGGCAACCGACAAGCGACGCTCGCGGTTCTTGCGGGTAATGTAATACACGAAATAGCACCAGGCGATGAACGGCAAGCCGAAGTACAGTGCCACACGCTGCTCAGGGTCAAAGGCGATCCCCACACAGGCCAGACTGCAACAGACCAGCGCACCCAGCGGCACCCATGGGTACCCCCGTACGCGAAACTTGAGGTCCCTGATATCGCCGCCATTGGCCACATAGTGGCGACGGAACGCGATCTGACTCGCGGCAATGCTCATCCACACTACCACCACCGCCAGCCCGGAAATCGAAACCAGCGCCAGGTAGATGGTATCGGGGGCAAACACACTGCTCAGCAGCGATGCCGCACCGCCCACCATACTGACCACGATGGCATTGAACGGTGTCCCCATGCGGGTCAGCGCAGAGAACTGCTTCGGCAGATGACCTTGATCACTCAGCGTCCAGAGCATGCGCGAAGCGGCGTACAACCCGGAATTGGCGGCGGACAACAGTGCACTGATGATCACGAAGTTCATGATGTCGGCGGAGTACGGGATACCGATATAGGTGAACACCGTCACAAACGGGCTCTCGATCAATCCGGCCTGCTCGCGCGGCAACAACGTCGCCAGAACGAAAATGGTCCCTACGAAGAAGATCGCCAGGCGTAGTACGGTGGTGCGGATGGCCCGCGGCACATTGCGCTGAGGATCTTTGGTTTCGCCCGCGGCAATACCGATCAGCTCGGTGCCGGAAAAAGCAAAGGACACTGCCAGCAAGGTCATGGCAATCGACATGAAACCTGTGGGGAACAGCCCCTCGCGGGTGAAATTACTTAGCCCGATGCTGTGCGCCTGGTCGATTTGAAACACGCCAATGATCGCCCCGCCACCGACCACCAGGAACGCCAATACCGTCAGTACCTTGACCAACGACAACCAGAACTCCGTCTCGGCAAACAGCCTGACCGACACGACGTTACTGAGGAACACCACCATGGAAAACAACGCACTCCAGATCCATACCGGCGTGCTCGGAAACCAACGCGCCATCAGGATACCCGCTGCGGTAAATTCGGAGCCGATCGCTACCGTCCAGGTCAACCAGTAAAGCCAGGCCACCGTGTAGCCGGTACCCGGGCCGAGGAAGCGTGTTGCGTAGGTACTGAATGAGCCGGTTTCCGGCATCTGCACCGCCAGTTCACCCAGGCACATCATGACCATGTAGACCATCACCGCGCCGATGATGTAAGCGATTACCGCACCCAATGGGCCGGCCTGATTGACGGTGTATCCGGATGTCAGGAATAGCCCGGTACCAATAACTCCGCCCAATGCCAACATGACAATATGGCGGGTCTGCATTTCCTGTTTGAAACCGGCACGGGTACTTATTTGTTCTTCTTTTGTGGACATAGTTGACTCTCATGAAAGTTATTAGGGCAAAATAAGTTCCTGCAGTAAATTACCGAGCAGTAATACAACCAGTTTGCCGCTAAATTTTATTATTATTCCTTTTCATGAACTCCTCAGCGACTGCCTTGTCGTGAGGCATTAACGTTTAAACGTCAGTTTGCTACCTCAGCGCAAGGTTCATTCAATATTGATTGGGTTTTCGAGATGGCCTGTTCCTCCCATAAACTTCTGACCCAGGCAAAAGCCTGTTTCAAATCATCAACCAGATCATCGGTATCTTCGATGCCAACGGAAATACGCACCAACCCTTCAGAAATACCCAGGGCTAAACGCTCTTCCAGGGTGTTTTCCACATGGCTGGTTGTTCTGGCCGGCCCATAGATGGTTTCAACCGCACCCAGGTTCCCGGCACAGTGAGCAAAGCGTAAGCGTGGCAACAGCACTTTGACCGTGTCCATGCCACCGGCCACGACAAAACTGACGATTGCCCCGAACCCGCGCATTTGCGCGCAAGCAACATCATGGTTCGGGTGATTGGGTAGGCCAGGATAGTTCACCGAATCCACCAAGGGTTCAGTACTCAGGAACTCTGCCAGGGCGCGGGCACTGTGTTGCTGCTGGCGCACTCGCAGTGCGAGTGTCTTCATGCCACGAATGATCATATAGGCCGAGAACGGATCGAGCGTGGCGCCATTGATTTCCCGGTAATGGCGAACTTTCGCCATCAATGGTTCGGCACCGCACACCAGGCCGCCCAGTACATCGCCATGGCCACTGAGAAACTTGGTAGCGCTATGAACAACCACATCCACGCCCAGCGCCAGCGGGTTCTGATTCAAAGGGGTGGCAAAGGTATTGTCCGCCACCACCAGGGCGCCGACGCGCCTGGCCGCCGCTACAAGGCGTTTGATATCGACTATTTTCAGCGTCGGATTGGTGGGTGTTTCCAGGTAGAGAAGATCGCAGCCTTTGGCGATTTCCCGTTCGATTTCTTCATGATCGAATGTTTCACACAACGTGACATCGACCCCCATGCGCGGCAAAAACTCTTCGAAAACCTTGTTGGTGCCACCGTAACTGTCCTTGGTTGAAACCAGCCGATTGCCATGGGACAGGAAGGTATAAAGGACACTGCTGATCGCGGCCATGCCGCTGCTGAATGCCACGGCCGATTCCGCATTTTCAAGTGCGCGGATTTTCGCCTCGAGCGTCTCCACCGTGGGGTTGCTCATGCGGCTGTAAATAAAGCCTGGGCTCTTGCCCAGAGCCACGTCGTACCAGACATCGATATCGTCGTAACCGTATGCGGCGCTGACCACGATGGGTGTTTGCGTGGCGTTGTAGGGATGCCTGACTTGCTCCCCGCCCCAGACAACTTTTGTCCCCGTTCCGGCGTTATCAAGCCCTGCGCTGTCAGGTTTTATTTTCATTAAGACTACCCGCAATGAATGGTGGCGAATGTTTGCTGATTCGCTTGATCTAGGCGCCAATATAGTCAAAAGCCATGTTCTGGAGAAACGATGTTATCCGGGCCAAAGGGGCGTTTTTTTTAATGGCTGTTTGATGTGCGGGGGCGTTTGAAATAGAGGACACGTTTAAAAAATGGCACGCTCAGGTATGGCGGTAGACTCGGCCTGTATCGGCTTCAAACTGATTGTTGAGTGCCCGATTACTTACATCTCCGGCTATCAATTTCGCTTCAGTCTCTTAATGTCGCACTGCAAACGGATCAATCGGAATATCCAGGGCTACTCAGTAACCCAAACGATCTGGAGAAGGAAAAAAGGGCAAAGAGCACAAATAGCTTTCCTGTCAAAAAATTCATGTGCCGGGGAACGGGCTGAAATACGGCTCGCTTCAGAATTAGCTCAAGCCAGCAAGCTTTCGCTCTGGCAGAACCCGAATACTGGAGAGTTCCCCATGAAAACCCTTAAAGCATTTTTGATTGTCACCCTGATGAGTGCTTCTGTGGCTGCGATGGCCGAAGGCGGTAGCGACAAGGTAATGGAAAGAATGGAGGCCGCGACTGATTCCTCCATGGCGCATTACCAGCAGTCTGAACATGCACAGGCGGTGGCGAGCAATAAAAAAGCGGCGTCTAATAATGTCGAACGCTCAAACTGACAGTGCACTCCACCTATCAAGCCAACTGGCAGCCGGATTATTCGTCGTGCACATAGAGTGTCATGGGATGCAGCCGGGCAACTGCCGCAAGGATGCTTCAACCGAGTCGCTGACTCGCCGTGTGGCGGAGGGACTCGATGTGTTACAGGCAACGAACGGATCGCGCTTGGGCTTGGGCTTCACGGTGCTCAAGGACCCGGCAGCCGCACAGACCGCCGAGTCGGTCGGCAGCTGGCGGCTGGGCGGCGCCTACGGGCACTCCTGGTTCGTCGACCCGGAGCAGCAATTGACCGTGGTAACCTTCACCAACACCGCCTTCAAAGGCATGTTCGGGCAATTCACCGTAGACCTTTGCAACGCGGTCTACGGGCACTGACCAGGTGTCGCTACGTCGTTACCTGACTCATTTGCTTGTTGGGGGAAAAGGTTAAAAAGCTGATAGCGGCCAGCACCCAAACACCAATGCCGCCATACAGCATCACCCAGCCGATCCCGTGAACAAGCGCTGCGTGAATTGCAGTGTCTGGCACCCCCAAAGAAGCCAGTTGCGCAAAACCTTGAGTGAGCGAAGAGACGTTTCCTGCGGCGATGCTTTCGGCCAGGGATCGCACCTGTAACACATCGAGTTTTCCAGGAAAGGCACTCTGCAAATACGTCGAGATTCCTGCCACCAGAACGAATCCCATCAAGGCGATGTTGACCGCTAGGGAAATCATCCTGGCGCTCATGTCGATGCCAGAAGCCATGCCTGCGCGGGCACTCGAAACCGAGCCGGTAGTCGTATTAGTGACTGGCGTATTGGTGATGCCCAAACCGATCCCTGCCAACAGGGAACCTGGCAACATCGTCAGCCAGCTCGCATCATCAACGCTGCAGCCGTATTTCATCAGAATGAACCCCAGGCCGATCGTGAACAGCCCCGCAGGAATCACAAGGCCAGGCTGATAACGCAAGGCAAGACGCTCCCCCAGCGGCGCAAACACCAAGGTCGGAAGCGTGTAAGCCAGCAACGACAGTCCAGCGGCGACACTGTCGTAACCCAGACCACTTTGGAAATAGATCGGCAGATAGATCATGAACGGCCAGAAGCTGAAGTTCATACCCATGGAGCCAAAGAGAGCGCCCGAGAAATTCCGAATTCTGAAGACAGAAAAATCAAACATCGGATGTGGGTGGAGTTTTTCCACCAGGACAAAAGCGATAGCGCTCACCATCGTAGCGACCAGAATGCCGATGGCTGTAGCGCTGCTCCAGCCAAGTCCCGGGCCTTGCGTAATGAGATATGCCAAACCAAGAACAACCAGAGAAAGCGCGATGATGCCCAGAATGTCGAGCCTCCTGGACTGCGGATCGCGGGACTCCTGCACCCCATCGAAAACAAGCGCCAATGTCAGGATGGCGAGCGGAACATGGACGAGGAACACCCATTGCCAGTTGGAAACGGCAACGATCAAGCCACCGATGATCGGCCCAAAGCCGAGTCCAATGCCGAAAACAATCCCCCATGCCCCGAAGGCTCTGCCGCGCTCACTCCCCTCCTGGAACTGATGGGAAAGAATGGCAACCTGACAGATCAGCATTGCGCCGCCCGCCACACCTTGAATAATCCGACTGGCAATCAGAACGGACATACTTTGTGCCAGGCCACAAATCAAGGAAGCGATGCCGAACGCGACGATGCTGAGGATGAAAATGAGTTTGCGGCCAAAACGATCTGCCAGCGTGCCGGTCGCCATCAGCACCGTCGTGCAGGCGATGGTGTAAGCATTCATGATCCACTGCATGTCCTTGAAATCGCCATGCAATACCGTCTCAAGGGCTGGCAATATCACGGGCACACTGGATATTTCCAGACCGAACATGAGCGAAGCTAAACAAATTGCAACCAATGCGATGTTGTTCTTTCGGGTGCGGGACGGGGGCATCGATATTTTTCCGGGTTGTCTTGAAGGGACGGGTCAGCAATGCCGCCATCGGTAATCGAAAGCGCGATAAACGATGGCTTCGGCAACTGTCCCAGAGAGAAATGGGTAAATGCATAATTCCCACTGCAGACAGCGCCGTTGAGGCAGGCCGTGGGATTAAGTGTGGGCAACCATCTCTAATGACGGAAATGATTTAATTTTGTAGGATTCAGTAATTATCTTCATATGTAGGCCGACTATGGACATCGACCCGTCACTGCTGCGCGCCTTCATTGCCGTGAAGGAAACAGGCGGGTTCACCCGCGCAGCGCAGCGTTTGAACCTCACCCAGTCCGCGGTCAGCCATCAGATCCGGCGGCTCGAAGAACAAGTTGGCCGACCACTGCTGTACCGCACGACACGCCGCCTGACCTTGACCGAGGATGGCAACGACTTCCTG
Source organism: Pseudomonas sp. GW821-FHT07G10 (assembly GCF_059418545.1). Classification (NCBI taxonomy): domain Bacteria; kingdom Pseudomonadati; phylum Pseudomonadota; class Gammaproteobacteria; order Pseudomonadales; family Pseudomonadaceae; genus Pseudomonas; species Pseudomonas sp. GW821-FHT07G10. Next base: position 1,989 of record NZ_JBWKQB010000053.1, on the reverse strand, counting down.
CACCATGCACAAAATATTCTGGACTCACTCGATGCCCTGGCCCGCCGCTTTCAGCCGTCACGTCTCTCGGGCATCGTGCGCTTCGGTGTACCGGAGACGTTCATGGGCGAACGGCTGCCACCGATGCTGTGCCAGTTCGCCCGCGCATTTCCTGGCGTGCGCCTGGATGTGAACGTCGGTACGTATCTCGATTTGCGCACAATGGTCAACGCTGGCGAGCTTGATCTTGCTGTGGTGTTGTCGCAACCAGGCGACGAAAACAGCGGCACGGTACTGCGACAGACGCAGTTCGTGTGGGTCGCGGCGGAAAACTTCGAGATGCCGGAAGGTACGTCGCTGCCGCTCGCACTTTCTCCAGCACCATGCGTCAACCGTCAGGTAGGCGTCGAGGCGTTGCAGGGTTCGTCCGTCAAGTGGCACGTTGCTTTCACCTCACCAAGCCAGGAAGGTATTCGTACGGCTGTGCTTGCAGGTCTCGGCGCCACGGTGCAAATGTGGAGCGATCTGAAGCCGGGCATGAGAGTCGTCGATGGGCAATACGGTCTGCCGGCACTGCCGAAAGCCAATTTCCTGCTGGCCTGGAGCGCCGGCGAGAAGACTCCCGCAGTGCGCGAATTCGGTCAGTTACTGTTGAACATGGCGGAGCCTGTTTCCAGGACTGGCCGGTGACTGACATCGTAGATCGACCGCCCACCAAACGATGCCAGGATGTCTTCATTGTACGATTCGACTGGTTGCCCTGGCGTAACACGCTGAAATGTCTCGAAATGCCCCCCCGGCTACGCGACCACCATCACGAGCCGTCTTGACACCCACGTCGTCCCTTCTTGTAAGAGCGACTGATTTGATCATCTTGTAATCGGTGCGTTTTTAATTCACCAATAGCGACGCCGCCTGAAAATACCGGACGACTTCAGGCCATCCCTAAGTAACCGGAATCGTGTTGTAGATGATTCCACGTGTGTAGCTTGCCAGCTCCTTGGCACTCATGCTCGCGACTACATCCGCCTCGATGGGTTGATGAGCCACGATACTGACTTCAGTAGAGCGCAATGAGTTGTATGCAATGTCCCCAACAGCAGGACTGATCGTGACGGGAACGATCCCCACCCCCATTTCCTTGGCAATCCGGAAGGCTCCCGCCTTGAAAGGCAGCATATCCCTGCCTTTGTTTCGGGTGCCTTCAGGGAAGATCCAGAGGGAAGTATTGTCAGCGACTACGCTCCTGGAGATTTTGCGCAGGCTCTGGATCGACTCCCGGGGGCTGCTTCTGTCAATGAACAGGCTGCCCGTCAACCAATACAATTGCCCGACCAGAGGCAACCATTTAAGTGATTTCTTACCGACAATAACCGTACCTGGTTTCAGGGCCTGCGCCACAATCAGAACATCATAGTTACTTTGGTGATTGGCCACATAAATATAAGGATGAGCGGCTGAGATAGTGTCGAACCCGCTGACGGCAACACGGACCACGGAAGGCAATACGGGTGAATGACTGGCGCGAATATTTCATAGACCTGGTTTCTGGCTGCACCGCTGAACGTGAATTACTTAACAAGCTGGTTAAATTAACGTCCAACCTGGGTTTTGAGTTCTGCTCCTACGGGCTAAAAATCCCGCTACCTTTAGCGTCCCCACAATACTTCCTGCTTTCAAACTACCCAACTTCCCGGGAGGAAAAGTATGTGGCCGAAAACTATTTCTCCCAAGACCCCACCGTCGAACATGGACTAACACGTTCCATTCCCATGCGCTGGTCTGCGCAACAGCAGACTCAAAGGCAGGCATTCTGGGAGGAGGCACGACATTACAATCTCAACCATGGCTGGTGTCTTTCTTCGCGAGGCGAATATGGCACTGTCGGTTTACTTTCTATTTCCCGCTCCACTGGAAATATTTCAACGGTGGAGCTAGTGGCCTGTGTGGCTAGTTCTGTTAGTCAACTTCGGCGCCAGCAGCCCATATCCTGCGTTGCTGTTCCTCGCC
>NZ_JBWKQB010000052.1:0-13744 GCF_059418545.1 Pseudomonas sp. GW821-FHT07G10 | reverse complement strand
GCTCTGCGTCCGCTGTAGAGGTGACGCAGAGCGTCACCGGATGCATTCCCACGCGGGAGCGTGGGAACGATCAACCCAACAGACGCGCACAAAAAAGCCCGACTCAATGGTCGGGCTTTTTCTTTCCTGCAAAAACTGCGCTTATTTAGCGCGGCCTTTGTAAGAACCGCCTTCGCGGGTATCGATCTCGATTCTGTCACCGATTTCGATGAAGTCAGCAACTTGCAGCTCAGTACCGTTGCTCAGCTTGGCAGGCTTCATGACCTTGCCGGAAGTGTCGCCACGAGCGGAACCTTCGGTGTAGTCGACTACACGCACGATAGTGGTCGGCAGCTCTACGGAAACCAGACGCTCTTCGAAGAAGATCGCTTCACAAACATCGGTCATGCCTTCTTCGACGAATGGCAGAACAGCTTCGATGTCTTCGGCGTTCAGCTCGTACATGGTGTAGTCAGTGGTGTCCATGAACGTGTAGGTGTCGCCGCTGATGAACGACAGAGTCGCTTCTTTGCGGTCGAGGATTACGTCGTCCAGTTTGTCATCGGCGCTGTAAACGATCTCGGTCTTGTAACCGGTCAGCAGGTTTTTCAGCTTGGTCTTCATGATCGCGCTGTTACGACCGGACTTGGTGAATTCAGCTTTCTGAACCAGCCAAGGGTCGTTTTCGAGACGGATCACCGTACCGGGTTTCAGTTCTTTACCAGTTTTCATTACGAATATCCGAATTTGGATGGGATTTACAAAAATCTAGGCCGCGTATCATATCCAATTTAGGTAAAACTGCACCAGCGCCGCAGCAAGATCCGCTTGCAAGGCCTGTTCCAGACACCATTTTTCGGAATGACTGGCCACTTCCGGCCAGTGCTCAAGCAGGTTTTTCCAGCTTTCGGCCATGTCCGCTCCTGCGTTCCAGGCCTGCCACAGATCATTCACGGCGGCCTTGGCGGCCGGCGACAGGCCTAGTGTATACAGCTCGAGGAAGGCGTCGAGCTTGTCCAGATGAATGTCTTCTTCCTGCCGATAAATGTGCCAGAGCATTGGCCGCCCGGCCCACTGGGCGCGCACGAAAGAGTCCTCGCCGCGTACGGCATTGAAATCACAGCACCACAACAGGCGGTCGTATTCTTCCTGTCGGACGAACGGCAGCACCTGCACCGTCAAGCAATCACGTACTTGTACCGCACCAGCCGACAACCCCTCGACACCCAGCCACCGCTCCACGTCACCGAGAATCCGCCCCTCGGGCACCAGCAGATGAGTCGGTTGTGAGTCAGCAGCCATGACGTCGAGCCAACTGGCCAGTCCCGCATTTTCATAGGCGAACAACGAGATCAGCCGCGCGCCCGCTACCGGAGCAACGCCGAGCGCCTGCAAGAAATCTCGCTGGGCCTGAGCACTTTTCTGAAACTGGCGACGCTGCTCGAGCAACCCGGCCTCACGCAGCAAGCCGCCCGTACCGGCCTGAAACCCCGGAAAGAAGAAATACTTCTGCACATGCTTGTACTTCACCGATGGCAAGCCATGACAACCGACAATCCAGTCCTCGGCACTCAAGTAGTCAAGGTTGATCCACAGCGGGGTTTTCTCCCGCGCAGTCATTGCGTCCATGTACGCAGTCGGCAATTGGCAGGCAAATGCGGCGATCACCACATCGGCGGCGGCCGTCGATTGCCACACAGCGCACCACTGGCACACCTGGACACCTTGCTGCCACTGCTGAGGGGCATTGACGTCGAGTTGCGGACAAATGCGCTCGAAAGCCCGCAGATCATCGACCCACAGCCGCACCGAGCATTGATGCTCAGCCACCAATTGCCGGGCCAGGCGCCACGTCACGCCGATGTCGCCGTAGTTATCGACGACACTGCAGAAAATATCCCAGGTGACTTTCATTCCGGGCTCCGTTTGGCAAAAGCGCCGATTGTCCGCATAAATCGTTCCGCGCAGAAGGGGTGCAGCCGATTAATCTTCCAGGGCCTGTTGACGCTTGATGGCCGATCGCCACCAACCGTCAACAGGCTCTGGGGGTGTGCGACAATCATCCCCCCTGCCCGATCAACAGCGCCTGCCAGGAAGCCGCCATGCCCTATCGTCCACGTCCGCATCGTCCAATGCACGTCAGCATTAATCCACTGCAGCTGACCGGCAGCATTGCCTTGGGTCTGTGGCTGGGTTTCATGGCTATCGCATTGACCTGCTGGCTGGCTTCACGCTTTGTGTTCAGTCAGCAACTTGCGCCTGTAGCCGAGGCCGTTCAGCACCTCGCCAAACCACCCGTTACCGAACCGGCGGAGCCGAATCGAATGTTCGAGCAATACCAGGACAACCTGAGCAAGAACGAACAACAACAAGGCCTGGACAATGCCCGCAGCAACCTGCGCATTCAGTCCAACCCTAAATGCCAGTTCTGGCTGCAACAAGACCAGACGGCCCCCAGCGACAAGAGCCGGGCGAACGTCCTGCAATTCTGTGATTGACCATGAATAAACACGCCGTCCACTGCCTGATCCTCGAAAAGCTCAAGGTCGATCTCGATATCGCCCAACGCGCCGCGCAAACTGCCTATGAAACCGCGACCCACGAAGAAAACATCGCCGAAAACAAATACGACACGCTAGGCCTGGAAGCCTCCTATCTGGCTGCCGGTCAGGCCAGGCGTGTGGAAGAAATCAGGCAGGCACTGGTGCTTTGCCAAAACCTGATCCTGCGTCCCTATGACGAGCAACACGGCATCCAGATTGGCACGCTGCTGGGTCTTGAAGACGACAACGGTAATCAGCAATGGCTGTTTTTGGGACCAGATGCGGCCGGGTTGAAGGTTTATCTGGTGGGGCAACTGATTACCGTCATCACCCCGCGCTCGCCACTGGGCAAAAGCCTGCTGGGAAAATTCGAGGGTGATGAGGTCGAAATCAACGTGGCGGGAACCCGGCAACAGTTTGCTGTTACCGAGGTGAAATGAGTCGCCTTAGTGAACCGGTAGCTCGACGCCGTCGAACAGTTCTTCCAGTTCCTGCTTGTTGTGGCACTGGATGGCCTTGGCCATGACTTCGCGCGTCAGGTGCGGGGCGAACTTCTCGATGAAGTCGCACATGAAACCACGCAGGAACGTGCCACGGCGGAAACCGATCTTGGTCACGCTGGACTCGAACAGTTCGCTGGCATCGAGCACGACCAGATCGTTGTCGAGCTTGGTGTCGACCGCCATTTTGGCGACGATACCCACGCCCAGACCGAGGCGCACATAAGTCTTGATCACGTCGGCATCGGCTGCGGTGAATACCACTTTCGGGGTCAGGCCGCGATGGCTGAAGGCTTCGTCGAGTTTGGAACGACCGGTGAAACCGAACACGTAGGTCACGATCGGGTATTCAGCCAGGGTTTCCAGGGTCAGCTTCGGCAGCTTGGTCAGCGGGTGCCCCTGGGGAACAACCACGCAACGGTTCCAGCGATAGCACGGCATCATCACCAGATCACCGAACAGCTCCAGTGCTTCGGTGGCGATGGCGAAATCCACAGTGCCGTCGGCAGCCATTTCGGCGATCTGCATCGGCGAGCCCTGATGCATGTGCAAGGCGACATCCGGGTATTGCTTGATGAAGCCGCTGATGACCGGCGGCAACGCATAACGTGCCTGGGTGTGAGTGGTAGCAATCGACAGGGTGCCTTTCTTCTCATTGGAGAACTCCTGAGCGATTTGCTTGATGCTCTCGACCTTGCGCAGGATCTCGCCAGCCGTGGTGATGATTCGCTCACCGGCCGGGGTGACTCGCGTCAAGTGCTTGCCACTGCGTGCGAAAACCTCGACGCCCAACTCGTCCTCGAGCAGACGGATCTGCTTGCTGATACCCGGTTGTGAGGTGTAGAGACTTTGGGCTGTAGCGGAAACGTTGAGGTCGTGGTGCGCCACTTCCCAGATGTAGCGCAATTGTTGAAGCTTCATATGTATCCCTCAAAGCAGTTAGACGCCACGGGCATCAGCGACGATATATAACTATATTAATGGTTTGAAGAATAAATCTAGAACTTTTTATCAAAACTGCGAATCCGGCCTCAGACGTCCCCATGCCGCCGACGCTGTAACAGCGGCACCAGATACACAGGTACCTGAGCCAATTGCAGAACCCGCGCGGCGGTCCTCCCCAAAGACGCTTCCCCTCCGGCACCATGGCTGTGACTACCTACGATCAGCAAATCCACCGAGAGTTTCGAAGCCTGATCGAGAATGACCTGTGACGGGTCACCCTGAAACACTCTGACCGATTGAATCAGCGCCAGGTCCTGCTGCCCCTCCCCTAACTCTTCGCGAAAGCTGTCGAGCACCCGTCGTTCGATGTTGGCCATTACGGTGGTCAAACCCTGACTGTGCAGCTCGTTCAAGGCCTGCTCATCGAGATAACTCTGCAGCACCGATTCGGCGAACAATCCCATGGGTTCAACCGCGTGAACGACATACAAGTCAGCATTGAATGTTCGAGCCAGCTCCAGGGCATGCTGCATCACATAAGGTGCGTACAGACCGAGGTCAGTGGCATACAGCATCGAACGAATCATATGACCTCCTCGATTGCCAACATGGCGGAGATTGATTCAGCTTAGCAGTGCCTTGGCGAGTACGACATCCGGCGCAAAACCCTGAACATTTGGCTTAAACCTTTTGCTCATTGCTGATGCCGTGGGGGACGTGACCGGTGGCGACAACCTCACGGGCCAACTCGCAATGACCGGCCTGATCGTCGAAAAATACGTCAGCGGCGAAAGCTTCAAGAAACGCGGATTTCGCCAGACCGCCAAGGAACAAGGACTCATCCAGACGAATGTCCCACTCGCGCAATGTGCGGATCACCCGCTCATGAGCCGGTGCCGAGCGCGCGGTCACCAACGCCGTGCGAATCGGGCAGGCATCGTCGGGAAACTCTCGCTGCAACAGATTGAGTGCCGCCAGGAAGCCTTTGAACGGCCCCCCGCGCAATGGCTCACGAGCCGACTCACGCTCGCTGGCCTGAAACGCTTCCAGGCCACCCGATTGATATACGCGCTCGGACTCATCGGAAAACAGCACCGCGTCGCCGTCGAAGGCGATACGCAGCTCAGCACTGGCCGCTCGACGAGCGCCGCCGGAGAGAATCGTCGCGGCGGCGAAGCCCGCATCCAGCGCACTGCGAACATCCTCGGCGTGGGTCGACAGAAACAAATCGCAGCCGAATGCCGCCAGATAGGGATACGGACTACGCCCGCCGACGAAAGCCGCACGGGAAATATCCAGACCGTAATGCTGGATCGAGTTGAACACCCGCAAACCGGTGTCGGCGCTGTTGCGTGAAACCAGTACCACTTCGACCCGGGCCCGGCCGAGACTGACATTGAGACTCAGGAGTTTTTTCACCAGTGGGAACGCATCCCCCGGCTCGAGGAACTCTTCCTCATGCTCGATCTGATACTGGCGATAAGCTTCGACGCCGTGCGCCAGGTAGACCTTATGGCTCTCACTTAAATCGAACAGCGCCCGCGAGGAAATTGCCACCACCAGCTTGTCGCCCATTCCCTTCACCATATTGCGTCTCCTGACTGACAGACTCAGCTGTTACGCCGATCGACAAAACTCAATGCCTGGTACAAGGCTTCGATTTTCGGCAGTTCACAACCCGCAGCCTTGGCGGCAGCCAGAGGTCTGGCATAGATCGCCGACAATTCCAGCGCACGTTTATAAAGATAATCGTGGTACATGCTCGGCCAGTAATCCGGCATTTCTTCCGTCACTTTGAACAGTTGCTCGGCATAACCGGGCGGCATCGTATGACCGCAGGCCAGAGCGCCCTGCACCACCTCGGCCATCAACGCCTGAATCAGCTCGCGACTGCTGACATCGGCCATCAGCGGCGTTGTGCTCGCGCCCAGAAGCACTGACAGACCGTTATACGGTACATTCCAGACCAGTTTTTGCCAGCGTGCCTGCTGCAGATTGGCCATGGCCTGAGAATCCAGACCGGCCTTGCGAAATAACCCGGCGCCCTCTTCGACGATCGCCTGGCGCGCCTGTTCGTCAACCAGTGCCGGCCCGCTGTGATAACCGATGTTCACCCTACCCAGAGCCTGATGCTCAATTACCCCAGGCGCTGCGCGGTGGACGCAGATAAAGCACAAGCCGCCCAGCAAGTGCAGCGAATCAGGTAACAGTTCGCGCAGGCTGTCTTCGACGTCCAGACCATTCTGCAACAGCAGGACTTTGGCGCCAGAAGCCGCAGCCTTGATGATCGCTGGCGCGAGCTCGGCGTTGCTGGTGGTCTTCGTGCCCACCAGCAACCAGTCACAGGGCGGCATGTCTGCTGCCGAGGAATAGGCCTGGGCCGGATTCAGCGTCATCGCGCCATGCACAGCGCTGTTGAGTTTCAGACCATGCCCGGCGACCGCGCAAAATTCGCTGCGCAACAGAAAGTGCACATCAAACCCGGCACGCGCCAGCATCACCCCGTAAAAACCGCCAATCGCCCCGGTCCCGATAATGCCGATACGCGGCGTCTGGACAACTGCCCCCATCATGGCAACTCCTCTGGAATTCGGCTCAGCGCCTGACGCAGGCCCTCATTGAGTTCATTACACGTCAGCCGCGACTGTAAGGTGCCGTAGAACTCGCCGTCACGCACCACAAACAGCGCCGGCAAATGAAATACCTGATAACGCTCGACTACTCCGCCATTGTTTCCGGCATCGATCCAGCACAGGCGATCGACCGCCAGATCCAACCCGGGCAGTTGCTGTCGGGCCCAACGGCAACTGGCGCAACCGACACTGGTGAATATCACCAACGACACACCGTTCATCGCCAATAAGCGTTGATCGGCATCGAAATCGGTCAGGTCCAATTCGACCACTATACTGGGTGAAACAATGTCAAATAACCGAGACTTGGAGTCCGCGTTCATGAGACGTTTTCTACCTCATCCTGATGATGTTCCCGTCGAGTTAACCTTGCGTAAACACGAATGTATTTCTCGCCAAACGCTGCACACTATCAGCCTCGGCGGCGTGGCTTGCAATTACCACCGCGCCTGGCGACACGGGACGGCGCTGGAAGTGCGCATGCCAACCCTCGGCGAAAGTGCCTGCTACCTGGGCTATGTGGCCTGGTGCCTGAGACGCAAGCGAGGATTCCTGGTCGGGATCGCTTTTATCGACGAACAGACGCTGTTCTGCGCACGCATGGGCGAACAGGTATGCCAAATGGAGCGTTACTGCCGCTTGCACGAACCCCAGACCGAGCAGCAGAGCATCGACGCACTGGCCCTTGAATGGGTCCAGCAACATGCCGACGAATTCTCCCATGACACCGTCCGCCAGGCATTTATGCAGCCGGCACAGGATTAAACCCGCGCCTGCCCATTGTCGAGCAACCGCGTAACGCGCTAAGGTTCGGCTCCCCGACGCGCTTAAATCTGCTGTGCTCCGCCGCGCGGGGATCGCTGGCGGCCGGCACCCGTGACCTGACGAGTAACACGATGGCTGATTTACCGATCAATGACCTTAACGTCGCCTCCAACGAGACCCTGATCACTCCCGATCAGCTCAAGCGTGATATTCCTTTGAGCGACGTTGCCCTGCGCACCGTGACCAAAGGCCGCGAGGTGATTCGCAATATTCTCGATGGGACAGACCACCGCCTGTTCGTTGTCATCGGGCCTTGCTCGATCCACGACATCAAGGCTGCGCACGAATATGCCGAGCGCCTCAAGGTGCTCGCCGCCGAAGTGTCCGACACCCTCTATCTGGTGATGCGGGTCTATTTCGAGAAGCCGCGTACCACTGTTGGCTGGAAAGGCTTGATCAACGATCCGTACCTGGATGACTCGTTCAAGATTCAGGACGGCCTGCACATCGGTCGTCAGTTGTTGCTGGATCTGGCTGAAATGGGCCTGCCTACCGCAACCGAAGCCCTTGACCCGATCTCGCCGCAGTACTTGCAGGATCTGATCAGCTGGTCGGCAATCGGCGCACGGACCACCGAATCCCAGACTCACCGTGAAATGGCCTCTGGCCTGTCCTCGGCTGTCGGCTTCAAGAACGGCACCGACGGTGGCCTGACCGTCGCGATCAACGCGCTGCAGTCGGTTTCCAGCCCTCACCGCTTCCTGGGTATCAACCAGGAAGGCGGCGTGTCGATCGTCACCACCAAGGGCAACGCCTACGGGCACGTGGTGCTACGCGGTGGCAATGGCAAGCCGAACTATGATTCGGTCAGCGTAGCGCTATGCGAGCAAGCGCTGAACAAGGCGAAAATCAAACCGAACATCATGGTCGATTGCAGCCACGCCAACTCCAACAAGGATCCGGCGCTGCAACCGCTGGTGATGGAGAACGTCGCCAATCAGATCCTCGAAGGCAACCAGTCGATCATCGGTCTGATGGTCGAAAGCCACCTGAACTGGGGCTGCCAGGCGATTCCGAAAGACCTGGCCGAACTGCAATACGGTGTCTCCATTACCGACGCGTGCATCGACTGGGCCAGTACCGAAAAAACCTTGCGCAGCATGCATGCCAAGCTCAAGGACGTACTGCCCAAACGTGATCGCAGCTGATTACCTGGCGGGCAATTGTGGTGAGGGGGCTTGCCCCCGCTGGAACGCGATCCGTAGCAGCAGGGTGTGATACTCGCCGCACAATGCCCTAATCATAAAATCCGGAATCTGTTAGGGATTCCGGATTTTTTTATGCCTGGTGAACCAAATCATCAGATAGCCGTTGCCCCGCCATCCACCGCCAAGGCGTGACCGGTGGTGAAGGCCGCGCCGTCGCTGCACAGATAGAGCACGGCACTGGCGATCTCTTCGACGGTGCCGATGCGACCGACCGGGTGCATGGCGGCAGCGAATTCGGCTTTCTTTGGATCAGCCTCATAGGCACGACGGAACATGTCGGTGTCGATCACTGCCGGGCAAACGGCATTCACGCGGATTTTCTTCTTCGCATATTCGATGGCCGCCGACTTGGTCAGGCCAATCACCGCGTGTTTCGACGCAGCATAGATGCTCATTTTCGGCGCAGCACCGAGGCCCGCCACCGAAGCGGTATTGACGATGGCGCCGCCGCCCTGGGCAAGCATCAACGGCAATTGGTATTTCATGCACAGCCAGACACCCTTGACGTTGACTCCCATGATGGCGTCGAACTCATCAAGGGTGCCGTCGGCAAGCTTGCCCTTTTCGATCTCGATCCCGGCATTGTTGAAGGCGTAGTCGACACGACCATAGGTGCTCACCGCTTGCTCCATCAGCTCCTTCACATCGGCTTCCAGCGTGACATTGCAACGAACGAAAACCGCGTTGCCACCCGCCGCGCGAATGAGTTCCACCGTACCCTCGCCTCCCGCTACATCCAGGTCCGCGACCACCACCTTCAAGCCTTCAGCGGCGAACGCCCGGGCCGTTGCGCGACCAATACCGGCCGCTGCGCCAGTGACCAAAGCTACCTGGCCGGAAAACGTCATGCTCATTGTTATGTCCTCGATGGAATGCGGGTGATCGCGTTCTCGCAATCTAGCCACAGCCCCATTGGACGCGGCAGCACTATCAGAAGGCCGGTTAAGCCCTTATGAGTTGCAGTGATGTCCATACCCTATCAACTATCACCCGATTGGATTGACGCGTATTCGCTGCATCAGCAAACCTTGCGACATCAGCCGCGAGGGTCTATCAATCATGCTCCATTGATCATTGAGTGCCTGCCATGACTGCCCAGACCAATCGCCAATTCCTGCTCGCCAAACGCCCGGTGGGCGCGGCGACTCGTGAAACCTTCAGCTATCAGCAAGTTCCGGTCGGCGAACCGGCGGCAGGTCAGATCCTGGTCAAAAACGAGTATCTGTCACTGGACCCGGCCATGCGTGGCTGGATGAACGAAGGCAAATCCTATATTGCGCCGGTGGGCATTGGCGAAGTGATGCGTGCGCTGGGTGTTGGCAAGGTCGTGGCCTCGAACAACCCGGGCTTTGCCGTCGGCGACTACGTCAACGGTGCCTTGGGTGTGCAGGATTATTTCCTTGGCGAGCCTCGCGGCTTCTACAAAGTCGATCCGAAACTGGCACCGCTGCCACGCTATTTGTCAGCGTTAGGCATGACCGGGATGACCGCGTACTTCGCCCTCCTGGACGTCGGCGCCCCCAAGGCCGGCGACACCGTGGTGCTTTCGGGCGCGGCAGGTGCGGTGGGCAGCATTGCCGGGCAAATTGCCAAAATCAAAGGTTGCCGCGTCATCGGCATCGCCGGTGGTCAGGACAAGTGCAAATTCCTGATCGACGAGCTGGGCTTCGATGGCGCTATCGATTACAAAAATGAAGACGTCATCGCCGGTCTCAAGCGCGAATGTCCAAAAGGCGTCGATGTGTATTTCGATAACGTGGGCGGCGATATTCTCGATGCGGTGCTCAGCTGCCTGAACATGAAGGCCCGCGTGGTGATCTGCGGCGCCATCAGCCAGTACAACAACAAAGAAGCGGTGAAGGGCCCGGCCAACTACCTGTCATTACTGGTCAACCGCGCGCGGATGGAAGGCTTTGTGGTGATGGACTATGCCACTCGGTTCGCCGCCGCAGGACAAGAAATGGCCGGCTGGATGGCCAAGGGGCAACTCAAGAGCAAGGAAGATATCGTCGAAGGACTTGAGACGTTCCCGGAAACGCTGATGAAACTGTTCAGCGGCGAGAATTTTGGCAAGTTGGTGTTGAAGGTGTCTTGAGCCTGAGTGATCGTTCCCACGCTCTGCGTGGGAATACCTCACTGGACGCTCTGCGTCCGCTCTTGATGTGACGCGCAGCGTCACGGGCTGCATTCCCACGCTGGAGCGTGGGAACGATCACATCAGGCCAGCTCGGCGACTACCGCCGCCAGCGCCTTGGCCGGATCGGCCGCCTGGCTGATCGGACGACCGATCACCAGGTAGTCGGAACCGGCATCCAGCGCCTGACGCGGCGTGAGGATACGACGCTGATCGTCCAGAGCACTGCCCGCCGGGCGAATCCCCGGGGTCACCAATTGCAGGGACGGATGCGCGGTTTTCAAGGCCCGGGCTTCCAGCGCCGAACAGACCAGACCGTCCATCCCGGCTTTTTCCGCCAATGCCGCCAGACGCAGCACTTGCTCCTGAGGCTCGATATCCAGACCGATTCCTGCCAGGTCCTCGCGTTCCATGCTGGTCAGAACGGTCACGCCGATCAACAGCGGCTTGGGCCCGCTGCGCTGGTCGAGCACCTCGCGGCAGGCGGCCATCATGCGCAAACCGCCGGAGCAATGGACGTTAACCATCCACACGCCCATTTCTGCGGCAGCCTTGACCGCCATGGCGGTGGTGTTCGGGATGTCGTGGAACTTCAAATCCAGGAACACTTCGAAGCCCTTGTCACGCAAGGTCCCGACAATCTCCGAGGCACAGCTGGTGAACAGTTCCTTGCCAACTTTGACCCGGCACAGTTTCGGGTCCAACTGATCGGCCAGCTTCAGTGCGGCGTCACGGGTGGGGAAATCCAGGGCGACGATGATAGGAGTCTGGCAGGCGGACATGAGTGTGCTCTCAGGCAAGTCGAAATCGGCGCGCATTGTAGCGGAACCAGCGCCACAGCGGGACCCGATGATCGCTAAATCATCCTCAACGGTGATGCTTGCCTCAGGATAAACTCCATACAATCCGGCGTAAGCGGCAATTATGTCTAAACAGATACATTCCCGACATCCCTGCAACAATCGCCGAGGCTACCCTCCCCAGCCGCAACATCCCCTTACAGCACTTCCAGCCTCACAGCCGGACGCCTATGCTGAAGCCACAACCTCGCGGCCCATCTTTGTGGTTGGCAGCCTACCTGGCAGACGAACGTACGCATGAATAACCCTGCTCCTTTCAACGACGATCAAAAAGCCGCAACGCCTGGCGACGACAAACGCTGGAACATTCGCGCGCTGATCGTCGACGATGATGTACCGATCCGGGAATTGATGATCGACTATCTGGCACGTTTCAATATTCACGCCAGCGGTGTCACCGATGGCGCCGCAATGCGTCTGGCACTCCAGGCAGAGCATTTCGACCTGGTGGTGCTCGATCTGATGTTGCCGGGTGAGGATGGCCTGTCGCTATGCCGCTGGCTACGTGCCGAGTCAGACATTCCGATTCTGATGCTGACCGCCCGCTGCGAACCTACCGACCGCATTATCGGCCTGGAGCTGGGCGCCGATGACTACATGGCCAAACCCTTCGAACCGCGGGAACTGGTGGCGCGGATCCAGACCATCCTGCGCCGGGTGCGCGATGATCGCAGCGAACAACGGGCCAATATCCGCTTTGACAACTGGCGTCTGAACAGCGTGCTGCGCCAGTTGATTGCCGCCGATGGTCTGGTGGTGCCACTGTCCAACGCCGAGTTCCGTTTGCTCTGGGTGTTCATCGAACGTCCTCGGCGCGTGCTCAGCCGCGAGCAGCTTCTGGATGCGGCCCGTGGTCGCTCCATCGAGGCGTTTGATCGCAGCATCGATTTGCTGGTCTCGCGTCTGCGGCAAAAACTCGGCGATGACCCGAAAGCCCCGCAGCTGATCAAGACCGTTCGCGGTGAAGGTTATCTGTTCGACGCGAGAGATATCGGCTGATGCGTTTGCGCGTCGATACGCTATTCGGCCGCCTGTTTGGCGTACTGCTGATCGCGATCGTGCTCGCTCACCTTTTGGCGTTTTTCTGGTTCCACCATTACGGCCCTCCTCCGCCACCACGACCATCAGCGCCAGGTTCCACTTTCGGCGAGCAGCGCCCGCCCATGCCCGAGCGCTTCGAACCAAGGCCGCCACGGCCCTGGTTCGGTGGCCCGATCGTGCCGCTGACGTTCCAGTTCATCTCCTTGATCATCGCCGCCTGGTACGGCGCCAAGTTGCTGACCCGACCGATCCAGCGACTGAGCGCCGCTGCGGAACAACTGAGCGAAGACCTCAACAGCCCCCCGCTGGATGAGTCCGGACCGAAGGAAGCTCGTCAGGCGGCCTATACCTTCAACCTGATGCAAAAGCGCATTCGTGAACAGGTGCAGCAGCGGGCACGCATGCTCGGCGCGGTATCCCACGACCTGCGCACACCTCTATCGCGACTCAAGCTGCGTCTGGAACAGATCGACGACAGCAAGTTGCAAGGACAGATGCGCCAGGATCTCGATGACATGATCAGCATGCTCGACGCCACCCTCAGTTACCTGCACGAGCAGCGCACCAGCGAAGCCCCGCAATGGATGGATGTTCAAGCGCTGGTCGAATCCCTCAGCGAAAACGCTCAGGACCAGGGTGCTGACGTCCAGGCCAGCGGCCATTGCGCACCGCTGCAAGTGCAACCCATGGCCCTGCGCTCATGCCTGAACAACCTGCTGGATAACGCCCTGCGCTACGCCGGGCACGCAGCAATCACGTTGCAGGACAGCCGCGAAGAAGTGCTCATCAAGGTCATCGACCATGGGCCGGGCATTGCTGCGGACAAACGGGAAGCGGTGTTCGAGCCGTTCTATCGCCTGGAAGGTTCTCGCAACCGCAACTCCGGCGGCGTCGGCCTGGGCATGACCATCGCTCGGGAGGCGGCGCAGCGACTGGGTGGTCACCTGGGTCTGGAAGAAACCCCGGGCGGCGGTCTGACCGCCGTGGTGCGCTTGCCTCGGGTCTAGTGGCCTGTGTGGCTAGTTCGTTAGCTCAAATTCGGATGCCGGCGGCCCAGAGCCAAGGCGCTGTGACGA
>NZ_JBWKQB010000051.1:0-14057 GCF_059418545.1 Pseudomonas sp. GW821-FHT07G10 | reverse complement strand
TTGTTTGGTCATCTGACACCTCGATCTGGCGAGCATTCTCGCCTAAATGGGTGTCCGGTTTCATTAGACCACTACAATAGCGGCCATCCTCCACCGTGGAAATCTGTCGAACCAACAAAGACATCGATGAATTCAAGCAGGACTGAGGCAATCCTTACGACACTGAATGAATGATCACAATCGACCACGTAGCGGTAGCTGGACACACCGTTAGGTAAAGTAATAGTGTCAGGGTTGAACCGCGTCCTCTCTCACTTGTTATCAATCACAACCATCCGCATTTGGAGCTCCCTTTGCTCAATAGAGATATCAACTCACGTTTTGAAGACTGGCTTCTGAGTCCAAGCGAGACCCTTGATTTCGAAGTGAAGCAGTGGCTTGACATGACTGACGCGGAGTCCCAAGGGATTATCGCCAAGGCTCTGATAGCACTTGAGAATCATGGCGGTGGCTTCCTACTTATTGGATACAAAGAGGATACAGCGAAAAAACTCGTCCCTGACCCAATGCGTCCTGCTTCGATGGAGCCATATCTCACGGATGCAATGAACGCGATTCTAAAAAAGCGTGCTGAACCTACCTTTCATGTAGAGGTAACACTTCAGCAGCATCCAGAAACGAAAGAAGAGTACCCCTTAGTCCGAGTGACAGGGCAATCCAAGGTACCCATCCGCTCAGACAGCGCTACGGCAGGAGGGAGCCTGAGACAACATGTCTACTATGTTCGCGCCCCGGGCCAGAAAGCCGTGGCCCCCTCAACGCTGCTGAGTGGGACGCATTGCTTAGACGAGCGCTGCTGAATCAACGCGAGGAAATTGTGAACCTCCTGCGCACATTTTTGCCTGCGGGATCTGACCTAATTGGTAACGCGCCAACAAATGAGCAGGAAACGCTTCACACCTTTGCCAATGAATGCATCATGCGCTGGCAGTCACTCAATGAATCACTGCCTGCTGAGCATCCATCAAAGATCACACTTGGGCACTTCTCGTTTGCCGCGCGCGTGCTCGGTGTAAGAAGAGAGGTCACGACAAAGGAAATCATAGACACCAATCAATCGGCGAGGAGGTACACGGGCTGGCCTACATTCGCCACATTTCACCAAGAGCAGACGAAACCAAAACTTGTAGATGGTTGCATCGAAGCTTGGCTAGCTCATATCAATTATCCAGACGTGAGCCATGCGGACTTTTGGAGAATTGATCCGCAAGGCAATTTCTTTTTACTGCGCGGGTATCAAGAAGATACCCTTGACCCAGCGAAGGAATTTGGAGAGCCGGGCAAATTGTTCGAAGCAACCCTTCCTGTCTGGCGGCTCGCGGAATTCCTCTTGCGCATAGCTGATCTCGCTGACTTTATGTTCGAGCCGGACTTCGAAATACTCGTGGAGTGTGAATGGACCGGGCTTGCTGGCCGCCGTTTTTTTGTACACAACATGCGTCGCCACATTCCTGGCAATACGACCACACAGAATTCTGTAAAAACGAAGGGAAAGTTCGCACAACAGGTAGTTCGAGAGCTGTTACCGGACACAGTCAAAGCGTTGACACACTCGCTATACGAACACTTTGACTTTTTCGCGCCACCTGATTCGCTCTATTCAGAGGAGATCGCCGACATGACTAAGAATCGCATGTAGCCCCTCAAAACATAAAAAGCATCTACTTACAGCAAAAACCCTGCTATTAATCAATAGCAGGGCTTTTCGTTTTTTTGCGTAGCAACTGCAACTCTTAGTTTGCAAGTAACTGCTGAATATCTTGGATACTGATTCCCGACTCAGCCACCAGCACTCGACCTTCCTCCCGAAACCCTGTATCAAAAGGGTCACCTTCATGTGCATACCCTTCCAGCTTAGACAAACAGATCCGATATCGAGCGATGGAAACGCAAAAAACCTATAATCGTCCTTGTTTCGTCATTGGAAATTGCGGCCTGAGGCCGGGCAAAATGACGTTAGCGGGATATGCGGGTGCTTATACTCCGTATTCCCTGCGCTCCGTGTCACCGCTGGGAGCGAAGGATACCCACTCTGGCATGAGGGATTGAATGGTAGCCATGAGCCACACACGACCATTCGATTGCCGAGGCGTCAGCGAAGTGCCCCCTTCTAGCTACGTCCTGCCGACCGTACACCACCCAAAACTCTACAGCTCGTCGCCCCATCCTCGCCCGACCGTCACGCCCCCGATTACTGTATATCCAAACAGCACTCAGTAAAGGCACCTACCGTGTATCCCCTCGACATCGAAGACACCACCGACTGGCTTGGATGCCCGACCGAACTGGAAACTATCTCCCACTACAACCGCATGCTGGAAAACGAGATCCAGGAGCTGACCCTGCAACTGCGCAAAGCCCGCGAGGACATCTTCGGTCTGGTGCAGATGCACATGGACGTGTCCAAAGAGCGCGACCACCTCAGGGCAGAGCTGAGTCGCACACAAGCCCAGCTGTCAGACACCGAGCGAGACAAGACCTCAATCGAGACCAAGAGCAATTGGCAGCTGGCCGCGAAGGACAGGGTGATCAGCGAGCTCTACGCCAAAGTTTTCGAACTCACAGGAGTCGACCCGTATACCCGCCTCCCAAGCAACTAAACTTGCTGGTTCTACTGGAGGGCTCGCCAATGTGCGGAAGACTTTCACAGTACTGCGGCATCCACGACTTCGTTGCCGCTCTGAGCATGCCCAATGCCCTGGTCAACACCGTCGGTGATCAGCCGCTTGAACGGTACAACGTCACACCGGCGACTCAGGTCGCCCTGCTCCATCTCGAAGGTGACACCCTGCACGCTGACCGAGTGCGCTGGGGATGGCGACCACACTGGGCGAAGGACCGCGCCGCGCCGATCAATGCCAGGGTCGAGAAGGTCGCACACGGGCCGTTCTTCCGGGCGATCTGGCCACATCGCGCCATTACACCTATCGACAACTGGTTTGAGTGGGTCGATGAAGGCGGACCAAAAAAGCAGCCCTACCTGATCCGGCGCCGCGATGGCGCGCCGATCTTGTGCGCTGCCATCGGCCAATTTCCCGACAGTGACGAAGGTCCAGGCGAGCACGATGGGTTCGTGCTCATCACCGCCGACAGTTCCGGTGGCATGGTGGATATACACGACCGGCGACCGGTGACGCTTTTGCCAGCGCTCGCTCGGGAATGGCTGGACCCGGCGACACCCAAAGAGCGCGCCGAACAGATGGTGTTGCAACAGAGTGAACCGACCGAGGTCTTCGAGTGGTTTAAGGTAGACAACGCCGTAGGAAACGTTCGAAATAAAGGATCAGAGCTGATCAAAGCGATCCACGAATGAATGATCCCAATCACTATCAGTGACAGGTATTTAGCCCTGAAGATCGGGTAACAAGCTGATTTCTTTATTTATCGAACTAGTTAGCACAGACATTCCGAAAATCAACAACTCAGAATCAGTAGATGAAAGCTTTCTTTTAACTCCATGAACGACACTTGATCTAAGCCGATAGAGCTCCCTGCACTTTCTCATAATATCTTTCCTTTCCGCCGTACTTGATGCGAGCGAATAACCACACCTATCAGAAAGCGATTTCGTCAAACCTCCTTCGGAATTATCCTCACCATAAACCGACTCAAGGCCGATACACGTCTTTACGACTTTCATTGCGGGTACATGTTCAGAATCGGCGTCAAAACTCCATTCACATGCGGCAACAATCCGCGCCAGCGACAGATCATTTGAGCTCGTCAATTTCAAAAAATCCTTCATACCCTCAACGAAAAATTTCTCAATATCCCCCCCTCTATAAAGTGCAGTAGACAACTGAATGGAAGTTAGAACCTCGGCAACATCTTTGGAAATCGACAAACTAATAGAGTTGATTATTGACCCATCATCAACCTCATGTATATAAACTACCGGCTTCGCGGTTTTTTGAGGCCATATTTTCAAAAAAATATTATCAACAAGAACCCCAAACTCCTTCCCCCGCTCGACAAAAACCTTGACCAACGTCAAACTTTCCTGTGGAGTTACTCCTGCTGAATCATAGTCACAATAGCCAGTAACTCTAGTTCTAAGATAGCATGACTCACCCTGTACTTTTACCCCTAGCTTACTCGCAAAGGATTCTCCCCTAACGAAATCATCACTTAGCATCTGCAGAAATACTACCGAACCAACATTAATTCCAGCGCCATTCGGAAGAGAGATGTTTGGAAGCTCATAGTATATGTCGTAGTGATAAGGCAGCCCGATAATACGATTGTAAATTCGTACGCACAGTTCCGCCGAATCGATGAAATCAGAAAGCTTCCCACTCAATCTGGAACCATCATCAGGTTTCGGAATAGCTCGCGAAATAATGCTACTGATCATCATTTGCGCTTGGTGCTGATTGATCCACTGTGCCTTTAGCTTCGATACAGACAGCGCCAAATTTTCTATTATTTTCCAGTTTTCATCGTCCTCGATAGATGAGTCCATCAATACACAATTATTTACCAATCCCTCGATTTTAACCTTAAGGTTATCCAACGCCCGCGCATCCATAATGGCCTCATCAAAAAAAACAGTCACCTCCTAAACTATCACAACCGTACTAAAACAAGCCTCCAAAGTCCGCTGGTTTCCAATTCATGATCACCAGTTCACCGCTTACTTCGGCTTTCCCCTGCCGCTGATTGGTGTTGCTGTAGCGGATGTCCAACGTTTCAAAATAGAAGCCCTCGAACACGCAGCGAATGTCCGGGTGATCGTTGGTGCTGACCATCACCTTACCTTTGCAGCGGCGCATGAAGTCGGCCATCCGCTCGTAGTTTTCGAAGGGAAAGTCCACCCCATAGCCGGCGGTCTGCCAGTAAGGCGGGTCCATGTAATGAAAGGTATGGGCACGGTCGTAGCGTTCGGCGCATTCCAGCCAGGGCAGGTTTTCGACGTAGGTACCGGACAGGCGCTGCCAGGCGGCTGAGAGGTTCTCCTCGATCCGCAGCAGATTGATGGCCGGGCCGGTCGTGGCGGTACCAAACGTTTGTCCGGTGACCTTGCCGGCGAAGGCATGGTGCTGCAGGTAAAAGAAGCGGGCAGCGCGCTGGATGTCAGTGAGAGTTTCGGGGCGGGTCATCTTCTGCCACTCGAACACCTGCCGCGAGCTGAGCGCCCATTTGAATTGGCGCACGAACTCTTCGAGGTGGTTCTGCACGACGCGGTACAGCGTTACCAGATCGCCGTTGATGTCGTTGAGGACTTCGACCGGTGCGGCTTGGGGTCGCATGAAGTAGAGCGCGGCGCCGCCGGCAAAGACTTCGACGTAGCATTCGTGAGGTGGGAAGAGCGGAATGAGGCGGTCGGCCAGGCGGCGTTTGCCGCCCATCCAAGGGATGATGGGTGTAGACATTGAAAGCAAGACCTTTACTGTATGGATAAACAGGTGCTAGTCTCGCCGCGCTTTGTGCACGAAGCGAGAGCCTTGGCTGGACTTGCAGGGACAATCTGCAGGGACGGCGGTCGGGTTGGATGTTGACGCATCCACTCCGACCGCTCTTTTTCACTTCGGTGTTGAGATTTCTTTGGCATAGGCCTGACAGGCCTCCAACGCGATCAATCCTTGGTCGCCGGCATCGGTGATGCCGATAATTCGTCGAGCATGCGCCGGGTCAAGTTGGGCTATTGTGGGTCCATGAACCACGCCGCCGGTTGTGGTGACGGCTGACACTGCGCAGCCACTGGCTGAATCGGTGGTGTCGAGTAGGACTGACAGGCGCAGATCAGCAGTAGCCAGACGATCACGCAGCCGAGTTTGAATGGTTTGTGCACGGGTCAGTTGTCCATAGTGGGCTTGGTCGCTGGACTGCAAGCGCTAGGCGCTTGTCTTGTTCAATGCGCAGTTGCGCAGCCGCAGCCAACGCTATCTGGATGAGCGTCCGTATGAGCAACCTGGATTTATCGGGCACTGCCGGCACCGCAGGTGCTGGAATCGCTCGACTTCGAAGCGATATATAACGAAACGGTTACCATCTTCCGCGATTACATAGATGACAACTGGCCGGCAAGCGTGGAAAGCGATCCGGTGGTCAAGCTGCTGGAGCTGAAGTCGTATGACCGCCTGCAGAACCGGGCGCGTGTTAACAATGCGGTAAAAGCGCTGCAAGCCAAACGAAAAAGGGTTAACACATGGTCTTTTTTATACATATAAAATATGCATAATGACAACATTCAGAATTCAGTATGACCAAGCGAAAAACGTCGCGAACAAGAAGAAACATAAGGTGAGCCTGGCAGATGCCGAGGCCGTGTTTTACGACGACATGGCCCTTGAGCGCGAGGACAATGATCATGATGAAAAGCGCTGGATTATCATGGGGCAAGACGCCTGCGGCCGTGTACTCGTCGTTGCATACACCTACCGCGAGCCAGATTTCGTTCGCATCATCAGCGCACGAATAGCCTCCAAAAATGAACTGCGTCAGTACCTGGAGGGTTGACCAATGAAAGAAGAATACGATTTCAGCACAGCCAAGCGTGGCCCAGTTGCGAGCAGCAAAGGCAAAACCCGCATCACCATCATGCTTGATGACGACGTGATCGAGGCCGCTCGCGAGTGCGCCGAAAGTGCCGGCACTGGATATCAAACCGTCATCAACAACCTATTGCGTCAGGCGCTGGTATCTCAGACTGCCCACAAGCTGGCACCAGTAGCTCGAAAGCGGCCCCAAATAGTCAGACCCTACGCAAACGGTATTACCCGGTCCGACGTGAAGGACCTAGAAAAACAGCTAGCCGCTATGGCTGAAGAATTACATAAGATGATGGATGCATCTAAACCCAGCAAAGCCAAGGCATCGGTATGAACTGAGAAACTCCGATTACTCAGGTGCAAGGCACTGTCTCAACTCAGTGCCTTCAACCACACCTATCCAGCATAAGGTCGCCACGTCCTCGCAGATGTGTATACCGGCGCATAGAGTTCCAATCTCGATGGCCTGGAACATTCATACCCATGACTAACACCGAATGCCGCGCTTCGTCGAAACCCTCCCAGCGAATCCGCATAATTCCCCTCTGCCGGCGAGTCGAGAAAATAGCGAAAGCGATCAGTTTTGGCATATGGATCGAGTCTGGCCAGCATCTCGAAGAATTGCACCTGGTTGGGCCAGCTCGGTCTCCCGTCGCTTGATTCAGGCCTGGGCAACCTGCTTGCGGTCGAAGGTTTGGCTTTCCTGATAAACTGTCTTCCCATCCCGATTGAACCGTATCTGCGCCATATAGGCCATCGAGTTGTCCTTGCGCTTACGTGATGTGATCGTGCCCATTTCCAGTTGCTACATTTCTGAATTCGATTGCTACATCGTAGCAATCGAATTCGAAAAACAAGGAAAAATGGGTAAAAACCGCTGTATAAAAGATCTGTATCAATGAATTTCGAAAAACCTGAAGTGCCCACAAACACTAGCCCTTCCCGTTCTGAGCCATCCCGCCGCTTCAGCGTTGCGCCGATGATGGATTGGACCGATCGCCATTGCAGATTCTTCCTGCGCCTGCTCTCCAGGCATGCCCTGCTCTACACCGAGATGGTCACCACCGGCGCGCTCCTCAATGGCGACCATGACCGTTTTCTGCGTCACAACGAAGCCGAACATCCGCTCGCCCTGCAACTGGGCGGCAGCGTCCCGGCGGATTTGGCGGCGTGCGCTCGCATGGCTCAGGAGCACGGTTACGACGAGGTCAATCTCAACGTGGGCTGCCCAAGCGACCGGGTGCAGAACAATATGATCGGCGCGTGTTTGATGGCCCATCCTGCTTTGGTGGCGGATTGTGTGAAGGCGATGCGCGATGCGGTGTCGATTCCGGTGACGGTGAAGCATCGGATCGGGATTAATGGTCGCGACAGTTATGCCCAGTTGTGTGATTTCGTCGGTCAGGTGCGGGATGCCGGTTGTACGAGTTTTACCGTGCATGCGCGGATTGCGATTCTGGAGGGGTTGTCGCCGAAGGAGAACCGCGATATTCCGCCTTTGCGGTATGACGTGGCGGCACAGTTGAAAGCGGATTTCCCGGAGCTGGAGATTATTCTCAACGGCGGGATCAAGACCCTTGCGCAGTGTCACGAGCATTTGCAGCGGTTCGACGGGGTGATGCTGGGGCGCGAGGCGTATCACAACCCTTATGTGATGGCGGAGGTGGATCAGCAGTTGTTCGGCAGTACGGCACCGGTGATTTCCCGGGCTGAGGCTTTGGCGCGTTTGCGTCCTTATATTGCTGAGCATCTGGCGGCTGGCGGGGCGATGCACCATATCACTCGGCACGTGCTGGGGCTGGGCACGGGCTTTCCGGGAGCCCGGCGTTTTCGGCAGTTGCTGTCGGTGGATATCCATAAGGCCAAGGAGCCTTTGGCGTTGCTGGATCAGGCTGCGCAGTTGCTCGAAGGTCGGTAGATCTCAGGCATGTTGAACCTGCCGGCTGATTTGGCATCGAAATTATCTGAATGAAGCCCCGCTATTCAAACATCTGTTTTCAGGTTGTTGCGGTCGGGGCCGTCGTTAAGCATAACTGCCCTTGAGTGGCTGTCAGCGCTCGGGTAATGTCAACAGACTCACAGGACAGAGCACGCCAATGACTTCCAAGCTGGATCAACTCAAGCAGTTCACCACCGTTGTTGCCGATACTGGCGATTTTGAAGCTATCGCTCGCGTCAAACCGGTGGACGCTACCACCAACCCTTCGCTGCTGCTCAAAGCCGCGGCCATTCCAGGTTATGCCCAGTTGCTGAACGACTGCGTCAGCGACTGCAAGGGCGATGTCGGTCTGGCCAGTGATCGCTTTGGCGTGGCGGTTGGGCAAGAGATTCTGAAAGTGATTCCAGGGCGTATTTCCACTGAAGTGGATGCGCGCCTGTCGTTCGATACCGACGCTGTGTTGAAACGCGCGCACCGTCTGATCGAATTGTATGAAAAGGCTGGCATTGGCCGCGATCGCGTACTGATCAAGATCGCTTCTACCTGGGAAGGCATCCGCGCCGCCGAAAAGCTGGAACGCGAAGGCATTCAGTGCAACCTGACCCTGCTGTTCTCCTTCGCTCAGGCCGTTGCCTGTGCCGAGGCCGGGGTGTTCCTGATTTCGCCGTTCGTAGGCCGCATCTACGACTGGTACAAGAAGGCCAACGGCAACGACTACACCGGCGCCGATGATCCGGGCGTGCAGTCGGTCACCCGCATCTACAACTACTACAAAGCCAATGACTACAAGACGGTGGTCATGGGCGCCAGCTTCCGTAACCTGAACCAGATCGAGCAATTGGCCGGCTGTGATCGCCTGACCATCAGCCCTGACCTGATCGAGAAACTGGCCGCCGATAACGGCAAGCTGGAACGCAAACTGGCGCCGAGCCATGCTGGCGAAGCGCGTCAGAGCCTCACCGAAGCGCAGTTCCGCTGGGCTTCCAACGAAGACGCCATGGCCACCGAAAAACTGGCTGAAGGCATTCGTCAGTTCGCTCGTGACCAGGAAAAGCTCGAAGCGCTGCTGCAAGCCAAGCTTTGATCTGATTCAGCGTGATGCAAAAAGGGCGAACCCTGGTGGGTTCGCCCTTTTTTATGCGGTTTGGCGGCGAAGACTGCTGGCTTCGCGCTGAGGGATTTGTCGAGTGTTATGCCGCTATCGCGGGCTTGCTTGCGACGGGGCCGGACCAGCGCTCACCGCTTCAGGGGATCAGTGACGCTCCAGGGCGTTCACCAGGTCGTGGAAAGCTTCGCGATTGGAGTCGTTCAGGCCCATGAGGATCTTGTGCGCTTCGAGCACTTTGATCCGCACCACTTCTTCCGATTGATCCTGGGATGGCAGGTCGGTCAGGCATTCCGGGCACGGAATCGGGCGATCAACGATGTTGAACACCTGATCGAAGCCCATCGACTGCAAGAGCCGGGTGATGTCTTCGTGGGTGGTAACGACAGTCGGCAAAAGGCCGACCTTTTGCCGCGAAAGGATCGACAGTTTGGCCAGCAGGCCAAGTGTCGTGCTGTCGATGCTGCGGGTTTCGGTCAGATCGATCACGATCGCTGAAAAATTCAGCGCGGTGAAGATCCTCTCAATAGTCGCATCCAACGCCGAACAAAGGGTCAGGCGAACTTCACCGATGAACTTCAGGACGAAGGTGCCGTCCTGCTCGGCGAACTGGATTCTACCGGTACTCATTAAAGATTCCTGCTCAACACCAACAGGGCGATATCATCCGGCATCTCCCCTAGCGTGGCCAATCCAAAAACCTGCCGCAGACCATCCAGGCTGCCGCCCGCCGTTCTCACCCTTTCAGGTAAGGCGGCCTCTTTCTCTTTGAGTGTCTGCTCGGGCAAAAGATCCAAAATACCATCGGACATCAGCGTCAGGCTGAATGTCGGCGGCAATTCCAGTACGCGATCTTCGTAGGTGGCTTCATTGAACAAGCCCACCGGCAGACCACGCCCTTCCAGATAGCAAACACTGTTTGGGGTGTACAACACAGGCAATGGCAGGTGACCGCCAATGCTATAGGTCAACAAACCCGTCTCCTCGTCGATGACGCCACCGACCATCGTGACATGTTTGCCCAGCTTACAGCTGATCAGGCCTCGATTGATATGACCAAGGACTTCCGAAGGCTTGAACTCCGGCAGGGTGCCGTTGCGCTTGGACTCGAACAACAACCGCGTGGTCATGAATTTCAACAGCACCGTCACGAATGCTGAAGACGCGCCGTGACCGGAAACGTCTGCCAGATAAAACGCTACCCGACGCTCGTCGACCCGAAAGTAGTCGACGAAATCACCGGAAAGGTACAAGGACGGAATGATCTGGTGCGCAAACTGAAACTCGTCGATCGACCAAGGGCTGACCGGCAGCATGTTCATCTGCACCTGGCGCCCGGCGTTCTGGTCTTCCTGCAGCAGATTCAGGCTGGCTTCGAGCTCGCGATTGGCGGTTTCCAGCTTTTCGCGGTAGCGCTGGTTCTCCAGCAACAGACGCGCGCGATCCAGCGCCCGGCGCACTGAGTGCTCGAGCACAGCCAGATCTTCCAGGGGCTTGATCAGGTAATCCGCCGCCCCGAGACGCAAGGCCTCGACAGCATCGTTCATGACGCCGGCGCCCGAGACAACGATCACCGGTGTTTGGGGAGCACGGTCAGTCACCTGACGAATCAGCTCGAGTCCGCCCATCTGCGGCATGCGCAGATCGCAGATCACCAAGTCGGGCTTTGCTTGCTCGAATACCTTAAGACCCTGCATGCCATTGCTGGCTTGAAGGACGCTGAATCCACTGTCTTCCAAATAGGCCGCGAGGCTTGCGCGTACTACTTCGTCGTCATCGATTATCAGCAGCGTGGCACTGGTTTTTTGCATGTGGGCAAACGGCGCCAGAATTAGGTTGGCGTAGGTGGCGAGGCATTGGCCGGGCTCACACTACTGGATTCGCTTTCTAGCCTCTCCGGGTCGCAGACTTTTGAGCTGTTGCCCTACTCGCGCGTTAATCAGAGGTGCCCTTCTAAGGCGCAGACGGTACTCCCATCCGCGGGGCGTTTCAAGCTCATGCGGATGGTCGCTTGACGTCTTTACACCGCAAATCACCGGGAGTTATAAGAACAAGCAAATCCGTAACGGAATCGAAGGACGGAGCCCATGAGTCAAAATGACCGTGACTACAGCGAAAAACGCGACTACATCCGCATGCGGGTGGATGCCGAGGTCACCCTGATCCACGCTGGCCAGGTGATTCCAGCGGTCTGCGTGGACCTTTCCAGCAGCGGTATGCAAGTCCAGGCTCCACGCTCATTCAAGGTGGGCGACAGGCTGAAGGTACGGATTGACTCTGAACATGCCGCCCTCAAAGGTCTGGAAGCCGACACGGAGGTCGTCTGGATTAAAGAACAGGACGGCGGCAGTCAGAAACTTGGTTTTACGATCCTGGAGATGAGTTAATCCGGGACACAAACACAGAAGGCGGCCACGTGGCCGCCTTCTGTGTTTGCAGAGTCAGGCTTAAAAATCGTCTTCGACCTTGCCATCCTTGACTTTGAACTCGCGGTTCTGCAGGAAGGCATTGCGGATAAACACGTATTTGTCGCCACTGATCAGCTTCTCGGCCGACAGCAGGCTGGCGCGGGTATCGATCACATCCAGGCCGTATGCCATATTGCGCGCCGGAATGTCATTCATATAACGGTAGGGTTTGGTGTAGCTGTCCACGTACTTGGAGGGTGCATCACGCAGAGTACTCGGACCAAAAAACGGCAGCATCACGAATGGACCGCTGCCCACGCCCCAGTGGCCGAGGGTCTGACCGAAGTCTTCATCGTTGCGCTGCAGGCCCATTTTGGTGCCCAGATCGAAGAAACCGGCCACGCCAAGCGTGGTGTTCATCAACAAGCGCGCGGTGTCGACGCCAGCGGCGCGAGGCTTGGCCTGCAAGACGTCGTTGGCCAGGTTGCCAACGTCACCGATGTTGCGGAACATGTTGTGGATGCCGTCTTCGAGGAACTGCGGTGTGATTGCCTCATAGCCCTGCGCCAGGGGTTTAAGGGCATAGGTATCAAGAAAATCGTTGAACCGGAAAATCGGCCGGTTGATGCTTTCCCAAGGGTCTTCTTCCGAGGCCTGAGCCACAAATGGAACCAACATGATACTGGTACACACACAAAGCTGAGCTAGACGATTGCTCCAGCGCATAGCAAAAACTCCTTGGATGGTCCTGTCGCGGGCGCTATGCCCTGGCGGTAATCGGCCTAGTATAAGGTGGAACTGCCTGATTAGGCAGCATCCCTCCAGAGGAGTCTTGCAACAGGACTTGGTTTTGCCTTTTCCCATTCCTACGGATGTCACTCAACTGTCATCGGCAACGGCTAGCCTGCGATGCTATTTCAGGGACGTTGATATGCCGCATGCTGAAGCCTTACCCGTAGCTGCTCCAGCCCTGACTGCCGTACTTTTTGGCCTCAGTGGCTGCCTGGTCGATTTCGGCGCCCGGACGCGCCAACACAGCGCCGACCAGCCGCCCCACGAACCTGCCAATGCCACCCCGGGCGCACTGGATATCCTGCACAGCTTGCAACGCCAGGGCGTCCCCTGCGCCTGGCTGGATGAGCTGCCGCCCGGGGTCAGCCACTCCCTCGCGGCATCGCTGCCGGACTGGATCAAACCCACCCACAACACCGAAGCAGCCCGTCAATGGCCGGCCCCTAACGCTTGCTGGCAGGCGTTGATGACGCTGAATGTCAGTCGCCTGGATGGCTGTGTACTGGTCAGTGGTGAACCGCGCTTGCTGCAGTCAGGACTCAACGCCGGGCTCTGGACTATCGGCCTGGCATCATGCGGCTCACTGTGCGGGCTGGCACCCAGCGAATGGCAGGCTTTGAGCCAGCAAGAGCGCGAGCGCAAACGCGGCAAGGCAACGCTGCAACTGTTCAGTCTCGGCGTACATTCGGTGATTGATCACCTGGGCGAACTCACCACCTGCCTGGCGGACATCGGCCTGCGGCGACTCAAGGGTGAAAAACCCTGATCGAGCGATCTTGATCGAGATCATGCACGCGGCGATGGAGTGGATTACTCTAAGGTCAGGGTATGGATCTTTAGGCCTGTGCCGCGATCCATACCTGTGCCTATCAATAAAGGGAGAACGCCATGCCTGCCCGCGAACTGCAAGAACAGCTCAATACCCTGCGCGAGCAATTGGAGCAAAACCCACCGCTTTCGGAAGCAGAACGCGCCGATCTGCAATTGCTGATGCAACAGATCGAGCTTGAGCTCGAACTTGAGAAGAAAACTCAGGGCACCAACCTGGCCGATGGCGTCAACCTCGCCGTAGAACGCTTCGAAGTTGATCATCCCGCGATCGCTGGCACCTTGCGCAATATCGTGCTCGCGCTAGGCAACATGGGAATCTAGCCCCCCCACATACAAAAGCCCCGCTCTTTAAAGCGGGGCTTTTTCATTTTGCGATTGCTACTTGATCGTTCCCACGCTCCCGCGTGGGAATGTATCCTGTGACGCTCTGCGTCACCTCTACAGCGGACGCAGAGCGTCCGGGGCGGCATTCCCACGCAGAGCGTGGGAAC
>NZ_JBWKQB010000050.1:1564-16443 GCF_059418545.1 Pseudomonas sp. GW821-FHT07G10 | reverse complement strand
TTAAAATACAAAACGCCCGATGCGGTGCATCGGGCGTTAGAGTGAAACAGGTGTAAACCTATTTCAGGACTAGACATGTTCCAAACGTGCAGGAAGCCGCTCACCCCCGTCAGCCACCCGAAGCCTGTGCCATGCAGCGCTGATGGCGTTCATCGACCCGTTTGGCAAACCAGGCCGTGGTGAGTTTGCGGGTGATTTTCGGGCTTTGCAGAACGATACCTGGCAGTATCGCCCGTGGCAGTGGCTTGCCTTCGGCCTTTTCGGCCAGAGCAAAGACTCGCTTGTAGAGTGTGCTGTCTTCGAATTCAAGACTATTGCCCTGCTCCAGCTGGCTTCTGATGGTCGGGTTACGCATGTCCAATTGCTTGCCCAGGGTGCGCACTGCCAACTCGGTCGTTCCGGGCATGATGGACCCAAAGGCAATCAGGTCGCCATCGAGTGCCAGCCCGATCCCCGAAGCGCGACTGACAGCGCTCTGGAAGGCGGCATTGCGGCTGGCGTACCAACCGGCATTGAAATCGGCGAAGCGGTACAGCGGTTTGGAGTAACTCACCGGATAACCCAGCAAATGTGCAATGCCGAAGTACATGCCGCCGCGACGGCTGAACACTTCGTGGCGAATCGAGCCGTCCACGGGATAGGGGTAGGCCCGCGTCCAAGTTTCGGCAAACGCGATGCTGACTTGCATCGGCCCGGCGGTGTGCACCGGATTGAAGTTCCCGAAGAGGTTGCGCCCCATCGGCACCATGCCGATGAAGTCGTCGAAAATGGCGCTGAGATCCTTTTCGGTACGCGCGGCACTGAGCCGATCACTGTAACTCTTGCCGTTTGGCGAGCGAACCTGCAAAGCCGCGCTCACCAGTAGACTGGGAACATGCACCTTCGCCGCACGGCGGTCGATTTCATCTCGCGCAATTTTTCCCAGCCCCGGCACTGGCGGGTCGACCTGAAAAGTGGACTCCTGCTCGGTCACTGCCAGTACTGAACAGAGGTTTTCCGTGGTCGGGGCAATGCCTTGCGCCGCGAACGCGGCGTAGATGTCGGTGGCCCACCCCTCTCGATCAACCGTCTTCGCCGGTAACAGTCGAACAATCTTCGCCCTCACCTGCTCCGGTCGCGCAGGCGACTCCTGAGTGCGCTGGCTACCGCAACCGGCCAGCACCAGCAGTGTGGCGATACTCGCAATGAGTCGAATTGATCGCATGCTTCCTCGAATGATCGCGTTGGGCTGATGGAACGACTATGAACAAAGCCGGCGCGGATATCGACCCTTGAGTCGAGCCGCTGTTCAATGCCGGTCAGTCAAGCAGTTTGTGGCTCCGCACATTCCCCGTAGCAGCTGCCGAAGGCTGCGTTCGGCTCTGCTCTCTTAATCATCCGGGATTCACGCTTTCCCCCGCAAACCGCTTTTGCCCAGCTGTCAGCTGCTCAACATAGGCGCACACTCTACGGCATGAAATTGATCTCTACCGGAGGGCAACGACATGAAGCGCTGTGACGTTCTGATCATTGGGGCCGGCCCGACCGGTCTGGTTCTGGCGCTCTGGCTCAGCAAACTGGGGATCAAGGTGCGAATCCTCGACAAGACAGCCGTGCCGGGCACCACATCGCGAGCCCTGGCAGTCCAGGCGCGAACCCTGGAACTCTACCGCCAACTGGACCTCACAGACGCCGTTTTGCAAGCTGGCCACACCGTGCCGGCGGCCAATCTCTGGGTCAAAGGCGAACGGGCTGCGCGTCTGCCGTTCGAGACCATCGGCAAGGGCCTGACGCCCTATTCTTTCCTGGAAATATACCCTCAGGATCAGCACGAACAGCTACTGATCGAACGTCTGCAAATGTTCGGCGTTGCGGTCGAGCGGGAAACTGAACTGAAGAGTTTTGACGATACCGGCACCTACGTCAGCGCGCACTTGCTCAACGCCAACGGGCAGGAAGAGACCTGCGAGGCCGGTTACCTGGCGGGTTGCGACGGCGCCCGTTCGACCGTGCGCAAAACCCTCAACACGGGTTTCCCCGGCGGCACCTATCAGCAGGTTTTCTACGTCGCCGACGTGGAAGCAGCGGGTCAGGCAATCAACGGCGAACTGCATGCGGACCTCGATGAGGCGGATTTACTCGCGGTCTTTCCCCTGGCAAGCACTGGTCGTGTGCGGTTGATCGGGGTGGTACGAGACGAGCGCGCCGAACATGCGCAGACGCTCAAGTTCGAGGACGTCAGCCAACGCGCCATTGAGCATCTCAAGGTTCAAGTGCTCAAGGTGAACTGGTTTTCCACCTATCGCGTGCATCACCGGGTGGCAAAGCGCTTTCGCAACGGGCGAGCGTTTTTGCTGGGGGACGCCGCCCATGTACACAGCCCCGCCGGCGGCCAAGGGATGAACACCGGGATTGGCGATGCGATCAATCTGGCCTGGAAACTCGCCGCCGTACTGAAGGGTAAAGCCCCGGACAGTCTGCTGGACAGTTATGAGACCGAGCGCATCGGATTTGCCCGACGCCTGGTGGCAACCACCGACCGGGTGTTCACCTTCATTTCTGCCAATGGCCCCATTGCCAATCTCGTGCGTACACGCCTCGCGCCGCTGCTGATCCCCAGGCTCACTTCACTGGAAGCGGTACGCGAGTATCTCTTTCGCACGATTTCACAGATCACCCTGAACTATCGAGAAATGCCCCTGAGCGCCGGCAGCGCTGGTGACGTTCATGGCGGTGATCGGTTGCCCTGGGCGCACGATGGCGATATCGACAATTTCAATACGCTGTCGGGGATGTCCTGGCAGGTCCATGTGTACGGCCTTGCCAGCGACGCACTCGTTGCATGGTGCGCTGATCACTACATTGCGTTGCACATTTTCCCTTGGGGACCTGTCCATGAAGCCGCCGGCCTTGCGCGCGATGCGTTCTATCTGTTGCGGCCCGATACCTACGTGGCGCTCGCTGAACTGTCCAGCGACCCAACGGTTCTCGAACGCTATTTCAGCGAGCGCGGGATCCGGCCCGGGCCTTAGTTATCATGACGCAGACCTTGGCTGCAGCCACTTGCTGAACAGCCGGGTCACCGGTGGCATGAACACATAGACCACCAACAGCACGATGCTCAAGGTGATCAGCACGTTGCTCTGCACGTAACCACCCAGCCACGGCTGCCGGACGAACAGTGGCGTCCACAACATCGGCACCAGAAAGCTCAAGGGCAGGATCACCAGAAAGGTGACGCAGGCCTGCTTCCAGCGCGGTGGTGGAGCCTGCCCGTCAGCATCGACCGGCGTAAACCAGAACTCACGGTCGGCGTTGACCTCGGTCTGATCACCATCGGCCAGCATTGGCTGCGCTTCCGCTACCAGACGCTGACGATCTTCGGAGTCCAGCCAGTGCTGCAATTGCCCGGTCGTGGCGAAGCGCAACACACTGGTGAAGAGTGCCAGCCCACCGTTTTGCCCGCGCACCACATCGATTCCCAGATGCCCCGGGTAATTGCGGGCAATAGCGATAGTGCGGCGCAACCAGGCTTCATACTTCTCATCCTGGCCCTGTTTGACTCGGTGCCGCACCAGCAGCGTTACCACCCCGTCCGACGGCTCGATGTTCATGCCTGGCTCCTCCCGATCGTGAACGTGGATCAGCTTAGTCCAAGCCAGGAGACATCAGGCTTCAAATCCCGCTCAGCGCCAGATCCATCGCAAAGTAGCTGAAGATCAGGTCCGCACCCGCGCGCTTGATCGCGCCCAGGCTTTCCCGAACGATACGTTCCTCATCTATAGCACCCGCCGCCGCGGCGAATTTGATCATCGCGTATTCGCCACTCACCTGATAAGCCGCCAACGGTAGCCGCGAGGCCTCGCGAATATCGCGGATGATGTCCAGATAAGCGCCCGCTGGTTTGACCATCAAGGCGTCGGCGCCTTCTTGTTCATCCAGTAGCGACTCGCGCACCGCTTCGCGGCGATTCATCGGGTTCATTTGATAGCTTTTGCGGTCGCCCTTCAGCGCACTGCCGCCGGCTTCGCGGAACGGGCCGTAAAGCGCCGATGCGAATTTGGTCGAGTAGGCCATGATCGCCGTGTTACTGAAACCAGCCTCGTCGAGGGCACGACGGATGGCCTGGACCTGCCCGTCCATCGCCGCTGACGGTGCGATGACATCTGCGCCGGCGCGCGCGGCGGCGACCGCTTGCTTGCCCAGATTGATCAGTGTCTTGTCGTTATCGACCTCACCGCCGTGCATCACGCCGCAATGGCCGTGATCGGTGTACTCGCAAAAGCAGGTGTCCGACATGACGATCATGTCCGGCACGGCGTCCTTGCAGATGCTCGCCATGCGCGAGACCAGACCGCGCTCACTCCAGGTGTCGCTGCCCGCGCCATCCAGATGATGCGACACACCAAAGGTCATCACCGACTTGATACCTGCGCGCGCATAACGCTCGATTTCGCCTGCCAGTTTCGACTCGGGAATGCGCATCACGCCGGGCATGCTTTTGATCGGGACAAAATCATCGATTTCCTCCTCGACGAAAATCGGCAGCACCAGATCATTGAGCGTGAATTCGGTTTCCTGGAACAGGCTACGCAGGCTGGCGGAACGTCGCAGACGACGTGGACGTGCTTCTGGGAACTGGCTGGACATTGGTTTTCCTGAAGGTAGGCCAAGGGTGTAAACGAGACGAACGTCTAAAGGGATGAGAGCTTATGCCCGCATCCCGGAACGACACAAACGTCACTTCAGAAAGAGTTTGTTACAGATTTCGCAACAATGATGAATGAGGTCGTAGGGACGGTCTCGTGCTCATGCGCCGACACCCAGCGAAGCAATCCGTCCCTGCTGCAGGACAAAGCGGTAAGTGACCTCGACCGGGCTACCCGGAAAATTTCCGACGAGCCGGGCGCGCACCAGCGTAGTGCCTTTCTCTTGCGAGACGCTCAGAGGCTCGACGCTATATTGGTACTTGGCCTGTGCCGCTTGTTTCCAGGCTTTAATGGCTTCCAGTCCCTGATACACCTGCCCTTCATCGCGGACGTTGGCGTCGGTGGTGAAACAGCGTTCTAATGCAGTGGAATCTGTGGTTTTCTCGCCCGAAAAATAATCGGCAAGGGGTTCAGGCAGCACAATGCTCATCGTCTTTTCCTCGATTGCTCAGTGAAACCGCCGAGCAGCTGAATATTCGGCGGCGCCTTGACGTATGCCTAAAGCACTGACTTAGGGATTTCCAGCCCCCGCACAACCGCCGGCCGCGCCACAAATCGCTCCAGCACCCGCAACACGTTGGGATAGTCGTTGATTCCCACCAGATCACCGGCCTCATAAAACCCGATCAAGTTGCGCACCCACGGGAACGTCGCGATATCGGCGATGGTGTAGCGCTCGCCCATGATCCAGTTGCGGCCGGTCAGCCGCGCTTCAAGCACATTCAGCAAACGCCTGGTCTCTGCGACAAAACGGTCGCGGGGGCGCTTGTCTTCGAAATCCTTGCCGGCGAACTTATTGAAGAAGCCGACCTGGCCGAACATCGGGCCGATCCCCCCCATCTGAAACATCAGCCACTGGATCGTCTCGTAGCGCGCTGCCGACTCCTGCGCCAGCAGTTGCCCGCTCTTGTCGGCCAGGTAGATCAGAATCGCCCCGGACTCGAACAGTGCCAGCGGTTGGTCGCCCGGGCCGTGAGGGTCAAGGATCGCCGGGATCTTGTTGTTAGGGTTGAGCGACATAAACTCGGGAGACAGTTGATCATTGGTGTCAAAGCCCACACGGTGAGGCTCGTAAGGCAGACCGATTTCTTCAAGCATGATCGACACCTTGACGCCGTTAGGGGTCGGCAAGGAATAGAGCTGAATCCACTCAGGGTACCGGGCAGGCCATTTTCGGGTGATGGGAAAGGCAGAAAGATCAGTCATGGTGAACGTCCAGTGACGGTGTCGTTTGAGGATTGTCCGCTCGTGCCTGGTTATCACGGCGGGCTGATTATAGATGCAGCCATATTCGGCCCCTCTTGAATCCGAAACATCTTGTCGCTAACCGTTCCGTTCCGCCACCCTCCGCCCCGGATAAAGTGCGGTGAATTGACCGGGAGCGAACCAAAGGCTTTCCAGGGACGGTGAGAAGGACCTTCCGGTACACGAACCAGCTGATACTCTGTCAACGCCATGGACAACCACACACAGCAGGAAGCTCGCGGTGGTGAGGTTTGTCAGCCTTAATCGAATGCGCTGAAGATCGACTATTCAATGAACAATCCTCTGAATTTAGTTAAACGTTTGAAACATCGCCCCTATGTTTTGGGAACTGCGCTGCTGGTAGCCGGTGGAGTGTTCCTGGCGCTGCAAGCCCGTGAACGCCTTGCGCCGCCGGCTGATGGAACCCAGACCCTGGTGTTCCTGCGCCACGCGGAAAAACCCGCCGGCGGCCTCGGGCAGTTGAATTGCCAGGGCCTGAACCGCGCCATCAATCTGGCGACGCTGCTGCCGGAAAAGTTCGGCAAGGCCAATTACGTGTTTGCCGCCAACCCGACGCGTAATGTCCAGGAAGGCGAAGATGACAACTCTTACAGTTATATCCGGCCGTTGATGACCATCAGTCCCAGCGCGATAAAACTCGGATTGCCGGTGAACATCAACTACTCGGTCAATGACATCGGCGACCTGGCTGACGAGTTGCTGCAAGACAAGTACCACAACTCGACTATCTACACCGCCTGGTCCCACGGCTACCTGCCCGAACTGATGAACAAAGTGGCTGAAGAAGCCATCGGCGAAAAACGCACTATCACTGAAGACTGGCCGTCCAACGATTTCGATTCGCTCTATGTGCTGACGCTGACCTGGCATAACGGCAAGGCAACCTTGCTCAGCAACAGCTATAAGCAAGGGCTGGACAACGGGCCGCAGGACTGTCCGATATAACCGATTGGCTGCAGCCCACACGCAGTGGGCTGAACAACGTTAACGACGGTGAGCTATCATGCACCGTAATTCCCTACTGCCCGGACCCCTGCCATGCCCATCTCCTCCGCAATCCCCGCCCGGGGCTTGTCGCTCTGGTGGAAACCCGCCCTGTTCTTGCTGGTGGCCTTTATTGGCCTCTATTACGTCAAATGGTCTCCCTACTACCTCAAAGCCTTTGTAGCCGCCGACAATCACAGCATTGGCGCCTCGATCCTCAACGATGAACAGACGGCACCACTGGCCGCTGCGTTGACCTACGCCAAGGTGTATTTCCTGGCGATCTGGAAAGCCGCCGTACTGGCGGTGATCCTCGGCTCGCTATTGCAAGTGCTGGTCCCGCGAGACTGGCTGCTGCGGTTGTTCGGCCGCGCCGGTTTTGCTTCGACCCTGCGCGGTGGGTTGTTCGCGCTGCCGGGGATGATGTGCACCTGCTGCGCCGCACCCGTGGCGGCGGGCATGCGTCGCCAGCAAGTGTCAGTGGGCGCGGCGCTGGCGTTCTGGATCGCCAACCCGGTGCTGAACCCGGCGACGCTGGTGTTCATGGGCTTCGTGCTGGGCTGGGGCTTTACCGCACTGCGATTGGTGGCTGGCATCGTGTTGGTGCTGGGCGTGTCGTTGGTGGCCCAGCGCATCTCTCGCCCCGAAAGCGTGCCTGAAGCGGCGCTGGAAGCCGTGGCTCAAGCCAGCACAACGGACTCGCAATCATTCCTGGTGCGCTGGGCGCGAACCTTGTGGCAACTGTTCTGGAGCACCATTCCGGTCTATATCGTGGCCGTTCTGGTGCTGGGCGCGGCCCGGGTCTGGATGTTCCCCCACATCGATGGCGCGATGGCCAACAGTCTGCTCTGGCTGGTGCCGCTGGCCATCGCCGGCACGCTGTTCATGATCCCCACCGCCGCAGAAATCCCGATCGTGCAAACCATGATGGCCCTGGGCATGGGCACCGCCCCGGCAGTCGCGCTGCTGATGACCTTGCCGAGTGTCAGCCTGCCGTCGCTGCTGATGCTGCGCAAAGACTTCGACGCCCGGGTGCTGGTGACTGTGGCGGTGCTGACCATGTTGATCGGTGTGATCTGCGGCCTGGCAGGCGCAACGCTGCTTTAACCCTCAGCCACGCTGGCTGCCGCGCTCACGCAGATACTCGAGCACGGCAGCCTGCTCGCCGGCGAATTCGATGCGCTCGCCTTTGTGCTCCCGCTGGAAGGCGTACATCGGATCGTAGTATTCGCTCAGCAATCCTTCGATCCAATCGCGGTGCAGATCCACTGCCCCGCTACGCGCCTGCTCTGCCAGCGCCGTTTCCATGAGTGCCAGCATCCGTTGGTGACGCTCGCCACCCAAGCGCTTGTGAATATTATTCAAACTCGCCAGCATTCGCTCGCAGAAGAGTGCGAAGCCCTGCTCGCCATGCACCGCAGTGAACTCCGCGCACAGATTGACCACGTAATCACGCAGGATGCGCTCGACCCGCCCTTGCAGGCTGTCTTCGAGCCAGACGATGGGGAACTGCTGCATGCCCTGATAAAGCGGGAGCGGCAAGGCGCAGCCGCCGACCATGCGACTCTCATCCTCCAGGACGAATCGCTCGATGCCCCTGGCGCGCTTCTTCAGCACATCCACGGCCAGACTGTTTTCAAAATCGATGTTGGAGGGTTGGCCGGTCGCGCGTTTGCCGAAACTGGAGCCGCGGTGATTGGCGTGGCCTTCCAGATCCAGCGCGTTGCGCAACTGAGTGAGCACATCGGTTTTGCCCGTACCGGTCATGCCGCCGAGCACAATGAAATCGCACTGCGCGACCGCCTGATCGACCGTTTCCAGCAGGAAGGTGCGCATCGCCTTGTAGCCGCCAGCGACGCGCGGGTAATCGATGCCAGCCTCGTCCTTGAGCCATTGCTGGACGATCTGCGAGCGCAAGCCACCGCGAAAACAATACAAACAACCATC
This sequence comes from Pseudomonas sp. GW821-FHT07G10, assembly GCF_059418545.1. Classification (NCBI taxonomy): domain Bacteria; kingdom Pseudomonadati; phylum Pseudomonadota; class Gammaproteobacteria; order Pseudomonadales; family Pseudomonadaceae; genus Pseudomonas; species Pseudomonas sp. GW821-FHT07G10. The sequence continues at coordinate 7,558 of NZ_JBWKQB010000050.1, read as the reverse complement.
GGGATTGGCCCGGGCAAAATCAGCCCACGCCTGGACACGCTTGGCTTTGATTTCGCCGGACACCAACTGATGGCCCAGGACGATGGCCACCTGCTGACCTTGCTGCTTGTAGCAGGTGCCGACCTGTTGCCGCTCGCTGTCGGTCATCAGCGGCAGGTTGATCACCCCGGGAAAGGAGCCCTTGGCGAACTCGACCGGCGCACGGGTATCCATCATCGGCCGGTCGTTGAGGAAAATATCGCGGTAGTCGGTGATGTCGATGGGCATCAAAACACCTCTACCGCGTTGGTCTGTCGTTCAACCAGTTCACCGATCGGCTCGAGCACCAGGCCCAGTTCGGCGGCAACCGCCAGGAACTGCTGTTGGCCCTCAGGCGTCACGGCGACCAGCAAGCCGCCGCTGGTCTGCGGATCGCAGAGAACCCGCTTGTGCAGCTCTTGAACGCGACCGACCTTGCCGGCATAGCTGTCGAAGTTACGCAGGGTTCCGCCCGGCACGCAGCCTAGATCGAGGTAGTACTCGACGCCGGGCAGGCGCGGCACGCGCGCATATTCGATGCGCGCGGTCACACCACTGCCATCAGCCATTTCCACCAGATGCCCGAGCAAACCAAAACCGGTGACATCGGTCATTGCCGTCACGCCGGCCAGCTTGCCGAAGCGGCTGCCAGGTTTGTTCAGGGTGCACATCCAGTCGCGCGCCAGGCCGACATCGGCGGCGCGCAGTTTGCCCTTCTTCTCCGCCGTGGTCAGGATGCCAATGCCCAAGGGTTTGGTCAGGTAAAGCAGGCAACCGGCGGTGGCCGTGTCGTTGCGCTTCATATGGCGCTTTTCCACCAGCCCGGTCACGGCCAGACCGAAGATCGGCTCTGGAGCGTCGATCGAATGACCGCCGGCCAGCGGAATTCCCGCCTCATCGCATATCGAACGTCCGCCGCGAATCACTTCCCGGGCGATCTCAGGCGCCAGGACATTGACCGGCCAGCCAAGGATCGCAATCGCCATCAAGGGATCGCCGCCCATGGCATAGATATCGCTGATGGCGTTGGTGGCGGCAATACGCCCGAAATCGAAGGGGTCGTCGACAATCGGCATGAAAAAGTCGGTGGTCGACACCACACCACGCTCTTCGTCGATGGCATACACCGCCGCATCATCACGGGAGGCATTGCCCACCCAGAGTTTGGGGTCGAGGTTCTGCGCACCACTACCGGCCAGAATCACCTCCAGCACCTGGGGCGATATCTTGCAGCCACAACCCGCACCGTGGCTGTACTGGGTCAGGCGAATCGGCTCGCTCATAAGAATACCTCTTGATTTCAATGTGAACGATTCTAACAGAGCGGTTGCGGCGAATGGCGTGCCAGAGGCCTGAATGACGTCTCCTGTAGCAGCTGGCGAAGCCTGCTACTACAAAAACCGGACCGATCACGGCAATAAGATCACCTTCTCACCGCTGCCCTGATTCACCTCGGCATACCGCTCCAGCCCTTCGGCCAGCGGCGATTCAAATAACCCTTCAGGCAATGGCAGCAGCCCTTCATCGAAGAACCGACCGAACTGCTCAAGCATGGCCGCACAGGCCTCAACGCCGTACAACAAGGAATTGATCCCGACCACCGAACCACCCCGGCGATACAGCGCCAGTGCCGGCAACTGCACATAGCCGTCCACCGGAGCAGCGATAATTGCGATGCGCCCGAAATTGGCCAGTGCCGGTACTGCAGACGGTAACCAGAAACCTGTGGTGTCGAAAATCACGTCGGCGCCCCCGGCATAGACGGCATTGACCTGGGCCGCCAGATCTTCCGGCTTGTCCAGGTGGATCGCGTTGAAACCCTGGGCCTGCAAGGCCTTGACCTGTTCGGGCCGACGGGCCGCTGCCAATACCTGTGCGCCACGAATCTTCGCCAACGCCAGTGCGGCGCTACCGACCGCGCCGCTGCCAATCACCAGCAAGCGCGTCTGGGCAGTGACCAGGCTGCGTTCCAACGCATCCCACGCCGTGGTGTATGGCACACCGAGGCTGGCGGCCTGGGCAAAGCTCAAATGTGCAGGCTTGCGCGCCACGCCCTTGGCCGAAAGGGTCACGAATTGCGCATGGGAGCCGTCGGCGAAAAAGCCCAGCTCTTTACCCGTGCCCCAGACTTCCTGACCCAACAGCGCCTGCGGGCCTTCCACAACTACGCCTGCAAAGTCACGACCGGGAATCCGTGGCAGGGTGGTGTACGGAAAGCGCCCCAGTACATTCTTCACATCGCTGGGGTTCAGGCCTGCGGCTTTGATCTGCACCAGCACCTCGCCGGCGCCCGGTACCGGCATGGGCACGTCGACGTACTGCAGCGCCGCGAGGTCGCCGGTTTTGGAGAATTGCAATGCGTTCATGGGGATTTTCCACCGAAGTTAAATGAGATCACTCGCCCCTCAGGAGAGCCAGCCGGCAACCAGTTGCCGACCCATGGGCCACAACTGCTCGCCCGCCAACATGCCCAGTAACCCGACCAGCGCAATGGCCGGTGGCGCGGGCGAACGGAAGTCCAGCGCGCCGTAAAGCAGGCCGACACCCAGCCCGATAGCCAGTGAAATGAGGTAGTTCATGCTCGACTCCGTGCACAGGGTGTCGCCGCCCATAAGGGGCGTGCGACGATGTTAAGGTAAGCACAGAGTGTAAGAGTCAGCCGCCGAAGGGATCGGCCAAGGACTTCTGGTTTTCGGTCAAAAACCGCTGGCCTGACGGTTTAGAGCGGGCGATTGCCCAGCGGATAGTGCGAAGGTGGCATGCCCAGTTCGCGACGGAACATGTCGCAGAAACTGCTCGGGGAATAGCCCAGCGAGCGCGCAATCAAGCTTACTGGCACCCCCTGAATCAACTCAGCCACCGCCGTCGCCAGCTGCACCTGCCGCCGCCACTCGGCGAAACCCATCCCCAGCCCGCCCTTGAACAGCCGTGCGAGGGTGCGCACGCTGGCGCCGGCATTTTCCGCATGTCGTTCGAACGGAATATCCAGCGAAGGCGCCGACATGACCGCCTGACACAGGCTTGTCAGCCGCCGGTCGGAGTCGTCGGGCATGGGGATCTTCAGCACTGAACGCCTGGCTCGTTTGAGCTCCAGCAATGCCAGGTTGACCAACGCTTGGTAGTAATCCTGTTGCTGATCGTCACCCTGCTCCACCAGCCCGAGGATCAGTTCACGCAACAATCCGCCCACCTCGATCACCTGGACGCTGCTGTCCAGCGTCGCGGCCAATGCCGGTCGCAAATAGATATTGCGCATCTGCAGATCCGAGACCACGCGGATCCCGTGCACCACCCCAGGCGGTAACCAGACCGCTCGTTGCGGCGGCACCACCAACGCTTCGTTTGGTGTTTCGACCCACATCACCCCGCTCATCGCATACAGCAACTGGCCCCAGACATGCTCGTGCGGCTCGATATACAAGCCACGAGGATAGGTGCGCGACAACGGCTGCACAGGCACATCGGTGTCACTGAGATCGGGAGGCGCAGCAAGGGCCATGGCGAAAGATCGGGATCGTTTGAAGGATGCCCTATCGTAACGAGGCCTCAGGATTGTTACCACTTGGCGAAAAAAAACCGGATGCCACTCAAACGGATGTTAAATTCAAAAAAAAAACCATTTGCACAATAAAAAGTCATGACACTGGCCAACCAGCCTCTGCCAATGGAAGTGGAGCCGCCCCAGACTCCACTTCAGCCTGCACTGTCAGCCATGGGCGCCCTTGGCACACTGGCAGCCTTCAGAGACACAAGGTTTACCGTCAGCATGATGTTCGGCACACGCCTGGCAGCAATAGTGCTTGCCGTGGCGGACGATGGAATGCTCGCCGATTTTGCAGGTGCAGCTTTTACAGGCGCAGGTGTCATTTTTCATAGGTTGGACTCCATTGTTGTGGTCGTCGAAGCGTGGCCGCAACGCCACACTTTCCGTAGTAACCGCCCACGCCGAAGTTTGCTTGCAGTAGTTTGCGCGAGCGCTTTTCACTCATGGGTAAGGTTAGTCGACTGTGGCACGGTTACTGAGAATGCAAGGCGGGTATCAGGGCTAGCCCCCTCGCCACAAGCAATTGCTTCCACACAAAGCATGGGGAGGATCAAACCTGAAAGTGAAACGCTCAAAAACATCTCACTGGAGTGATTCACTGCGCCCATGGGATGATCGCCTCCACAGCGCGATTACCCTGGAGAGTTGGAATGTCATTGTTTGGTAACAAAGCCATCGTTTTGCTACTGGCCGCCGCAGCCAGTTTCGGCGCCATGAGCGTTTACGCGGCGACCCAGCCAGCGGCAAAAACCTCGACCGCGCAAAAGGTCTCAACCTTGGGTGGCAAATTCACCTTCAACCTGCCCCAGGGCTTTGAGGCCAACTCATTGCCCCCTGGCGACTCAGCCAATGGCACGGCCGGTGCAATGGGCACCATGTACACCAACCAAACCAGCAAAACCGTGGTGATCGTTGCCGAAAACATCCGCACCGACGGCGTGCAGACCAAAGACAACGACAGCGAATTCCTCGACGGTGCAGTCGAAAGTTTCCTGCAGAAACAAAGCACGGCGCTGCCTGACTTCAAAAAACAGGATGAGAAGAAACTGACCATCAAAGGCCTGGGCCTGCGTCAGATCGACAGTGCAGCCACCATGGGCGGCGGCAAGACCCTTGGCACGACCTTACTGGCGGGTTCAGGCAGCCGCATCCTGGTGATCCAGATCATCTCGCGCGCCGATGACCAGGTTGGACACACGGCGCTGGTCAAACAGATTACTGGCGAGAAATAAGCGGGACGCGAGCGCTAAACACCGCTCCTGGCTCACCGATTGAGTGTCAGCAGCCAGTTGTTCAAGTCCTGCATTTCGGTTGCGCTGATGGTGTGGCCGATACCCGGATAGGCATGGAACCTGGGATTCAGCGCCAGGCGTTGCAGCAGGCTGTTGGCATCGCTGCCATCGGTATACGGAAGCCGTTGATCGGCAGTGCCATGGCCGATAAAAATCGCCAGCTGCTCAAGGTTTTTGTCGGGTTTAAGCTCAGATTTCAGCACCGGTAAAACCTTGCCGCTCAACGCGGCGATCCCGCGCACGATCTCTGGATGGCGCAGGCCAACCTCGTAGGACATGATCGCCCCCTGGCTAAAGCCCACCAGAAAGACCTTGTCGCTTTGAGTGTGATACTTCGCGGTGGCCTGGGCGATGAAATCGACGATCAGCCTGGCGCTACTGTTCAGGTCATCGGTTTCGCCGTCGTATGCACCCTCGCCTTTTTTGTGAAACCACTGATAACTGTCCGCATCCAGCGCCTGCGGCGCCCGCACCGAGACATAGGTGTACTGCGCGGGGAGTTCATCCTTGATCCCGAACAGATCCTCCTCGTTGCTGCCGTAGCCATGCAGAAAAATCACCAGCGGCTGGTTGCGTGAATCGGGGTCGGCCTGCTCCAGATACTGCAACGGCAGATCGGTTTGTATCTCGGTTTGCGCCTGCACGGCGGTGGATGCCAACAGCAGCGCCATGGCCAAAAACTTGAACATATATCTTCCTGTTACTGAGCAGCGGATTCGCGCAAGAGCCTAGCACTGCGAAGGTAGATCACGAAGGTTGATCGTTCACACGCGCGGCAAAGGAATGCAACCCGTGACACTCTGCGCCACAGGCGTTACCACGCAGAGCGTGTGCATTGATCGTTCCCACGCTCTGCGTGGGAATGCAGCCCGTGACGCTCTGCGTCACAGAAGCGGACGCAGAGCGTCCACAGAGGCGTTACCACGCGGAGCGTGGGAACGATCATTCAACGATCAGCTTTGCCCTCTGCCCTCAATCACTACTCAGCTTCCCAACCCGAATCGCCTCCCGCCCCGCCACTTTCGCCAACCAGATCCCCGGTCGTGCATTGATCGTTCCCATGCTCTGCGTGGGAATGCAGCCCGTGACGCTCTGCGTCACAGAAGCGGACGCAGAGCGTCCACAGAGGCGTTACCACGC
>NZ_JBWKQB010000050.1:0-1468 GCF_059418545.1 Pseudomonas sp. GW821-FHT07G10 | reverse complement strand
ACGCGGAGCGTGGGAACGATCATTCAACGATCAGCTTTGCCCTCTGCCCTCAATCACTACTCAGCTTCCCGCCCCGCCACTTTCGCCAACCAGATCCCCACTTGTGCATTGATCGTTCCCACGCGCAGCAAAGGAATGCAGCCCGTGACGCTCTGCGTCACAGAAGCGGACGCAGAGCGTCCAGAGAGGCGTTACCACGCGGAGCGTGGGAACGATCATCCAACGATCAGCTTTGCCCTGTGCCCTCAATCACTACTCAGCTTCCCAACCCGTATCGCCTCCCGCCCCGCCACTTTCGCCAACCAGATCCCCGGTTGCGTATAGCGCCCGCGATCAATGGCAAACAACACGCCACTGGTCCCGGCGCAGACGGTGCTGACCCGATCATTCAGTGGGTCGACCACTTCAAACAGTGCATCGCCCTTCTCGACCCATTCACCGGCACTGCGCAGGAAGCTGACCACGCCGTGATGTGGTGGGAACAGGTACTCGGTGCCTGCGAACGGCATGCCTTCGCAGCACTGGCTCGGGGCTACGGGCCATTGACCTGCGATGAGGCCTTGTTCGGCGAGGAAACCGAGGATGGCTTCGCAATTGGCCTGGGCCTGGTCGATGCGGGTGTCGCCTATGCTGCCCAGTTCCAGGGTAGTGGCGAGGTTGGCCGCAGGGATAGCGGCGTGCGGGTATGCCTTCGCCAGTCGCAGCCAGGGCGATGAGCAGGATTCGTCGAAAGAGTTACCGCCGGAGTCTTCGGCCAATAGCGCGACGCCGGCCTGCAAGCGTGCAGCCAGGGACTGCCATTGCGGCCAGTGCTGCGGCAGTGCGTAGAGGTGAATCGCCGCGTCGAAGTCGCAATGCAGGTCGAGGGTGATGTCGGCGTCGCAAGCGTGGCGCAGCAGTAACCGGTGCAGGGCTTCGAGTTGTGAGGCCGGCGTGGGCAAGTCGTCGAGCACCTGGCCCATGGTTTGGCGAATCAGCGCGATGTTGGCCTGGGCATCGTTGCCCAACCGGTCACCGATCAACTCACCGACCGGGCCGCTGAGTTCATAGAAGGCGCGGTTGAAGTTTTTGCCGCTGCCCAGCTCGAAACGCCCCAGGTGGCTGCCTTGCAGGTGCTGGTCCAGACCGATGGGGTTGGCCACCGGCACCAGTTCGACGACGCCCTTGAGCTGGCCTTGGCTCTCGAGTTCGGTGAGGCGTTTTTTCAGCTCCCACGCCGTGCGCATGCCTGGCAGTTCGTCCGCGTGCAGGCTGGCCTGGATGTAGACCTTGCGGGTGCCGGCGCCGAAACGGAAGACGCTGAGGCGCCGCTCCGTGCCCAGGTGGCTCCAGGGGAGTGAGTGGTCGATGCGTTGCATACGTAAGACTCCGAATGATGGAGATAGGAATGCCCTAGTGGCCTGTGTGGCTAGTTCTGTTAGTCAACTTCGGCGCCAGCAGCCCATATCCTGCGTTGCTGTTCCTCGCC
>NZ_JBWKQB010000049.1:0-20067 GCF_059418545.1 Pseudomonas sp. GW821-FHT07G10 | reverse complement strand
TAACCTTGTTTTCGATCGATCTGGCCCACCATCGACTCGCCCCGTTGATGCCGGCGAATGTTCTCCAGCAACACCCCAAACGCACTTTCTGGCTGGGTCATCGCCGCGATATGCGGGGTCAGCAGAATCTGCGGATGATTGATCATTCCCACGCTCTGCGTGGGAATGCCTCACCGGACGCTCCGCGTTCGGCTCTTGGGACGCAGAGCGTCCCGGGCTGCATTCCCACGCGGGAGCGTGGGAACGATCAATGGGGGTGTATTCAGTAACCTTGTTTTCGATCGATCTGGCCCACCATCGACTCGCCCCGTTGATGCCGGCGAATGTTCTCCAGCAACACCCCAAACGCACTTTCCGGTTGAGTCATTGCCGCGATATGCGGGGTCAGCAGAATCTGCGGATGATCCCAAAAAGGATGATCCGCCGGTGCCGGTTCTTCCTGCAGCACATCGAGTACGGCGCCGCTGAGCTGTCCGCTGTCCAGCGCCTCAAGCAGATCACTTTCCACCAGATGCCCGCCACGTCCCATGTTGATCAGCGCCGCGCCATGGGGAAGTTGCCGGAACAGCCTGCGATCGAGGATGCCCTGGGTTTGTTCGGTCAGTGGCAACACACACAACAGAATGTCGCACTGGCTCAGAAACGCCGGCAGTTGTTCGGCACCGGCATAGCAATCGACGCCCGCGATCCGGTGGGCACTGCGCGCCCAGCCGGACAACGCAAAGCCCAGGGGCTGCAAGGTGGCGAGAATCTGCCGGGCCTGGGTACCGAGGCCCATGACGCCCACCCGGCGCTTGGCCGCCGGTTGCAGTAAGTGGGCTTGCCAGCACCGCGCCGCCTGTTGCTGGCGATAGCGGAGCATGTCCCGGTGCAGGCTGAGCACCGCAAAACTGGCGTATTCGCACATGCCGCGGGTGATGCCGGGGTCCAGCAGGCGCACCACCGGCAAGCTCGCCGGCAGGCGGCTGAGGTCCAGTTGATCGACTCCTGCGGACAAGGCGAACAACACGCGCAGATTGGGCAGCAGAACCTCGAGATCATCCGGTGCCTGCCAGGCAGCGAGGTACTGAATGTCCTTGGGGTCGCCGATGTCCGGCCAGGCGCGCCATTCGATATCCGGGGCGTGTTCGGCGAACAGCGCTTTCCACTGTTCGCCGCGCACAGGGTCAGCTTTATAAAGCAGGGCCATGGGCATTTCCTGAAAGGTGAAGGTGCTGTCCAGCATGGCGCAATGACAGAGCAGGATCTGTCGAAAGGGCCGGATTAAACGCGTTGCGCCACGTTCTATTGGCCATGACCCGGCAGAATCGACGGGCTGAAGGAATCTGCCGTTTGGCAGGGTGAAAACAGTCGATCCGAATTTCTCAGGGGGCAAGTTCGGCGTAGTTCGTTTCGCGCAAGCCTTAACCTGAACACCATCGCAACCACTTCCCGGTTGCCGGACTCACGATGGGAAATGCCATGAATAGCAAAGTCGACGAAACCCCTCATTTGCTCCGTCAGCGCGATCAATTCGTGCCACGTGGTCTGATTACCGCTCACCCGTTGGTGATCGATCGGGCCCAGGGTGCCGAGTTGTGGGATGTGGATGGCAAGCGTTACCTGGATTTTGTCGGCGGCATCGGCGTGTTGAACATCGGTCACAACCACCCGAAGGTGGTCGCTGCGGTGCAGGCCCAGTTGCAAAAGGTCTCCCACGCGTGTTTCCAGGTGGTTGCCTATAAGCCTTACCTTGATCTGGCCCAGCGTTTGTGTGAGTTGGTCGGTGGTCAAGAAGCCTATAAAGCGGCCTTTTTCACTTCCGGTGCCGAAGCCGTGGAAAACGCGGTCAAGATCGCCCGCGCCCACACCAACCGCTCGGCAGTGATCGCGTTTCGCGGCGGGTTTCACGGTCGCACCTTGCTCGGCACCACGCTGACCGGCATGAGCCAGCCGTACAAACAGAACTTCGGACCGTTCGCGCCAGAGGTGTTTCATACCCCATATCCGAATACCTATCGCGGTGTCAGCAGCGAGATGGCACTCAAGGCACTGGACGAGTTGCTGGCCACCCAGGTTGCCCCTGAGCGGGTCGCGGCCATCATCATCGAACCGGTGCAGGGCGACGGTGGTTTCCTTTCGGCGCCGGTGGAGTTCCTCCAGGCCTTGCGTGCCCTCACTGAAAAGCACGGCATCGTGCTGATTCTCGATGAAATCCAGACCGGTTTCGGCCGTACCGGCAAGTGGTTCGGTTTCCAGCATGCCGGCATCCAGCCGGACCTGGTGACCGTCGCCAAAAGTCTTGCCGGTGGCTTGCCGCTGTCCGGAGTAGTCGGCAAGGCCGAGATCATGGACGCACCGCTGCCCGGCGGCTTGGGTGGCACCTACGGCGGTAACGCCCTGGCCTGCGCTGCTGCACTGGCGGTGATCGAGGCCTACGAGCAGGAGCAATTGCTGTCTCGTGGCGAAGCCTTGGGCGAGCGTCTGCGTCAGGGGCTGCTGCGCTTGCAGGCCCGTCACCCGCGTATCGGCGACGTGCGAGGCACCGGGTTCATGCTCGCACTCGAATTGATCAAGGATGATGAGGCCCGTAGCCCGGATGCGGACCTGACCCAGCGGCTGATCGATGAAGCCCGGGCTGGCGGCCTGCTGGTGATCAAATGCGGGGTGTACCGCAACGTGCTGCGCTTCCTCGCGCCGCTGGTCACCCGGGAAGAACAGATCGACGAAGCGCTGCAGATTCTTGAAGCGGCACTGGCACGAGTCTTGAACTGAACTCATGCCTGCTCGGGGCGGTGCCGCAGGCTATCGCCCGTGAGCATTTATGGAGCATGGATTGATGGAACGCATCATTGGAGGCTTTGTACACCATGGGGCTGACTGATTATCGAGCACTGCTCATCGATTGCGATGAGGTCCTGGTCGATCGGGACTCGGGTGTCTGGACGGCATTGCAACCGCTGCTCGAAAGTCTGGGCGGTAATCCGGACAAGGAACAGGTGGTGGCCGAGTACAGCGAGGTCGTGCGTGCGCTTTACCCGCGTTTCGGTGAGCTGGGCTTCAGTGGGCTGCTGTGTTTCGCCCATCGCCAGTTGGCCGAGCGCTGGGGGCTGAGGGCCAGTTGGGAGGAGGGCATGAGCTTTGCCCGCTCGGTCACCAGTTGGTCGCTGTTCGAGGATGCGCCCGGCGCGATGTTGTACCTGCGCAAGTTCTATCGCTTGCTGGTGCAAGGCGACCGGGATGCCGAAGATCGAGGGCTGCTCTGTGAGCGTTTGGGGATCATGCCCGACGATTTCATTTCACTGGCCAGCGATCCCTTGCTGGATCACGACTGGTTACAGGCCAATGAGCTTGAAGTCGGGACTATTCTGCAAGTGACCCGGCCATCTGCCGGTCGGCAGGCTGCCACCCATGTGTGCCTGATCTGTCGTGGTCGGGCGAAACACCTTCAGCCTTGCGCCGCGGATTACTGCATAAACAGCATGGCTGATCTGGTGGCTCAGCATCAGCTGTCTTTACGGCGCTGATTTTGCTAGAAGATTGTCCTACAAACGGCAATCAAGAGGTACCCAATGGAAGGTTTAGTGAAACTGGACCGGATCGATATCAGCATCTTGGTTGAGCTGCAGAAAGACGGTCGCATGACCAACGTCAGCCTGGCCGATGCCGTGGGATTGTCGGCAAGCCCCTGTTTGCAACGGGTCAAACGGCTTGAATCGGCCGGGTATATTTCCAGCTACAAGGCTCACCTGAATCTGGCGAAGATCACCGATTCGGTCACGGTCTTCACCGAGATTACGTTGAGCGACCACAAGCGTGAAGACTTCGCCAAGTTCGAATCCAATATCCGTCTGGTGGACGAAGTGCTCGAATGCCATTTGATCAGCGGTGGCTATGATTATCTGGTGCGTTTCATGACCCGCAGCATCCAGCATTACCAGGAAGTGGTCGAAAGCCTGCTGGACAAGAACATCGGCATCTCCAAGTACTTCAGTTACATCGTCATCAAGTCTCCGGTGCTCAAGGACGGCGTGCCGCTGCGCAAATTGCTGCGTCACTGAACTGACTCTGCAAACATCCTCCTGTTATGCAGCTTGCCGCGCCTTTAAAAGAGGCGCGCTACGGGCTGCTTTGACGTACCAATCAATCGGTGGTGTATCTGGAATGCACCTCGATAGAGCATTTGGCCTGTCGGGTCTCTCGTTGCACCTCATTTTGGTGCGTTTCGCATAAATAGCTGTTTCCGGCCACAAAAATGCTCATCGAGGGCACCGTGTGCAGCGGGTTCGCAACAGCGCTCCCGACGAATGTCGACTTCCTCAGTCCCAGCTAAGTTTGCCTGCGTAGTCTCTCTCCTGCGCCAATTGCAGCGCTGTTATGGAGACGCACCCCACATGAAGCCGCTTACAAAAGCCGATTGGCTCAACAAAGTCCCCGAAGTGACGCTGTCGTTCTGGGTCATCAAGATCATGTCCACCACCGTGGGTGAAACCGGTGCCGACTTTCTTGCCGTCGATGCGGGTTTAGGACAGGGTTTGACCAGTATCGGCATGGCTGTGCTGCTGGCGATCGCACTGTTCGGGCAACTTCGCACACGCGCCTACACACCCTGGATTTACTGGCTTACCGTGGTGCTGGTGAGCGTTGTCGGGACGCAGATTACCGATGTGCTCACCGACAAGCTGGGCATCAGCCTGTATGCCAGCACGGCCGTATTTTCCGTACTGCTGGCGATCAATTTCATGGTCTGGTTCAGGTTTGAGCGCAGCCTGTCCATCAATGAAATCGTCACGCCGCGCCGGGAGTTGTTCTATTGGGCGACGGTGCTGTGCACCTTTGCGCTGGGCACGGCGGCCGGCGATCTGGCCACCGAGGCGCTGGGCCTTGGCTTCACACTGGGCGCTGTGATTTTCGGCGCGCTGATCGCCGGGACCTTCGCCGCATGGCGCCTGGGTGGCAATACGGTCCTGACCTTCTGGATCGCCTACATCCTGACCCGTCCTTTCGGCGCCTCGCTGGGAGACTTGCTGACTCAAGCCAAGACCTATGGTGGCCTCGGCATGGGCGCGATGTGGACCAGCGCCATTTTCCTCAGTGTCATCCTGATTCTGGTGGCCGCCGCGCAGATGAGCGTCGGCAGTCGCAAACTCGTCACTGAATAACACGTTCAAAAGCCTATCAAGGAATCATCATGGTCTACGTTCAAACCGCCATTCGTAAAGCCGCCATCCTTTCAGCCATCGTCGTATTTGGCCTGGCCGCCGGGTGTTCGAAACCTGCTGACGCCCCAAAAACGAGCGCTACTTCGGGCGCGGCCAGTGTTCAGCAGAGCTCGGCCTCGAAACTGGGCGACCTGTCGGCGTTCCAGAGCATTGCGGCAAACGTCGCCGATCTCGTCGACAAGAACGACTTGCCGGGCGCGAAAACACGTATCAAGGACCTGGAATTGTCCTGGGACTCTGCGGAAGCCGGCATCAAGCCTCGTGCTGCCAGTGACTGGCATGTACTGGACAAGGCCATTGACCTTGCACTTGAGGCCTTGCGCGCCAGCACCCCGAAACAGAGCGACTGCAAGGCGGCAATGGATGATTTGCTGAAAACCTTCAATTCGCTGCAAGGAAAGAAATGACGGCAAGAAGCGAAGGGGACGGCTTTCAATCCAGATAAATCGCTTCGCGCACGCTTGAACAGGTGATTCAATGCAGGCTCGACACTCACGCAGGTGCATACCCGCGTGAGTGTCGAGCCTCACTTATCACCGGAGAGGGCCATGCGGATATTGCTGGTCGAAGACGACCCCATGATCGGGGATGCGATCCAGGGCGCGCTGACGGATGCCAGTTACGCCGCCGACTGGGTCAGGGATGGTCTGACCGCCCTTACTGCGCTGGACACTCAACATTATGACCTGGTGCTGCTTGACCTCGGCCTGCCCGGCAAGGACGGCCTTGCGGTATTGAGCAGCATTCGTGCCGGCAACAACGGCGTTCCACTGCTGATCATCACTGCCCGCGACAGCCTCGACGATCGCTTGCGCGGCCTCGATGGCGGCGCTGACGACTACCTGCTCAAACCCTTTGAAATGGCGGAATTGCTGGCCCGCATGCGTGCCGTTCTGCGCCGCAAAGGTGGCAGCGCGTTACCCGTGTTCAGCAACGGCGTGGTGTCGCTGGACCCGATCTCGAAACAAGCCAGCACCGAAGAAAATCCCGGAGTCCAGCTCTCCAGCCGTGAGTTCTCGCTGCTGCAGGCGCTGTTGATCAGGCCGGGCGCAATTCTTTCGCGCAGCGATCTCGAAGACCGTATCTATGGCTGGGGCAATGAAGTGGAAAGCAATGCGGTGGAGTTCCTGATCCATGCACTGCGTCGCAAGCTGGGTAGCCACATCATCAAGAATGTCAGGGGTATGGGATGGATGGTTTCAAAAAGCGACTGAGCGAGTCAGTCCAACTCAGGCTGTCCGTTTCCCTGTCGCTGGTCATCCTGATCGTCGCTATCGTGGCCGGTATTTTCGCCTTCGTCTCTGCCTTCGATGAAACCCTCGAAATGCAGGACAATACCTTGCGTCAGGTGGCCGCGCTGTTCGAGCGTCAGCAGATGACGCTGGCCTATCCGCAGCACGGCGGGGGTATCGAGGGCGACGATGAAGAATCCAGGGTCATCATTCAGCACCTGACCGATGGCAGCAAGGCGTCGGGCAACGTTGATGCCGGGGCCCCGCTGCCACTGCCGACCACGCTGGCCGATGGGCTGTCGACGCTGGAAGTCGGTGGCGAACCGTTTCGTGTGTTGGTCAAGACCATGAAAAGTGGCGAACGCATCGCCGTCGCGCAGGAAACCGGCGCGCGCGACAAGGACGCCCGCGAGAGCGCCTGGCGCGGCCTGCTGCCGTTTTTCATCCTGTTTCCCGTGCTCTTGCTGGTGGTTGCTGATCTGGTGCGCAAGCTGTTTCGACCCATCGCGGTACTGGCTAGTGAAATCGACCAGCGCGGCGAGCAGGAACTGCACCCCATTGACGAAAACCATCTTCCCGCCGAAATCCGCCCCTTCGTGCTGGCCATCAATCGATTGCTCAACCGTGTGGCTCAGTCGATGGAAACCCAGCGCCGCTTCGTCGCCGACGCCGCCCACGAACTCCGATCGCCGCTGACGGCCCTGTCCCTGCAAGCCGAACGCCTGGCCGGCGCAGACATGTCGACTCTGGCCCGGGAGCGTCTGTTTCCGTTGCGGCGGGGGATCGAGCGCGGCAAGAATCTCATTGATCAACTGTTGGCGCTGGCCACCGCCCAATCGACCTCGATGCTGCCCACATCGCCGGTTTCCGTGCATGGTGTCTATCGTCGCGTGCTGGAGGACCTGCTGCCGCTGGCCGAAATCAAGCAGATCGACATCGGCGTCGAGGACGAACAGGATGTGCAGGTGCTGATCAACGAGATCGACCTGCTCGCCGTGGTCAAGAACCTGGTCGATAACGCCATTCGCTATACACCTGCGGGCGGGCGGGTGGACCTTTCGGTGGGCATGGAGGCGGGCGGGGCGCTGTTGCAGATAAGGGACTCCGGCCCCGGGATTGCGGCTGAGGAACGGGAGCGTGTATTCGATCCGTTTTATCGCAGCCTGGGGAGCCATGAGGTGGGGTCCGGACTGGGGCTGTCCATCGTCAAGGCGATAGCGGATCGCAACGGGGCACGGATCCGCCTGGGATTTTGCGATGAGACGGGAAGAAGCGGGTTGTGTGTTTCGGTGTGGTTGCCGTCAGCGATCACCCGCAGAGCCCCCGTCGTCGCCCGTCTGTAGGAGCGGATTCATCCGCGAAAAGAACACATGGCTGGCCCATATACCCCTTCGGCCAGCCCTGGATACTCATACAAGGATCAACCCATGCTTTTAAGCAAACGCGATCAGGCGCGAATCGAGCGTCGCCTGGTGGCTACCCTGACCGAGGCTTGTGAGACGGCCAAAGCGGAAATTACAGGGTTCTCCTGGCTGACCCACGAGGTGGATTACACGGTGTTCCCCGCCAGCCTGATGGTTACCTGGATCTTCGACACGCTGGCCAACAAGAGCCAGGCCCTGGCCAGCGGGCAAGGTGAGCGCATGGTCGAACTGACTGCCGCGGCGTTCAGTGACGCGGATATTGTCGTCAGTCCGGTCTCGGCCCATGTGCAATTTGACACTGAAGAGCAATGTCAGCGCGCCAATGCCGGAAACTGGCAGCAACGCCTGGCGCGCAAGCGCTCGACTCGAGGTTGACGCATGGCCAAAGATATCGAAAACCCGTGTATTGCCGTTTGTCAGCTGCGCGGTGAGCTGTGTGTGAGTTGTGGCCGCACCAAGGAGGACATCAGAAAATGGAAGCGCATGAAGCGCCCCGAAAAGATGGCCGTCGTGCAACGAGCGAGCCTGCGCCTGCAAAGTCTGCAAAAAAAGAACGCGTGAGCCGCTGGCTTCATCGCGGACAAGCCATCCGACACTGGAGCCGTTTCAGTCGTGCAACAGTCCCGAACTGTATTGATTGAAACTGTTACCCAGCGTTGCCCCCCCAACATTCAGTTTGGGGTTACTGGTGTCAGACTGACGGCAACTCTCTGAAAATTTCGTATTTCTTCATCGGGATCCTGTCGGCCAGCAGGGCACACAATCGTGCTCTGCCTTGGCCTGTCTCCCGTGGCGAGTGCTACAGGCTGCCTTCGACGTCTTCCAGACTGAACGTCTCGGTGTGGTCGTTATAGGAAAAAATTTCAGCGTATCGTCCCCAGCTGATTACGCTTTCCAGTGTTTCTTCCACAAAAGCTTCACTGAGTGAATCTTCCAGTTCCTGCTCGAAACGTACACGTGGCGCCCAGTGCCCGTGCCGTTCCTGCAATACCTGGCGGATTCGCGCGGCCAATGGCACCTGTCTGAGCAGATGTTCCGCGAACATGACTTTGCGTTCCTGGGTGCCGTACTCGGCGAACAGCTTGCCAGCCTCGGTGAGTGTGATCTCGGCACCCTTGAGTTCAGCAAACCCCAGATGTTCCAGCATCTCTGCCACCGGGAACAAATCGTCCACTTCCAGCAACAACCGCTCTGCAACATTCGGCAAGCCTGCATGGCCGTTATAGGGTTCGGCCGCCAGTGCTTCGATCAGGCCAGCCATCAGGTTGGTTGAGACATCTGGCAACTGACTGCCCACCTGCAGTTCGGCCTTGCCGGTCTTGGCGTCGGCCCTTCGCCGGTTGGTCATCAATGCATAGATGTCATCGACCATCTTGCGAAAGGGCTTATCCAGACGGTTGCGTGGGTGGGCGAAGGGCACCTTGATTTCCGCCACAACACGCCCTGGATTTGACGACAAGACCAGAATACGGTCGCACATCAATACCGCTTCTTCGATATTGTGAGTCACGATCAGGATGGATTTGATCGGTAGCTGCTCCCCGCTCCACAAATCCAGCAAATCGGTTCTCAGCGTTTCCGCCGTCAGTACATCCAGGGCAGAGAAAGGCTCGTCCATCAATAACAAGGTGGGGTTGACCACCAGGCCTCGGGCGAAGCCCACCCGTTGACGCATCCCGCCGGACAGCTCACGCGGGTAGGCGTTTTCAAACCCGTCGAGGCCGATCAGGTCAATCGCGGCCAGCGCGCGCTTGCGCGCAGCTTTTGGTTCGACCTGCAGCGCCTGGAGACCGGCCTCTACGTTTTCCAGTACGGTCAGCCACGGAAACAGGGCAAAGGTCTGAAAGACCATGGCCACACCTTCAGCGGGACCCGACAACAATGAGCCGTTGTATCGGACCTCGCCAGAGGTGGATTGTATAAGGCCGGCGATGATACGCAGCAACGTCGACTTACCCGAGCCGGAGCGGCCCAGCAGGCCCACAATCTCGCCTTCGCGCAGGGTCAGGTCAACGTTGCTAAGAACTTGCCGCTCATCCTTGCCATTGCCAAAGCCCTTGCTCACCTTGGTGAGCGAGTAGATTTCGGAGGCTGCGCTGGAGTATTCGGTATGGCTATTCATGAGACCGACTCGGGTTAATTCAAACGGAGTTTGTTTTCAGCAATGGCGTACATCGGCCGCCACACCAAACGATTGAAGGCCACGACAAACAGCGACATGACCACCACGCCCAAGGTGATTTTCGGAAAGTCGCCGGCCGCCGTGGTTTGCGCGATATAGGCACCCAAGCCATGTGCCACCACCTTGTCTTGTCCCCATGAAACGAACTCGGAAACGATACTGGCGTTCCAGGCCCCGCCAGAGGCGGTAATCGCCCCGGTCACGTAATACGGGAAGATGCCGGGGAGCATTACTTTGCGCCACCACTGCCAGCCGCGGATGCGGAAATTGGTAGCCGCCTCTCTGAAGTCATTCGGAAACGCACTGGCGCCGGCGATCACGTTGAACAGAATGTACCACTGAGTAC
This sequence comes from Pseudomonas sp. GW821-FHT07G10, assembly GCF_059418545.1. Taxonomy (NCBI): domain Bacteria; kingdom Pseudomonadati; phylum Pseudomonadota; class Gammaproteobacteria; order Pseudomonadales; family Pseudomonadaceae; genus Pseudomonas; species Pseudomonas sp. GW821-FHT07G10. The sequence continues at coordinate 9,682 of NZ_JBWKQB010000049.1, read as the reverse complement.
CCAGCACGATCAGTGGGCTCAGCCAGATATCCGGGTTCAACTTGTAGTGCAGGATCACGATGACAAACACTGGAAACAACAGGTTGGCCGGGAACGCCGCAAGGAACTGGGCCAAGGGCTGGATTTTTTCCGCAAGGTGCGGACGCAGACCAATCAGCACCCCAAGTGGAACCCAAATGAGTGACGCGACGGCAATCAGCAGAACCACCCGCAACAGCGTGATCAAGCCCAGACCGAGCACATGCCAGAGCTCTGCAAAGGTCGCTTCGCTGCTGACGTAGAGCACTATGTGGTACAGCGCGTAGAGGGCGAGCGCAGTAATCAGCCCGCCCCAGACCCAGTCAATGATTCGTGAGGTTGCCGGGCTCGTGTTCATCGCTATGGCCTGGGCTCGTGGCAAGCTCAGGCGCATGTGGCCAATGCGGGTCATGGCGCGGACAAAAGGTCGTAACAGACGCTGAATGACCCGGGTGCGCTGGATCAGATTCAGCACCCAGGACTCAGGTGCGCCGCCCTGGGACGCCGTGTCTTCCATACGGAACTTGTCCGCCCATGCCACCAGCGGCCGAAACAGGAACTGGTCATAGATCAGGATGACCACAATCATCGCCAGAATGACATAGCCCACCGCATGCATGTCGCGCTGTTCAATGGCGGTCGCCAGATAGGAGCCCACGCCTGGCAGCGTGATGGTCTTGTCACCCACGGTGATGGCTTCAGAGGCAACCACAAAGAACCAGCCCCCGGACATGCTCATCATCATGTTCCAGACCAACCCCGGTATCGCGAACGGAACGTCCAGCTTCCAGAATTTTTGCCAACCGGAAAGCTGCAGGCTGCTGGATACTTCTTCCAGATCACGGGGCAGCATGCGCAGTGACTGGTAGAAACTGAAGGTCATGTTCCAGGCCTGGCTGGTGAAGATGGCAAAAATGGCGGCGCATTCCGCGCCCAGTACTCGTCCTGGAAACAGCAACAGAAAAAACGTCACGGTAAACGAGATGTAGCCTAGAACCGGCACCGATTGCAGGATATCCAGTACCGGCACGAGCAATTTCTCTGCCCGCCGGCTTTTGGCAGCCAACGTACCGTAAACCAGGGTGAATATCAGCGAGGCAACCATTGCCGCGAGCATGCGCAATGTAGTGCGTACCGCATATTCGGGCAGGTTGGCCGGATCCAGCGAAATAACCTGGCTCTGCAAGGTCGAAATCGGCGCCCATGTCTCACGCGCGCCGATCGAGAAAAACAGCAAAAAGCCGACAACCAGCGGCAGGGCTACCAGGTCCCAGCGATTGGGCAGCAGCCGCCTTGCCGTAGCCGGGATGTAATGACGGAATACCTTTTTCATGTTCAGCGATTCCAGCAGCGTTCTGAGTGTGGTTCGTGACCACAGGTCAACACCTTCCAGAGTACAAACGCACGAAACTGCGTAGCAGAGGCAGTCTAAGCACAGCACACTCTAGTGGATTGGTAAAAAAAACGACGGAGGGAGGCCACGCAAATGAACGCTACAGGGCAGGTGGCGGGGGAGCGGCCGAGTTACTCAGTGGTACAGACTGCTGAATAATGTCGCGCACCGGTTACACCCTGTTCGGCATCCCATACATGGCCCACCGAGAATGGGCAGGATCCACGGCTGGAGTCTCCTTTGGCGGGGTTGAAATGGGTACTGAGGCTGGAAAAGCGAAACCGCGTCCTGACGGTAACGTCATCAAGCCATTGGCTTGGGTGTTGCGTGTGTTGCAGCTGCCAGCAGGCCGGGCGCCAATGAATCGCTTTTCAGGGCGGGATTATACGTATCAAAATATTACAGAAGTATAAAATTAACATAACTTTTAAATATTAAAGGATCGCGCTCCGCACAGCGTCTGGTTCGGCTCTGCGCACTGTGCGTATCCATTGTCAGCCGTCGGGGTGCCCCTCATCGCAGCGACCCGCAAACGCTTCCAGGGAGGCGATGTCAGCACCGTGCTCGCGTGGGCGCAGCTCGACCCTGGGCAGTTCTGCACCTGCGGCGCGCCAGTGCGCCAGGAAGACTTCCTCGACCCCGTCCGGCCAGGCCAGGGCATCCAGCATGCGGATCTTGCGGGCCAGACCGGGTAGCGCGGCATCGAGTTCGGACAGGGGCGCTGTGCTCACGCAAACCTCCTTGGGGGACGAGGATCAGTTTTCCCAGGCTCAGGCTCTGCCAGAGCATCGTGTTGCGGCTGGAGTCCAAGAGATTGCCCGCCTGGCGGGTGCGCGAGTCCGATGGTTGTGATTTAGCCGGTCGAGCAGGCTGAAACTGTCCTACAGTCTTTTGGCTGTCGGCCATCCGACACGACATTTACTTACCTTAAAACAAGAGAATCGACTCATGAATTTCGAGCCCCTTGCCAAATCATTTATCGCCACGGCACTCGCTCTTGGATTCACCTGTGCACAAGCAGCTTCGCAAGCCCCGGTCGCTGCCGAGAATGGCATGGTGGTCACGGCCCAGCATCTGGCCACCCACGTCGGCGTCGATGTGCTCAAGGACGGCGGCAACGCAGTCGATGCGGCGGTGGCGGTCGGTTATGCGCTGGCAGTGGTTTACCCCGCTGCGGGCAACATTGGCGGCGGCGGTTTCATGACCATCCAGTTGGCCGATGGCCGCAAGACTTTCCTCGACTTCCGCGAAAAGGCGCCCCTGGCAGCCACCGCGAACATGTATCTCGACAAGGATGGCAATGTCATCCCGGACCTCAGTACAAAGGGACACCTGGCAGTCGGCGTCCCGGGAACCGTTTCAGGCATGGAGCTGGCGCTGAAGAAGTACGGCACGATGAAGCGTGCCGATGTCATTGCACCAGCCATCAAGTACGCCGAGGACGGCTTCGTGCTTGAACAGGGCGACGTCGATCTACTCGAAACCGCGACCGACGTCTTCAAGAAAGACATGCACGACTCGGGCGCGATTTTCCTGAACAAAGGTGAGCCGATGCAGGCCGGCCAGAAGCTGGTGCAAAAGGACCTGGCCAAGACGCTACGAGAAATCTCCAGCAAGGGGGCTGAGGGCTTCTATAAGGGCTGGGTTGCCCAGGCTATCGTCGACTCGAGCAAGGCCGGCAAGGGCCTCATCACGCAAGCCGACCTAGATAAGTATCAGACCCGCGAACTCGCGCCGATCGAGTGCGATTACCGTGGCTACCATGTCGTCTCCGCACCGCCGCCGAGCTCGGGTGGGGTCATTATTTGCGAGATCATGAACATCCTCGAAGGCTATCCGATGCCCAACCTGGGCTTTCACTCGGCTCAGGGGCTGCACTATCAGATTGAAGCCATGCGTCACGCCTATGTTGACCGCAACAGCTATCTAGGCGACCCCGACTTCGTCAAGAACCCGCTGGCGCACCTGCTGGACAAGGATTATGCGGCTAAGCTGCGCGCCGCTATCGCCCCGCAAAAAGCCGGTATTTCCCGCGAGATCAAACCTGGAGTGGCGCCTCACGAGGGTAACAACACCACGCATTACTCGATCGTCGACAAATGGGGCAACGCGGTCTCGGTGACCTACACCCTCAACGATTGGTTTGGTGCAGGGGTCATGGCCAGCAAGACCGGCATCATCCTCAACGACGAAATGGACGACTTCACCTCCAAGATCGGCGTGCCCAACATGTACGGTCTTGTGCAAGGGGAAGCGAACGCTATCGCCCCAGGCAAAGCCCCACTGTCCTCAATGAGCCCGACGATCGTCACCAAGGACGGCAAAACACTCATGGTCGTCGGCACGCCAGGCGGCAGCCGGATCATCACTGCGACCTTGCTGACGATCCTCAACGTCATCGACTACAAGATGAATATTCAGGAAGCGGTCGATGCGCCACGATTCCATCAACAGTGGTTGCCTGAAGAGACTAATCTTGAAACGTTCGCCGTCAGCGCTGATACCCAGAAAATCCTCGAAAGCTGGGGACAAAAGTTCATCGGCCCGCAGGACGCCAACCATGTCGCGGCGATATTGGTCGGGGCACCTTCGCTCGGCGCAAAACCGGTCGGCAAAAACCGTTTCTACGGCGCGAACGATCCGCGTCGCAACACGGGCCTGTCACTGGGCTACTAAGTGATGTGAAGCCCTGTTTCAGGGCTTCGTTGAGCGGCGCAAGTTCAGCCTGATCGCGTTGAACCTGCGTCGCGTGCAACAAGAGTGCTTGTTATCGGGAACAGCGAAACCAGTCCGCGCGGCACAAGTCTGGTGTCAAACACACGTTAAAAAGAGGTAGCGGTCATGCCATTCATGCTCGATTCTCCCGCTTTTCATGCCCAAGGTCCGATACCGGCGCAATACAGCTGTGAAGGCCGGGATGTTTCTCCGCCGTTGGCCTGGAGCGGTGTCCCCCCAGGCACCCAGAGTCTGGCGCTGATCGTGGACGACCCGGACGCGCCGGACCCCGCTGCCCCCAGGATGACCTGGGTGCATTGGGTGCTCTATAACCTGCCCGCGGCGACAACCGAGTTGCCCGAAGACCTGCGCATGCTGCCGCCCGGCACGCTGCCGGGGCTCAACGACTGGCAGAAAACCGGCTACGGCGGCCCTTGTCCGCCTATCGGCAACCATCGGTATTTTCACAAGCTCTATGCGCTGGACACGGTCTTGCCGGACCTGAAGCTGCCGACCAAAGCCCAACTCGAAAGCGCAATGCGCGGCCATGTACTGGCAAAGGCCGAGCTGATTGGCACCTATCGTAAAACGAGGTGAGCGCAGGAGCTGCCGAAGGCTCGGGCCGCATTCGGACGATCTTTGGCTGACGGCTTTTGTGTAGGAGCAGCCGGTCGACGCTCGATTGGTCCGGGCGGCGTTCCGACGATGGACTCAAGGGCGACGCGTTTATTCAGAAAGCAGGCGTTATCGTTAACGTCCATCGCGAGCGAGCTCGGCTCCTACAGTCGGCCGTGGTAAGCCGCTGCGAAAATTTCTGCCGCGCCAATTCGTGTCAATGGCAGCGGGTTGCCGCCGGCGCAGGGGTCGACAATCGCCATGTCCGCGATCAGATCGGCCTGCCGATCATCCACTCCCAGCTCAACCAGCGTATGCGGCACGCCAATGTCCTTGCGCAGCTTGAGGACGAAGGCCAGAAAGCTGTCGAAACCCGGGGTGGGCAGACGCAGATAAGCTGCCAGGCGGGTGATGCGTTCCTCGATGGCCGGGCGATTGAACTTCAGGACATAGGGCATGAACGTGGCATTGGTCATGCCGTGATGGGTGTCGTACAGGGCGCCCACCGGGTGCGCGAGTGCGTGCATCCCGCCCAGCCCTTTCTGGAATGCGGTGGCGCCCATCGCGGCAGCCGCCAGCATGTGCGCTCGCGCATCGAGGTCGGACGGGGTGTGGACTGCCCGTACCAGTGCATTGGCCACCAGGCGCATGCCTTCCACCGCGATACCTTCGGCCATGGGATGAAAACCGGGGGCGCAGTACGACTCCAGGCAATGGGCAAAAGCATCCATGCCCGTGCCGGCGGTGACTTTTGCCGGCATGCCGACGGTGAGGGCCGGGTCGCTGATGACCACGCGCGGCATCATCTTCGGGTGGAAGATGATGCGTTTGGTGTGCGTACGCTCGTCGATGATCACCGCCGCACGGCCCACCTCGGAGCCGGTACCGGCGGTGGTCGGCACTGCGATGATCGGGGCGATACTGCTTTCGTCGGCGCGTGTCCAGTAGTCGCCGATGTCTTCGAAATCCCAAACCGGTCGGGTCTGGCCGCTCATGAAGGCGATGAGCTTGCCCATATCCAGGCCGCTGCCACCGCCGAAGGCGACCACGCCATCGTGTTTCCCGGTATGCCAGGCCTGGAGCCCACCCGCCAGATTGGCTTCCACCGGATTGGGCTTGAGGTCACAAAACAGCGCTACACCGAGGCCAGCAGCGCGCAAGGAGTCCAGCGCCGCCGTGGTGATCGAGGCACGTGCCAGGCCACTGTCTGTGACCAGCAACGGTCGCTGGATACCTTGACTGCGGCAGATCTCGGCCAGCTCGGCGATGCGGCCGACACCGAAGCGGATGCTTGTGGGGTAGTTCCAGTTCGCGGTCAGGCTCATGTTCAGATCTCATGGCGCAGATGGAAGGATTTCGGCCGGGTCAGGTTTTCGTAGCCAATGCGCGACAGCGTTACGCCGCGCCCGCTGTCCTTCACCCCGGTCCAGGCCAGGGCCGGGTCCAGATAGTCGCAGCGATTCATGAAAACGGTGCCGGTTGCGATCTCGTCGCCCAGGCGTTCGGCGGCGGCGAGATCTTGCGTCCAGATGGAGGCGCTGAGCCCGAACGCACTGTCGTTCATCAAGGCGATGGCTGCGTCGTCGCCGGCAACCGGCATGATGCCGACCACCGGGCCAAAACTCTCCTCGCGCATCACCGACATGTTATGGGTAACGTCCACTAACACCTGCGGCGCGAGGTAGGCGCTGGCGGGCGCGTCGGCGGCAAAAGCCTTTGGATCGATCAGTGCCCTGGCCCCCAGTGCCAGTGCTTCGGCGATCTGCCGGCGAACGGATTCGGCGGCGCTCGGTGTCACCAGCGGGCCCAGCGTGGTGGCTTGGTCCAGTGGGTTGCCCAGCACGTATTGGCGAGTCAGGGCGACGAAGCGTTCGACAAAGGCCGGGTAGATTTTTTTATCGACATAGATCCGCTCGATGGCACAGCAGCTCTGCCCGCTGTTGAAGAAGCTGCCGTCCACCAGGTTCTCCACCGCATGCTCAAGGTTGGCGTCTGCGCGGACATAGGCCGGGTCCTTGCCGCCGAGTTCCAGCCCCAGGCCGAGGAAGCGTCCCATGGCGGCGACTTCCATGGCCTTGCCGGCGTCCACCGAACCCGTGAAGTTCACCTGCTGCACGCTTCCTGAGGCGATGATCGCGGCGGTCTGCCCATGATCGAGCAGCAGGTTGTGGAACAGGCCTTCGGGCAGATTGGCGCGGCGAAACGCCTCGGCGAAGCGCTCGCCCACCAGCAGCGTTTGCGTGGCGTGCTTGAGGATGACGCTGTTGCCGGCCATCAGCGCCGGGATGATCGAATTCACCGCAGTCAGGTAGGGGTAGTTCCAGGGCGCGATGACCAGCACCGTACCCACCGGTTCGCGTTTGATATGGCGCCGAAAACCCGCGAGAGGAGCGGGTGCTACCGCCGCCAGGGCTTCAGGCGCAATGGCGATCATGTGCCGTGCGCGTTCTTCGAAGCCGCGCAGCTCGCCAGCGCCAAAGCGGACCGGGCGGCCCATCTGCCAGGCCAGCTCCGGCACGATTTCGGCGCTCATCGCCAGCATCGAGTCCACGGCGGCGCTGCAACAGGCTGCGCGTTCGCTCAGCGGCCGGCGCCTCCATTGCGCCTGGGCGGCGCAGGCAGCCGCCAGAGCCTGCTCGATCTGCGCCGCCTCGGTGCGGCGGCGTTCGGCGTAGACCCGGCCATCGACCGGTGAGATGAGTTGAATCATTGCGGTCATGACTTTCTCGATAATGGATAGCTCAATAATGGATTGCTCAATAGCGCTCAAAGCCGCGCTGCAGTTCCCAGTCGGTTATCCGCCGGTCGTATTCTTTCTGTTCCCAGTCGGCGGTATGCACGTAGTGGTTGACCACCTCATCACCGAATGCCTCGCGCAACATGGTCGAGGCCCGCAGCGCGGCGCAGGCATCGCGCAGGGTCTTGGACACTTCAGGCAAGTGCTCGTCGAGGTAGGCATCGCCCTCAAAGGGCGGCGCAAGGCTGAGCTTCTCGTCGATGCCGGCCAGGCCCGCGGCGATCAAGGCGGCGAAGGCCAGATAGGGGTTGAGGTCGGCGCCGCCGATACGGCATTCGATGCGAATAGCTTTGCTGCCCTCTGCACACAAGCGAAAGCCCGCGGTGCGATTGTCCCGACTCCACACCGCCCGCGTCGGCGCGAAGGTGCCGGCCTGAAAACGCTTGTACGAATTGATGTAGGGCGCGAGAAAACAGGTGATGTCGTTGGCGTATTTGAGCTGCCCGGCCACCCACGAGCACATCAGCCTGGACATGCCAAACTTGGCCTTGGGGTCAAAGAACAGGGGCTTCCTGGTATTTTTGTCCCACAGCGAATTGTGTATATGGCTGCTGGAGCCCGCGGCGTCATAGCGCCACTTGGCCATGAACGTGATCGCCTTGCCCTGCAGTTGCGCGATCTCTTTGCAGGCGTGCTTGATGATGACGTGGTGGTCGGCCATGGTCAGGGCGTCGGCATACCGGATGTTGATCTCTTCCTGGCCCGGCCCCCATTCACCCTTGGAGTTTTCCACGGGAATGCCTGATGCCTGCAGGTGTTTGCGAATCGCTCGAAGCACCGGCTCCTCGCGGGTGGTCTGCAGGATGTTGTAATCCTCGATGTAGTGGCCGGCGGTCTTCGGGTTGCGGTAGTTGCGCTCGTGGATGGCCTCGTAACTCTCGTCGAACAGATAGAACTCCAGCTCGGAGGCGAACATGCCGCTGTAGCCGCGCTCGCGCAGTCGCTCGACCTGCTTTTTCAGGATCGCCCGCGGGCTGTGGGGCAGGTCCCGCCTGTGGTGATGATCGAGCACGTCGCAGAGCACCAGCGCCGTGCACTCAAGCCAGGGCACGCGACGCAGCGTGGCCATGTCGGGTTTGAGCACAAAATCGCCATAACCTTTGCTCCAACTGGCAGCGGCGTATCCCGGCACCGGCTCCATGTCGATGTCGTCGGCCAGCAGGTAATTGCAGCAGTGGGTTTCTTCATGGCCGCTGTCGATGAAAAACTCGACCTGGAATCGCTTGCCGACCAGTCGCCCCTGCATATCGACCATGCAGACCAGCACGGTATCGATTTCACCGCAGGCGGCGGCGAGCTTGAGTTCTTCAAAGCTGAGGAGGGGCTCGGTCATCACGTCAGTCCTGCGTGAAATGCTTGGGCCTGTCTGAAATAGCTGTTGCAGACGCTCTTCAGAAAACCCAAAACCGGCCGGAGCGAGCATCATGAGCAATGAGCTGCTGAAAGCTTAGCCTACTGTTGCTGCGCGCAAGTTTTGGGGGAGCGAAACCCGACGAATCAGGAGCAGATCCAGAAGCTAAAATGACATTCAAGAGGGGGCCGTGCAGCGGTTGAGTCGGGTGACTCAGCATCATGGCCCGAGCGCCGGTCGCAGCCTGGAGTGGCACCATGAGTGAATTCGTCAAGGTCGCCTGCGTGGGCGATATCGAACCCGGTACCGGCAAGACCGTGAACCTTGGGGGAAGGCCCGTCGCGCTGTTTAATGTGGGCGGCCAGTATTTCGCCATCAACAACAGCTGCCCGCACGAGGAGGGCCCGCTGGGCGAAGGCACGCTTTGCGGCAGCGTCGTGACGTGCCCCATACACGCCTATGAGTTCGACGTGATCAGCGGCGAATGCCTCACCGAATCGGCTTATCACGTCGAACAGTTCGAGGTCCGTGTGGACGGTGATGACATCCTGGTGCGGCAATCGGCGGATGCCTGATGCCTGATGCCTGATGGCGGCCTGTCTCTCGCGGATGTACACCGATCAATGTAGGAGCCGAGCTTGCTCGCGATGGCTGCCTGACAGCCGGCCTATCTCTTGCGGGTGTACATATCCATTCCTGCGGTAACGGCGACTTAGGGTTCCGCCCTTATGTATGGACTCGCCCACACTGGCTACCCGCTTTTCAAACACTGCTACCCGGTTGCATTTATGTA
>NZ_JBWKQB010000048.1:0-20258 GCF_059418545.1 Pseudomonas sp. GW821-FHT07G10 | reverse complement strand
CCTGAGTCCTGTTGAATACAGAACTCAGGCCGCTCAGGCATAGATAGATAATCGTCCAACTTTGTGGGGTCAGTTCACTCTGCGTGGGAACGATCAAATAGTGCCGTTAGAAATCGCCCCACAACTGCTGTGCAATCGCCAGCGCCACCACCGGCGCCGTCTCGGTCCGCAACACTCTCGGGCCAAGACGGGCGGAATGGAAACCCGCGTCTTGAGCCTGATCGACTTCAGGGTCGGACAGCCCACCCTCCGGACCGATCAGGAAGGCCAGCGTCTGCGGCTTGGCATGGCTGACCAGCGGCTCGGCCACCGGGTGCAGCACCAGCTTCAACTCGGCTTCGGTCTGTTTCAACCAATCGGCCAGCAGCAGCGGCGGATGAATCACCGGTACGCGCGAACGCCCGCATTGCTCGCAAGCGCTGATGGCGACCTGGCGCCAGTGCATCAGGCGCTTGTCGGCACGTTCGTCCTTGAGGCGAACTTCGCAGCGGTCGCTGAAGATCGGAGTGATTTCAGTGACACCCAGCTCAGTGGCTTTCTGAATGGCCCAATCCATCCGCTCACCACGGGACAGACCCTGGCCCAGATGAATCTGCAGCGGCGATTCGATCTGCCCGGCGAAATGTTCATCCAGCTGCACCAGCACGCGCTTCTTGCCGACTTCCAGCAGCTTGCCGCGAAACTCAAATCCTGAGCCGTCGAATACTTGCAGCGCATCGCCTTCGGCCATTCGCAGCACGCGGCTGATGTAGTGCGCCTGGGCCTCTGGCAGTTCGTGTTCGCCCAGGTTCAGAGGGGCGTCGATAAAGAAGCGGGACAGTCTCATCATGGATCTCTGTAATTTGATCGTTCCCACGCTCCGCGTGGGAATGCCGCCATGGACGCTCCGCGTCCGCCTTGGATGTGACGCAGAGCGTCACGGGATCATTCCTTTGCTGCGCGTGGGAATGATCAGTGGGTATCAGCCCGGATCACGAAAATCCGGATGAAAATTCGCTGGCACCGCCACGCTGATATCGCTGCGAGTAGCGATATCAATCCCTTCACTGGCCACTTCGGCAAGGAAGTCGATCTGCTGCGCGGTGATCACATACGGCGGCAGGAAATACACCACGTTGCCCAGCGGCCGCAGCAACGCACCGCGCTCCAGCGCATGCTGGAACACCTTGAGCCCGCGACGTTCCTGCCACGGATAGGCTGTCTTGCCGGCCTTGTCCTGAACCATCTCGATGGCCAGCACCATGCCGGTCTGACGCACTTCCGAAACGTGCGGATGATCGACCAGATGCGCGGTTGAGCTGGCCATGCGCTGGGCGAGGGCCTTGTTGTTCTCGATCACGTTGTCTTGTTCGAAGATATCCAGGGTAGCCAGCGCCGCTGCACACGCCAGCGGATTGCCGGTGTAGCTGTGGGAGTGCAGGAAGGCGCGCAGGGTTGGATAGTCGTCGTAGAAAGCGCTATAGACCTCGTCGGTGGTCACACACGCAGCCAGTGGCAGATAGCCGCCGGTCAGCGCTTTGGACAGGCAGAGGAAGTCCGGACGGATGCCGGCCTGCTCGCAGGCGAACATCGTTCCGGTACGGCCAAAGCCGACAGCGATTTCGTCATGGATCAGGTGCACGCCGTAGCGGTCGCAGGCTTCGCGCAGCAGCTTGAGGTACACCGGGTGATACATGCGCATACCGCCAGCGCCCTGGATCAGTGGCTCGACGATCACTGCAGCGACGCTGTCATGGTTTTCGGCCAGGGTCTGTTCCATGGCGGCGAACATGTTGCGCGAGTGCTCTTCCCAGCCCATGCCCTCCGGGCGCAGGTAACAGTCCGGGCTCGGCACCTTGATTGTGTCGAGCAGCAGCGCCTTGTAGGTCTCGGTGAACAATGGCACATCACCGACCGACATCGCGGCGATGGTTTCGCCGTGGTAACTGTTGGTCAGGGTGACGAAGCGCTTCTTGTTCGGCTGGCCGCGGTTGAGCCAGTAGTGAAAGCTCATTTTCAGTGCAACTTCGATACAGGATGAGCCGTTATCGGCGTAGAAGCACCGGGTCAGGCCTTCGGGCGTCATCTGTACCAGGCGTTCGGACAGCTCGATCACGGGCTGATGGCTGAAACCGGCCAGGATTACGTGCTCAAGCTGATCGACCTGATCTTTGATGCGCTGATTGATCCGCGGGTTGGCGTGGCCGAACACATTGACCCACCAGGAGCTGACCGCATCGAGGTAGCGTTTGCCTTCGAAGTCTTCCAGCCAGACACCTTCACCACGCTTGATTGGAATCAGCGGCAGTTGTTGGTGATCTTTCATCTGGGTGCAGGGATGCCACAAAACTGCGAGATCACGTTGCATCCACTGATTATTCAGGCCCATTTTCACTCTCCTCGAGGCGGCTCGCGACGTGCGCAGGCAAACAATCGCGCAAGCCTATGCAATGCAAGTCCCTTGGACAACCTATTGTGTTGTTTGAGCTATCTTGAGTGGGGCGATAGAGGCGATGCCTGACGTATTCTTTGCGGTTCTTTGAGTCGTTGGACTCATAAATCCGGCACCTCCCTTGGGGGCACTGAATTGCGCCCCCCTATTTGCCGTTAATCTTTCCTTAACCAACTCAACTCAGACTCTTGATCGTATTTCTCGATATTTCAAAGCAAATTTTTGCGCTTTAATTCGATAGATAAGTGGTTAGTCTTGGTCGCAGTTCTTACAGGATTCAGGTAATGCAGCTACGTAACTCTTCCACTCGCTACGGCTGGGTCAGCATTTTTCTGCACTGGGGCGTAGCGCTCGCGGTTTTCGGTCTATTTGCCTTGGGCTTGTGGATGGTTGGTCTCGACTACTACAGCACCTGGCGAAAAGAAGCACCGGACCTTCATAAAAGCATTGGCCTGACGCTGTTCGCGATCATGTTGCTGCGGGTGTTGTGGCGCTTTATCAGCCCGCCGCCACCCGTGCCGGCCAGTCACGGGCGTTTGACTCGCCTTGGCGCCAAGCTCGGTCACGCCTTTCTTTATCTGAGCCTGTTCGCGGTGATGATCGCCGGTTACCTGATTTCCACCGCCGACGGCGTCGGGATTCCGGTGTTTGGTCTGTTCGATGTTCCTGCGCTGATTTCCGGTCTTCCCGACCAGGCTGATGTGGCGGGTGCTGTGCATTTGTATCTGGCCTGGATACTGGTGATCTTCTCCGGTGTGCATGCCCTGGCCGCTTTGAAACACCACTTTATAGACCGTGATGCGACCCTGACTCGAATGCTGGGGCGCAAAGCCTGACGTTCAATCTCAACTCAAAAGGAATAGAAAGCATGTTGAAAAAGACTCTCGCCGCTCTGGCAATCAGTACTGCATTGTTGTCTGCCGGTGGGGCGATGGCCGCGGACTACAAGATCGACAAGGAAGGCAATCACGCCTTCGTCAACTTCAAGATCAGCCACCTGGGCTTCAGCTACATCTACGGTAGCTTCAAGGACTGGGATGGGAGCTTCAGTTTTGATGCAAAAAATCCTGAAGCCAGCAAAATCAACGTCGTGCTGAAAACCGCCAGCGTCGATACCAACCACGCCGAACGTGACAAGCACATCCGCACACCGGATTTCCTCGATGCAGCGAAATTCCCGGAAGCGAAATTCGTCTCGACTTCGGTTAAATCGACCGGCGCTGACACTGCTGATGTGTCTGGCGAACTGACCCTGCACGGCGTGACCAAACCAGTGGTCATTGCTGCTCGCTTCCTGGGTGAAGGCAAGGATCCATGGGGTGGCTACCGCGCAGGCTTTGAAGGTACTACCACCATCAAGCTGAAAGACTTCGAGATTCAGAAAGACCTGGGTCCAAAGACCCAGGAGCTGGCACTGATCATCTCGTTCGAAGGTGTTCAAGCGAAGTAATGCTGAGACCGTAGGAGCGTAGCTTGCTCGCGATAACTACATCGGGAGCAGCAGAGATACCGAGCTGCCCCCATCGCGGGCAAGCCTCGCTCCTACAAAGACGCAAACTTGCTCGCGATAACTATATCGGGAGCACCAGAGATACCGAGCTGCCCGCATCGCGGGCAAGCCTCGCTCCTGCAAAGACGCAAGCTTGCTCGCGATAACTATATCGGGAGCACCAGAGATACCGAGCTGCCCCCATCGCGGGCAAGCCTCGCTCCTGCAAAGACACAAACAAAAACGCCCCCGATCGTGAGATCGGGGGCGTTTTTGTTAGCGGGAGAAATCAGCGATTGCGGGTCAGCAATGCTGGTTTCTCGCCACGTGGACGGCTTGGCAGTTGATCGAGTTGCTCAGGTGTCGGGAAGCGATCGCTTTTCGACTCCTTGTGCATGATCTTCGGCTGGTTTGCGCGCGGGTTTTGAACGGCTGGTTCCTGGCGCGACTGCTGATCGTCACGTGCCGGGCGACGGTTACGCGGCTCTTCGCGACGGGCCTGACCGTCACGTGGAGCACCGCTACGCGGGCCGTTGCGCTTGGCTGGCGGGGTACCAGTGCTGGCGCCGCTGCCATTGCGCGGAGCGCTTGGGCGACCTTGGCCACCGCTGCGAGACGGTGCGCCGGCACCTGAGCCTGCGCCTTGCGCTGGAGCGCCTGGACGGCGGCCACGGCCCTGAGGAGCTTTCTGTTGCGGGACGTAATCGACGCGATTACCGAAGTTATCGACATCGTCGTCCAGGAACTCGTCCGGTGCACGATCAGCGGCTGCGCGTGGAGCTGGCTGACGCTGTTCACGGGCCGGAGTGCCTTCGCGTGGCTTATGTTCGCGAGCAGGGCGTTCGGAGCGGGTCTCTTTGCCACCCTTGTCCTTGCCTTTGTCTTTGCGGCCACCGCCGCCACCGCTGCCATTCGGGCCGTCACCACGTGGACCGCGCGGAGTATTGCGCGGGTTACGCACATCCGGACGTTCACGGACTTCAGGTTTCTCGGCTTCTACGGCGCTGGAGTCAAAACCCATCAGGTCGCCATCGGCGATTTTCTGCTTGGTCATGCGCTCGATGCTTTTCAGCAGTTTTTCTTCATCCGGAGCCACCAGCGAGATCGCCTCGCCCGAACGACCGGCGCGGCCAGTACGGCCAATCCGGTGTACGTAGTCTTCGTCGACGTTCGGCAGCTCGAAGTTGACCACGTGTGGCAACTGGTCGATATCCAGGCCGCGAGCGGCGATATCGGTGGCCACCAGGATGCGCACTTCGCCGGCCTTGAAATCAGCCAGGGCTTTGGTGCGGGCGTTCTGGCTCTTGTTGCCGTGGATGGCGACGGCGCTCAGGCCGTGTTTGTCCAGGTACTCGGCCAGGCGGTTGGCGCCGTGCTTGGTACGGGTGAAGACCAGAACCTGTTCCCAGGCACCGGCAGTAATCAGGTGCGCCAGCAGCGAGCGCTTGTGGCTGGCGGCCAGGCGGAACACCCGTTGCTCGATGCGCTCGACCGTGGTGTTCGGTGGCGTGACTTCGATGCGCTCGGGGTTGTGCAGCAACTTGCCGGCAAGGTCTGTGATGTCCTTGGAGAAAGTTGCCGAGAACAGCAGGTTCTGGCGTTTGACCGGCAGGCGGGCAAGGACCTTTTTCACGTCATGGACGAAGCCCATGTCGAGCATCCGGTCGGCCTCGTCCAGCACGAGGATTTCCACGTGGGACAGGTCGACGCTGCCTTGGCCGGCGAGGTCGAGCAAGCGGCCCGGGCAGGCCACCAGCACGTCAACGCCACGGGACATGGCCTGGACTTGTGGGTTCATGCCGACGCCGCCGAAGATGCAGGCGCTGACGAACTTCAGGTCGCGGGCATAGACCTTGAAGCTTTCATGTACCTGAGCGGCGAGTTCGCGAGTCGGGGTCAGGACCAGTACGCGCGGTTGGCGCGGGCCGTGACGCTGGGATTTGTCCGGGTGACCGTTGGGGAACAACCGCTCCAGAATCGGAAGGGCGAAGCCGCCGGTTTTACCAGTACCTGTCTGTGCCGCGACCATCAAATCGCGACCTTGCAACACGGCGGGAATAGCCCGCTGTTGCACCGGAGTAGGCTCGGTATAGCCCGCTGCCTCGATGGCGCGGACTAAAGCCTCGGAGAGACCGAGGGAAGCAAAGGACATGAGTAATCCTGTTTTAGTTAGGGCTTGGCCCAAAGGGATAGTCTTGCCTGGCGTGAATCGCGTTTAAGAGGACGCAATCCCGTCCGGTCCTGCTTCGGTCTTGAAAGCTTGTCTGAAAGCGCTCGCGCGGGCCTGGGGCTGCGCTGTAGCGGTGTCGAGATGCCTTGTACAAGGTCGAGCGTCCGGGCGTGAGCCTGGCGGGAAGGCCGGAGTATAACAGAGCAATCAGTGTGCGCTGCTTTCCTGCTGCTCAACGGTTTTTCCTGCGCTGTCTGGAGGTGTCGCTTGCCGGGTCGTTATGGTCTTGTGACCGGCGTACCGGGCGCTAAGCGCGGCGTAGGCCGGTTCACGCTTGAAGCGCTTGAGCTCTGCACCGAAGCGCTGTACCAGCAAATCCATGCCTGCATTGCGCCGCAGCGCCAGAAACTGGCTATTGCTGCTGATCATCGTGGGGTTTTCACTGATCTGGTCGCGTAAATGCAATTCATCGAGCAAGTACTGGCCAACCCGGCGATCAGTGATCAGCAAGTCGATGCGGCCGCGCACCAGTTTGCCGAAGTTGGCTTCATGGCTGGGCGCTGGTTCGCGCTTGAACAGAGTCGACTCGCTGAAATCCTGGCTGTACATGTAGCCTGGCGACGTCCCGACAGTCAGGCCGCGCAGGTCGTCCAGGGTGCGAATGGGGTGAGGTCGGTCATTGGCGTAGAACAGTACGAACTCCACTTGCGACAGCGGCTCGCCGGGATAAAGCAGTGTGTTGTCACGTTCGTCGCTGTGAAAAATATCCAGTGCGCCGTCGGCCTGACCTTGCTCCAGCATGGCCAGGCAACGCTTCCAGGGCAGGAACTGCCACTCCACATCGATTCCCAGGCGCTGGAAGACGATGGCCGTGGTTTCGTAGTCCAGGCCACGAAACTCGCCGTTTTCCTCGTACACATAGGGAGCCCAGGGCTCGGTGACAATGCGCAGCTTCTCGCCTCGAGCGGTAAAGCTCAGGCAAGTAAAAAGAAGGAGGGTCAACAGTTGGGCAATGACGGGCATTGCTGGAGATTACGACGAGACTTCAGCAATAGCCAGAACCGGTGTTGGAAGCTCTAGCTCAAGGGTGTCGAAGGGCCGGAAAATCAAAAGACCGCTGCCAGAGGCTGCGATCTCTTGATCTTGCTTGCGGCTGTTTTAACGTGGCAGTTTCAGGTTATTCCAGACAGCCAGGCTAGGTTCGGCCTGATTCAGGGTATAGAAGTGCAACCCTGGTGCGCCGCCTTGCAGCAAGCGTTCGCACATCTGGGTGATGACCTGCTCACCGAAAGCTTGAATGCTCTGGGTGTCGTCACCGTAGGCTTCCAGCTGCTTGCGGATCCAGCGTGGGATTTCCGCACCGCAGGCGTCGGAGAACCGTGCCAGCTTGCTGTAGTTGGTGATCGGCATGATGCCCGGCACGATCGGGATGTTCACGCCCATCTGACGCACGCGCTCGACGAAGTAGAAGTAGCTGTCGGCGTTGAAGAAGTACTGGGTGATGGCACTGTTGGCGCCAGCGTTGGCTTTGCGCACGAAATTGGTTAGATCATCTTCGAAATTGCGCGCTTGCGGGTGCATTTCCGGGTAAGCGGCGACTTCGATGTGGAAGTGGTTGCCGGTTTCTTCACGAATGAAGCTCACCAGATCATTGGCGTAGCGCAGTTCGCCACTGGCCACGCCCATACCCGAGGGCAGGTCACCGCGCAGGGCGACAATGCGGGTGATGCCCGCATTCTTGTACTGGCTCAGCAGGTTGCGCAGGTCATTCTTGCTATCGCCGACGCAGGACAAGTGCGGTGCGGCAGAGACTTTGACTTCGCTTTCGAGCTGCAGCACGGTGTTGAGCGTGCGATCACGGGTGGAACCACCGGCACCATAGGTGCAGGAGAAGAAATCGGGGTTGTAACTGGCCAGCTGACGGGCAGTGGCGAGGAGCTTTTCATGCCCAGCATCGGTCTTGGTCGGGAAGAACTCGAAGCTGTAGCGACGGTCTTGGGACATGGGAATACCCTTGGAAACTCTGTAGGAGCGGCCGGTCGACGCTCGATTGCTCGCGATAGCGCTTTAGCTGCCTCTACATGCATAAGGAGCGGCCGCTTACTGTAGGAGCCGAGCTTGCTCGCGATAGCATCACCGTGGTGTTACTGAAACACCGCGGTGCCTGCACGCGAGCAAGCTCGGCTCCTACAGTAAGCGCTGCTCCTGCATAAGCCCGCTCCCACAGGGGAGCGGACAGCAGTGCCGATCAGTAGCGGTAAGCGTGCGGCTTGAACGGGCCTTCGACGGTAACGCCGATGTACTCAGCCTGTTGCTTGGTCAGTTGAGTGACCACGCCACCGAAACCGCGGACCATTTCCAGGGCCACTTCTTCGTCGAGCTTCTTCGGCAGTACTTCAACGGTCAGGCGCTCGGCTTTCTGGGCTGGCGACAGGTCGGCGTACTTCTGACCGAACAGGAAGATCTGCGCCAAAACCTGGTTGGCGAACGAACCGTCCATGATGCGGCTTGGGTGGCCAGTGGCGTTACCCAGGTTAACCAGACGGCCTTCGGCCAGCAGGATCAGGTAGTCGTCGTTCTGTGCGTCGAAATCGCCAGGGCCGGTACGGTGAACCTTGTGAACCTGTGGTTTCACTTCTTCCCATGCCCAGTTCTTGCGCATGAAAGCGGTGTCGATTTCGTTGTCGAAGTGACCGATGTTGCAGACAACGGCACGCTTCTTCAGGGCCTTGAGCATGTTCGAGTCGCAAACATTGACGTTACCGGTGGTGGTCACGATCAGGTCGATCTTGCCCAGCAGCGCTTTGTCGATGCTTGCTTCTGTACCGGTGTTGATACCGTCGATGAACGGCGAAACCAGTTCGAAACCGTCCATGCAGGCTTGCATGGCGCAGATCGGGTCGACTTCGGAAACTTTGACGATCATGCCTTCCTGACGCAGGGACTGCGCAGAGCCCTTGCCCACGTCACCGTAGCCGATGACCAGCGCTTGCTTGCCGGACAGCAGGTGGTCGGTGCCGCGCTTGATCGCGTCGTTCAGGCTGTGACGGCAGCCGTACTTGTTGTCGTTCTTGCTCTT
Organism: Pseudomonas sp. GW821-FHT07G10; assembly: GCF_059418545.1. Taxonomy (NCBI): domain Bacteria; kingdom Pseudomonadati; phylum Pseudomonadota; class Gammaproteobacteria; order Pseudomonadales; family Pseudomonadaceae; genus Pseudomonas; species Pseudomonas sp. GW821-FHT07G10. Next base: position 11,089 of record NZ_JBWKQB010000048.1, on the reverse strand, counting down.
GGTCACCGAGTCGTTGACGTTGATGGCCGGGATTTTCAGCTCGCCCTTGGCCAGCATGTCCAGCAGGCGGTGAACGCCGGTGGTGGTTTCTTCGGTGACGCCGTGAACGCGCTCCAGAACGGCAGGGTACTTCTTGTGCAGCAGCTCGGTCAGGTCGCCGCCGTCGTCGAGGATCATGTTGGCGTCCCATGGCTGGCCATCTTTCAGGATGGTCTGCTCCAGGCACCACTCGTACTCTTCTTCAGTCTCGCCTTTCCAGGCGAAAACCGGGATGCCGGCAGCAGCGATAGCGGCAGCGGCCTGGTCTTGAGTCGAGAAAATGTTGCAGGATGACCAGCGTACTTCGGCACCCAGGGCAACCAGGGTTTCGATCAGCACGGCAGTCTGAATGGTCATGTGGATGCAGCCGAGGATTTTTGCGCCTTTGAGCGGCTGCTCACCAACGTACTTGCGACGCAGACCCATCAGGGCCGGCATTTCCGATTCGGCGATGATGGTTTCGCGACGGCCCCAGGCGGCCAGGGACATGTCGGCGACTTTGTAGTCGTTAAAATCTGCAGGCGTAATTACAGCGCTCATCAAGAGCCTCCATTCGTAGTGTGCGAATGGGCGCCGTTGTGCGTTTAGTGTCTGTGCAGAAAGCCCTTGAAAGGAGAGCTCTGTACAAACAACGCCCCATCCGAGCCTGACAGGTCAATACCTGCTGCAGCGCCCCTCGGACAGGTGGCGGGAAAACGGTATCAAGTGAAGATGACCGTTTTGAAACGGAGGCGATTATAGCCGTGTCGGCGATTGATCCCAAGGCTTTCTGTCGGCCGATGTTCCAACGGTAATCGAGTCCATAGTCATTGCTTGATAGAGGTCGGTGCTGCGGTCTGCCATGATGGCCAGCATCAATCGGCAAGACGGTCAGGAGTGAGCATGAATTTCCACACCCGCAAATGGGTAAAACCCGAAGACCTCAACCCCAACGGTACGCTGTTCGGCGGCAGCCTGTTGCGCTGGATCGACGAAGAAGCGGCGATCTACGCCATCGTCCAGCTGGGTAACCAGCGCGTGGTCACCAAGTACATTTCGGAAATCAACTTCGTCAGCGCCTCGCGTCAGGGCGACATTATCGAGCTGGGCATCACCGCCACCGAGTTCGGTCGCACCTCGATCACCCTGACCTGCGAAGTGCGCAACAAGATCACCCGTAAAAGTATCCTCACGGTCGAGAAAATGGTTTTCGTGAATCTCGGTGAAGATGGTTTGCCGGCACCCCATGGCCAGACCGAGATCAAGTATGTGAAGGATCAGTTCAAGGAAGACGCGCCTGTCGAGTAACGTGAGGCTTCTGTAGGAGCTGCCGGTCGACGCTCGATTGCTCGCGATAGCGCGATTCGTCGCGCCAGAGATACCGTGTCGTATTCATCGCGGGCAAGCCTCGCTCCTACGCGGAAACATTGACCGCAGCCGCGCTGCGACGTTGCAGATAGATGAAGAAAAGCGCTGTGAGCACGGTAAGGCCGCCGACCAGTGCACCGGTCCAGGGCAGGTCGGCGAGGTCGGTGCCGCTGGCGACCACCAGTCCGCCGATCCAGGCGCCAGCGGCATTGCCGAGGTTGAAGGCACTTTGGTTCAGGGTCGAACCAAGATTTGGCGCTTCATGGGCCTGGTCGATGATCAGCAGTTGCAGGATCGGGCACAAGGCGAAAGCGAACACGCCCCACAGCAACAAGGTGATGGCGGCCGGGATCACCGAGTGGCTGGTCTGACTGAACGCAGCCAGGACCAACACCACGGCCAACGCCATGCCCACCAATGACGGCAGCAAGCGGCTGTCTGCCAGGCGACCGCCGAGTATGCTGCCGGCGGTCAGGCCGACGCCGAACAACAGCAACATGATGGTGATGCCGTGGGGGCTTACACCGGTGATGTCCTGCAGGATCGGCGCAATGTAGGTGAAGACGCTGAACAGGCTGGTGGACGCCAGCACGCTCATGCCCAGTGCCAGCAGCACATTGGCTTTGCCCAGCACTTTGAACTCGCTGGCCAGATTGGCTTTGTCCATGGCGATTTCCTTTGGCAGCCAGACCCATTGGGCAATGGCCGCAATCACGCCGATCACCGAGACTGCCCAGAAGGTCGAGCGCCAACCGGCATATTGTCCCAGGGCTGTCCCCAATGGCACGCCGAGCACATTAGCCAGAGTCAGGCCGGTGAACATCATGGCAATCGCCTGAGCCCGTTTGTTCGGTGCCACCAATCCGGCGGCGACCACCGAGCCGATGCCGAAGAACGCGCCGTGGCAAAGGGCGGTGATCACCCGGGCAGCCATCAAGGTCGTGTAGTTCGGCGCCAGGGCGCAGAGGATGTTGCCGAGGATGAACATCAAGGTCATGCCCAGCAGCGTGGCTTTGCGCGGCATGTTGGCGGTGCCGATTGCCAGGATCGGTGCACCGAACACCACGCCCAGGGCGTAGCCGCTGATCAGCAGGCCAGCGTCGGGAATGCTGACGCCAAGGTCTCTGGCGACATCGGGCAGCAAACCCATGATGACGAATTCAGTAGTGCCGATGCCGAAAGCGGCAACAGCCAGTGCAAACAAGGCGAGTGGCATGCGCAGGGTCTCTGTCTGTAGTCTTGACGCTCTGATCAGGCATACGCATGCAGGCTACCTTCTCCATTGGATTGGGCAGTTGCAAAAAATTATTGGAATAGGTATTTGCGCAACTGAGTGCGGCGTGGTCGGCCTCAGTATAAACAGCTGCCAACATATGGCGAATCAATTCTCTTGATCCAGACAAGGAGGGTGCCGTGCTTGCGACGGCTCTGGTGTTAGTGGCGGCACTGTTGCACGCGGCCTGGAATACCCTGATCAAGTTCAGTGGTGAGCGGTTGTTGGTGGTGGCCTGTATGGACAGCGTAGCGATGCTCTTGGTGGCGCTAATGCTACCTTTCGTGTCGCTTCCACCAGTCGAAATCTGGCCGTGGATCCTGGCTTCCGCGGCGTTCGAGTTGCTCTATCGCTACCTGCTGATTCAGGCCTACCGGGTCGGTGATCTGGGACTTGTCTACCCGTTGATGCGTGGGTTGTCGCCACTGGTGGTGCTGGCCTTGACGCTGATTTTCGCTGGCGAAGTGCTGACGACCCAGCAAACCCTCGGGATTTTACTGATCCCCTTCGGCATGCTCTGTCTGCTCTGGCAGGGCGGAGGCGGCGAACGTTTGCCGTGGTCGATGCTGCCGGTGGTCGCGTTGATCGGTCTGTGTATCGGTTGCTACACCTTCATCGACGGCCAGGCCTTGCGGCGCTGGTCCCGCCCGTTGGATTACCTGGTGTGGGTGACGTTGCTCAGTGCCTGGCCGTTTCCTTTGCTGGCGCTGGTGCGTAAGCGTGCGGCCTACATGTCGTTCTGGCGCGAGCAATGGCGATTGGGGTTGAGCGTCGGGTTCTGCGTGTTGTTCAGCTACGCTTTGGTGCTATGGGCCATGCAGTTGGGCTCGATTGCCGAAGCAGCGGCACTGCGCGAGATCAGTGTGATTCTGGTGGTGCTGTTTGGCATGCGCTACTTGAAAGAACCTTTCGGCCGACCGCGGCTCCTGGCCTGTGGGCTGGTGCTGGTCGGCATGCTCGTGATGAAGTTTTAAACCGTACTTCAAAAGAACGCCAAGAAGGAAACTGCAATGACTGTCGCATTCTGGTGTGTGTTGATCGCCATTTTTCTCCCTTACCTGTGCACCTATGTTGCCAAGTTCAGTGGCGGCAAATTCGGGCTGCGGGAGAACCATGATCCGCGGGCCTTTCTCGACAACCTGGAAGGGCTCGCCAGGCGCGCACACTCCGCGCAATTGAACAGCTTCGAAGTGATCCCGGCGTTTGCCGCAGGGGTGATCATTGCGCATATCGCCGACAACGCTGAGCTGGTGACCATCGATGTGTTGGCGGTGTTGTTCATCACCAGCCGCTTGCTCTACATCATTTGCTATCTGGCGGATTGGGCGATATTGCGTTCGCTGGTGTGGTTTGTGGGTATGGCGCTCATTACCGGTTTCTTTATTGTTTCGATGTAGAAGGACGACGCAGCTGCTAGGGGGTAGTTGGCGCGTCGGGCACCTTTGGCAACACCGCGCCTTTAGGCCACAGCATCCAGATCTGTCCCTGCTGTTTCATATCCCCGGCCAATTGCCCTGCCGCATCACCTGTTCCCCAGAACAGATCTGCACGGACTTCGCCGGTAATGGCGCCACCCGTGTCCTGAGCCGCAACCGGACGAACCAGTCCGGAGCCGTCAGGTCGTGTGGTTGATAACCACAACAGGCTGCCCAGCGGAATCACCTTGCGGTCCACTGCGACGCTGTAGCCAGCGGTCAACGGTACGTTGAGCGAGCCGCGCGGGCCCTCATTGCTGTCCGGGTTGCGATTGAAAAACACGTAGCTGGGGTTGCTGCCGAGCAGTTCTGGAATCCGCGTTGGATGCGTCTTGGCCCAGGCGCTGATGGCGCCCATGGTCACGTCTTCTTTTTTCAGCTCGCCCTGGTCGACCAGCCAACGACCGATTGGCCGATACGGGTGACCATTCTGATCGGCATAACCGATGCGCAGCTGACGGCCGTCTTCCAGTTGAATGCGGCCCGACCCCTGGATCTGCAGAAATTGTAGATTCATCGGATCGGTCAGCCAGGCAATGACTGGCGCCTTGACGCCCTTGGCATCGATGGCGGCAGCATCGTCATAGGGCTTGAGCACCCGACCTTCGAGCCGGCCACGCAGGCGCTTGCCTTTGAGTTCCGGGTAAATGCTGTCGAGCGCTACGATGATCATGTCGTCGGGCACGCCATAGACGGGTACCGTCGCTTGCGCCGTCTGGCTCAGGCTGCCTGGATACACCGGTTCGTAATAGCCGGTGATCAGGCCGTTGCCACTGCCATTGGCAGAGCGCAGGCCGTAAACGTCCAGATGTTCCTTGAGGAAACCACGAATATCGCCAGGCGTCTGCGGCACATTGGCTGCCGTCGTGCAGGTGGCGGCCCAGATCGGGTCAGCCTTGAGTCGGGTGCAGGCACTGCGCCAGGAGCCAAAGCCGGCGAGCAAATCATTATCGGAAACGGCGGGCAGTGCATCCCAGGTCGCACTGGTGTAGGTGGCGACAGCATGTGTTTTCGGCTTTGTGTTGTCGCCACCAGTGCAACCGGCAAGCAGGGCGACTATCGGTAGAGTCCAGGTCAGGCTTCGACGCCATGCCTTGAAATTGCTATTCATTCGGTATTTCCTTTGCCGGTTGCCCAAGCGCTTGAAGCGTTCAAACAAACCGTATTGTTAATAGGGCTATTGGTCTTTGCGGATGACGCGAGGATACTGGCCGCCGTTTCCCGTGACCTGAAGCCACCATGACTCTTAAAAGACTTTCTGTTGTATTGCTGGCCTGCTTGACGCTGTCCGCCTGCGGTGGTGTCGATCCGAACTCGCCGCTGGGTCAGCGCAAGGCAATCTTCAAGCAAATGCTCAAGGCTGGTGAAGACCTGGGCGGTATGTTGCGCGGGCGCATTCCCTTCGACGGGGGGCGCTTTGCCGAGGGAGCGGTGAAACTGGACAGTTTGTCCCGCGAACCGTGGAAGCATTTTCCGCAGGTCAAGGAAGAGGATCACACCAGCGCCAAGGACAATGTCTGGCAGCAGCAGGCACGCTTTCAGGAGTTGGCCCGCACGCTGGAAGCCGCCACCGGCGAACTGGTGATCGTCAGCAAGGTTCAGCCCTACAAGGCCAGTAACCTGGGCCCGGCGGTGCAGAAAGTCGAAGATGCCTGTAGTGCGTGTCATAAGCAGTTTCGTGATCATTGATCTTTCAGCTCAATAGATAACCCTGTGGCGAGGGAACAGGCTCGCTCGCCACAAAAGCCCCTTGCCACAACTAGCACCGGCCTTGTCCAGCCTTATTTATCCAGCTCGTTCAGTGCGTCCTGCAGTTCTTTGCGGGATTTGGCGAGTTTGTCTTTGAGTTTGTTGATCTTCTCGGAGTCGCCTTTTTTCATGGCTTTCTCAAGGTCGGTCTGACGGCGGCTGACTTCGTGCTTGGCATCGAGCACCTTGTTCTCCCGCTCTTTCTTTAAAGACGAGTCGGTGCAATGGGCAGTAACTTCGCTCAGGGCTTTTTCAAGACCCGCCTGCTGATCACTGTTGCCGTTGGTTTTAGCCTGGTCGATCTGGGTGCTGATGGCCTGACCTTTAGCCGCACAGCCGGTGAGCTCGAGGGTTTCTTCTGTGGCCAGCAGGGGGGTGGCCAGCAGACTGCAAACCGTGAGCAGGGCGAGCGGTGACAAAAAATTCATAAAAGGCTCCGTGAAAAAAATCGCTTTCAGGTCTGCATACAGATGCGCTGTTGGAGCTCATCTACATTCATCGGGTTCAAAACTGCCGGGAGGCCACTAAAAGCCATCAATCCCGGCAGCGCGTAATTCTTCACTCAAGGCCAGTACCTGCGGGTCGCGGAAAAACGCGCTCAATTGCGCGGCCCGTCCCGGGCCGATCCCGGCTTCGGTTTGCCATTGTTCGGTGCTTCTTGCTGCCAGCGCCTGCCATGGGCCTGTGAGGCGGGCATCAGCTGTCGGCGGCAGGCCCAAGGCTTTCAGCCAGCGTGCAAAAGGGCGTTGCCTGGCGTCGCGCAAACTACTGAGCAGGCGGGCGCTGCTGCGTTCGCCGAAGCCGTCAATGTTAGCAAGCTCTTGCGTGTCGAGGGTCAACCAATCGAGCAGACTGTTGATGCGCCCGGCGCTGATCAGTTTTTCCCAGGTGCCGGGGCCAATATGTTGCAACGCCAACCCCTGCTTGCCACTGAGCCAGATCAGGCGTGCCAGGAACTGGCTCTCACATCCCGGTACAGGCTGCCAGCAACTCAGGTGATGAAAGTCCTCCGCTCGCGGTGCGACTACCGCCGGGCGCTCCGTACTGCGCAAAACGACGCTGTCGAGGCGGGGAATGGTCAAGCCTGCCAGGCTGATCGCAACTTGATCGCCGGGACGGATGTCCAGCGCCTGCCAGCGTTGCAGCGAGCTGACACTCACGCGTTTGATCTGCCGGTCATCCAGTGTCACCGGCTTGAGTTCCAGTACCGGGGTGATTCGCCCGGTACGGCCGATCTTGAAATTGACCTTGCGCACTTCTGCCAAAGCCTGGACAAACGGGTACTTCCAGGCGGCACTCCAATAAGGTGTTCTGGCTTGCCAGCGTTGTGCGGGTGGGCGCTGACTCTGGCGCAGCACCACGCCGTCGCTGGCAAACGGCAGGGGCGTGCGATACCAGTGTTCGCGCCATTGTTCGGCGTCAGCAAAACGTGTAACCGGATGGCTGTATTGCACGCTTTGGGTAAAGCCCAGTGCCTTCAAGCCGGTCAGCCGTTCGGGCAGGGTGGCCGGGCCTTGCGGCCAATCCCAGACGAACAACCCGATACCATCAGCCTGGGCAGTACTGAGTTCTTTGCGTGCCATCAATCCGGCAACGGTGCTGCGGGCGTTGAGGCTGCCGGCCTTGGCTTGCACATGGTCGGTGAGGCGCCAATAGAGTTCGCCTTGAAGCTGCAGATCGACAGCTTGCGGCAGGTGCGCGGGGATGGCGTCGAGCTTGCGGGCCGAGGCTGTCCAGTCTTGCCCCTGGACACCGTCACCGCGACTGATCACCTGCGTTAACCGACCCTGGCGATATACCAGCGTTACTGCCACGCCATCGACTTTTGGTTGAATCCATACGTCGTTGCGGCTATTGAGCCAGGCTTCGACGGCGCGGCTGTCGGCGAGTTTCTCCAGGCCGGTATGGGGGATGGGGTGGGCAATGGGCCCTATGGCGGTGCGCAAGGGACGATTCAATGGCTCGTTGGCCAGGGGGAAGCACGCACGCCATTGTGTGAGTCGGGCGCGGGACTGGTCGTAAAGCTCGTCGGTGACCAGAGAGCGACCTTGTCGATGGTAGTTGTCGTCCCAGCGATCGATGTGGTGTTGCAATGCGCCGATCTCCTTCTCGGCTCGTGCCGGTGGCCAGTCGGGGCAAGTGTTCGCGTTGGCGTTCAGGTAACAGAGGACCAGCCATAAACCGGTGAACAGACGCATCGTGAGCATCCTTGCTCGGGTGGGATGCTTAAGGCTAGGTCAGCTGCGGTGATGGAGAGCGGTGGTGAACGAGTCGGTGTCTTTCCGGGTGTGTCGGTCTGGGCACAAAAAAGCCCCGCAGGGCGAACCGTGCGGGGCTTTTGGTGCAGCTGAAGAACGATTACAAGCCGGCAGCAGCGCGCAGGGATTCGGCGCGGTCGGTGCGTTCCCAGGTGAACGTGGTGAAGGTGTCGTTGCCGACGGTCTTCACTTGCGGCGTACGACCGAAGTGGCCGTAGGCTGCGGTTTCCTGGTACATCGGGTGCAGCAGGTCAAGCATGGTGGTGATTGCGTATGGACGCAGATCGAAGCATTCACGGACCAGGTTGATGATTTTTTCATCGCTGATCTTGCCGGTGCCAAAGGTGTTCAACGAGATCGAAGTCGGCTGAGCGACGCCGATGGCGTAGGAAACCTGAATCTCGCAACGCTCGGCCAGGCCTGCAGCGACGATGTTCTTGGCCACGTAACGACCGGCGTAGGCGGCAGAGCGGTCAACCTTCGATGGATCTTTACCGGAGAATGCGCCACCACCGTGACGAGCCATGCCGCCGTAAGTGTCGACGATGATCTTGCGGCCGGTCAGGCCGCAGTCGCCAACCGGGCCACCGATGATGAAGTTGCCGGTCGGGTTGATGTGGAACTGGGTGTCTTTGTGCAGCAACTCGGCTGGCAGCACGTGCTTGACGATCAGCTCCATCACGCCTTCGCGCAGATCTTTGTAAGATACTTCCGGGTTGTGCTGGGTCGACAGAACGACGGCGTCGATGCCCACGACCTTGCCGTTTTCATAACGGCAGGTGACTTGGGATTTGGCGTCCGGGCGCAACCACGGCAGCAGGCCGGATTTACGGGCTTCAGCCTGGCGCTGCACCAACTGGTGAGAGAAGGTGATCGGTGCTGGCATCAGCACGTCGGTTTCGTTGCTGGCGTAGCCGAACATCAGGCCCTGGTCGCCGGCGCCCTGGTCTTCCGGCTTGCTGCGGTCAACGCCCTGGGCGATGTCTACCGACTGCTTGCCGATGATGTTCATCACGGCACAGGTCGCACCGTCGAAGCCGACGTCGGAGCTGTCGTAACCGATGTCGATAATGACTTTACGGACGATGTCTTCCAGATCAACCCAGGCCGAAGTGGTGACTTCGCCAGCGATGATTGCTACGCCGGTTTTCACCAGAGTCTCGCACGCCACACGGGCGAACTTGTCTTCAGCAATGATGGCGTCCAGCACCGCATCAGAAATCTGGTCGGCGATTTTGTCCGGATGCCCTTCAGACACGGACTCGGAGGTGAAAAGGGAATATTCGCTCATCTCGATGGTTTCCTGAATTTACCGATGGTGAGTGTCGCCAGCCGGTCGCTGAAAGTGGCGTACCTGGATCTGGAAACCATTACGTAAGCCTACATAGAGGCTTTCCCCGGGAACGAGTCCCGCAGCGGTGGCCCAACGGGCCAAATCGTCCTGTTCAAAACCCAACCAAAGATCACCGCAGGCCTCCCTGGCCCAACTTTGATTGTGGCTACACAACTCTGTCACTAACAGGCTACCGCCTGGTTGCAGCAAGTTGGCCATGTGCTTGAGTGCCTCGGCCGGTGCCGCGAAATGGTGCAGCACCATGTTCAGCACCACGCAATCGGCCTGAAGGCTTACGCCATTCAATGCATCGGCCAATTGCAGGCTGACGTTAGTCAGGGATTCACGCTCACAGACCTGACGTGCCAGTTCGAGCATCGCCGGGCTGTTGTCCAGCGCCGTGATCTGACTGAAACGTTGCGCCAGCTCTGGCAGAAAACCGCCGTCGCCGGGCCCGACTTCAATGGCCGTGGCGCCACTGTCGAAACTCAGCTTGTCGAGCAGCGCCAGTACGCTTTCGCGGTATTGCGCCAACCCGGCGATCAAGTCTTGCTGGGCACGAAATTTTTCCGCAACCCGTGAGAAAAAGTCCTGGCTGGCCGCGGCCCGCTGCCCATGGACCTGACCGATCCGCGACCGCACATCGGCAGGCAGGGTCAGGTTGTCCACTTCATCGAGCAGGGCTGCGTGCAGCTTGCCGCCCAGCAGCTCGGTGTGGGGCAGGGCACGACGGTAGAAAATCGCGTTGCCTTCGCGGCGGCTCGCCACCAGGTCAGCCTGGGCCAGCACCTTCAAATGGTGGCTCATGCCGGATTGGCCGATGGCGAAGATCTGTGCCAGCTCCAGCACGCCGAACGAATCGTTGGCCAGCGCACGCAATACATTCAGCCGTAACGGATCGCCGCCGGCTTTGCACAGGGCAGCCAGCTCATCGGATTCGTCATGGCGAATGGAAGGTACGCGCAGGTTCATAGGGCTGGCAGTCTAGTGAGGGTGCGAAATCCTCGCAAGAGCAATATCAAAAAGTTTTGATATTGCTCGATAAATGGCACTTCAAGGGCTTGGGTTCACGCTACAAATGAACAGCGGAATGGTTTCACCAAGAGATTGGGCCTTTATCCACAGGAAAAAGTCGCTTGAGTGACTATCTGTCATTGCCCCAAGGCTGTCCGCTGGGGGAAAATGCTCGCCTTTTTTCCGTTTCGTTTTATTTAGCCCCCAGGAGATCAGCGATGCCCAGCCGTCGTGAGCGTGCCAACGCCATTCGTGCCCTCAGCATGGATGCCGTGCAAAAAGCCAACAGCGGCCATCCCGGTGCCCCTATGGGTATGGCGGATATCGCCGAAGTACTTTGGCGTGACTACCTCAAGCACAACCCGAGCAATCCATCGTTTGCCGACCGTGACCGGTTCATCCTGTCCAACGGCCACGGCTCGATGTTGATCTACTCGCTGCTGCACCTGACCGGCTATGACCTGTCGATCGATGACCTGAAAAACTTCCGCCAGCTGCACAGCCGCACCCCGGGTCACCCGGAGTACGGCTATACCCCGGGCGTTGAAACCACCACCGGCCCGCTGGGCCAGGGTCTGGCCAACGCTGTCGGTTTCGCCTT
>NZ_JBWKQB010000047.1:9258-25189 GCF_059418545.1 Pseudomonas sp. GW821-FHT07G10 | reverse complement strand
CCTTATACATAAATGCAACCGGGTAGCAGTGTTTGAAAAGCGGGTAGCCAGTGTGGGCGAGTCCATACATAAGGGCGAAACCCTAAGTGGCCGTTACCGCAGGAATGGATATGTACACCAGCAAGAGCCAGGTCGGCTGTAAGGCCGCCATCGCGAGCAAGCTCGGCTCCTACCTCCTACCTCTTACATGCCCGCCAAATACGCCCACCGCATCACTCAGCCGATCCGCAGCGCCCGCAAATCGAGCCGGCCATCCTTGAGCGGCGGACACCAGTAATAGCCACCGGTAATCGGCCGGCTGATCCGATAGAGGCCATCGACGATGCCGTCTTCCAGACCGCTCATGCGCCGCAGTTGTACTTCGAAGGCGTCGAGGGAATACCCGAATGCCAGGAACATCAGGCCGGCTCGATCGCCTTCCACCCAAGGCATGGAGCGGCGCACGACGAAGGCTTCAGGGGCGAAGCTTTCCTGAGCGGTGCGTTTGACGTGGGCGGATTCTGGCGCGTCCTCGAGCTCTTCGTTGTCACTCTTGCGCCGACCGATGATGTGATCCTGCTCCCGGGAAGGCATCGCGGCGAAGCCTTCCAGATCGTGTTGCCATTGCTGAATCGCGGCAAAGCTGGCGCCGTGCAGGCCATCAGTGCCCTCGCCCACCAGCGCTGCCGCCACGGCGGCTTCATCGTGGGGGTTTTCGGTGCCGTCTTCGTAACCGGTCAGATCGTGCCCGGACTTGTAGCGGAAGGCTTCGGTCATCTGTACCAAACGCAACGCTGGAGCCAATGCAGCTTCAACGGCGCGGCTGCGATGCAGCAACTCGCCACGGTCTTCGCCGTGCAGCCAGCACCAGAGTGCGTGCTGGGTCGAAGGGTTATCAACGCCAACGCCCACCAACGCAGGGAACGCCCGCAACCCATCGATCCGACCGCCCAGCGCCTGTACCAGTGACTCACCGAAACCGACCACCGCCGTTTTCCCGTCCACCAGCAGCCTCAACTGGTCGATCGCAGTCGGCAATGCCTCGACGGATTCGAGCGCGAAAAACAAATGGCGTGCCTGAGACGGTACTGGGGTGGCAAGGATGCCCGGCTGGTAGTAACTCATGAGAACTCCTTTAGAAAGCACAAAGTTTAACCGCCGCGCAGTGGCATGCGCTTGCGGTTTCAATGAGAAACAATTGAGCAAGTCGAACAAATCTGCACGGATAGGGCATGACAACCCTTGTCGCGATCAGGTAAAACGATTCAGCTATGCTGATCCTGGCGCGCGGCCTGAAGAACTTGACCCTTTGGCCGCGCTCCGTGATAACACACCTTATCTGCATCACCCAATCCATACGGGGTAGCGCCATGACCACAGATAACATTCTCGACAACCTGTTCCCCAGCGCCGCGGACATCCCGGAAAAGTACCGCATCAACGGCCAGATCGAACAACGCGAATACCTCGTCGATGGCGTATTAAAGATTTGGTCCGGCCCACTCGCGCTGGTGCGCAGTCCGGTCTATCTGGCCAGTGAAAACGCGGATGAACAAGTCATCCTCGGCAGCACGCCTCTGCTGGACGCCGACACCGCATTGACTGCGCTGGATGCCGCCGTCCGCGCCTATGACAGAGGTCAGGGCAACTGGCCGACGATGCGCGTCGCCGAACGTATTCAGCATGTCGAAGCCTTTCTCGGCCGCATGCGCGAACAGCGTGAAGCAGTGGTCAAGCTGCTGATGTGGGAGATCGGCAAAAACCTCAAGGACTCGGAGAAAGAGTTCGATCGCACCTGCGACTACATCGTCGATACCATCAATGCCCTCAAGGAACTGGACCGCCGCTCAAGCCGTTTCGAGCTCGAACAGGACACCCTCGGCCAGATCCGCCGCGTACCGATGGGCGTGGCGTTATGCATGGGCCCCTATAACTACCCGCTGAACGAGACCTTCACCACGCTGATTCCTGCCTTGATCATGGGCAACACGGTAGTGTTCAAACCGGCCAAGCTGGGTGTGCTGTTGATTCGTCCACTGCTGGAGGCCTTTCGCGACAGCTTCCCGGCCGGTGTGATCAACGTGATCTATGGCAGCGGCCGGGAAACCGTCAGCGCGCTGATGGCCAGCGGCAAGGTCGATATCTTTGCTTTCATCGGCACCAACAAAGCCGCCAGTGACCTGAAAAAGCTGCATCCAAAACCACACCGCTTGCGCGCGGCGCTGGGGCTTGATGCCAAGAACCCCGGCATCGTGTTGCCCGAGGTCGACCTGGACAACGCCGTCAACGAAGCCGTTACCGGCTCACTGTCGTTCAACGGCCAACGTTGCACCGCACTGAAAATCCTCTTCGTCCACGAACAGGTGGTCGACAGCTTCATCGAGAAATTCAACCGCAAACTGCAGTCCCTCAAACCGGGCATGCCCTGGGAAAGCGGCGTAGCACTGACCCCACTTCCGGAGTCGGGCAAGGTCGACTACCTGCACTCGTTGGTGGAGGATGCCGTCAACAAGGGCGCGAAGGTGGTGAATGCCCACGGCGGTAAATCGCGCGGGTCATTCTTCTATCCTGCGGTGCTCTACCCGGTCACCGCCCAGATGCGTGTGTATCAGGAGGAACAATTCGGCCCGGTGGTGCCCATCGTTCCCTACCGTGATCTGGAAACCGTGATCGATTACGTGCTGGAATCAGACTTCGGCCAACAGCTGAGTATTTTCGGTAAAAACTCCACCGAAGTCGGACGCCTGGTCGATACCTTCGCCAATCAGGTCGGACGGATCAACATCAACGCCCAGTGCCAACGCGGCCCGGACACCTATCCGTTCAATGGCCGGAAAAACTCGGCCGAAGGCACCCTGTCGGTTCACGACGCGCTCAGGGTGTTTTCGATCCGCACCCTGGTCGCGAGCAAATTCCAGGAGAGCAACAAAGAGCTTATCAGCGACATTATCCGTAATCGTGAGTCGAGCTTTCTGACCACCGATTACATATTCTGATGACAGAGCCCAGTAACTGACACTCGAGGAAAACAGCCAGGCCCGATGAATGACTTGCGATCGTCTCGACTGCCACCGTTGCTGCGCCGTTTCTTGCGTCCGCTGCTGGACCCTTATCGGCGCTATCGGCATGCCAAACTGATCCACGCCGTGCGGGTGTCACTGGGGCTGCTGGCCACCATCCTGCTCACCACCGGGATCAAGCTGCCCCATGGCGAATGGGCCTCGGTGACCATGTTGGTGGTCATCGGCGGGCTGCAACATCACGGTAATATCGGCAAGAAAGCCGCCGAACGGGCTATCGGCACCTTGATCGGCGCCGGCGTTGGCTTGTTGCTGGTGGCTCAGCAGGCCTGGCTGGGGATGCCATGGCTGACCTACCTGGGCATGTCGGTGGTCTGCGGATTCTTTTCGTACCATGCGATCGGCAAGGGTGGGTATACGGCGTTGTTGTCGGCGATCACCGTGTTCATCGTCGCCGGTCATGGCGACAACCCGGTGACCGACGGTCTCTGGCGGGCAGTCGACATCCTCATCGGTATCGCCCTGGCTCTCGCCTTTTCCTTCGCACTGCCGCTGTACGCGGTCTATTCCTGGCGCTACAACCTGGCGAGCGCGCTGCGCGATTGTGCGACGATCTACGGGCGCATCGTCAGTGGCCAATCGGTCACCGACGACGAACATCTCAAACTGATGAACCGCCTGAACGGCGCGATGGTGCAACTGCGTTCGTTGATGCCGTCGGTGTCCAAGGAAGTGCGGATCTCCATGACCGAACTGGACGCTCTTCAGCGCAACCTGCGGATGTGTGTCAGCACCCTCGAAATCCTCGCCAATACGCGGCCCGACCCCAGCGACGAACAGGCCATGGCCTTGATGCAATCAGCCCTGAAAACCGAGCACCGACAGATCCGCGTGCAATTGATCGGCATGGCCCGCGCCCTCAAATCCGGTGCCTCGCAACGGCTAGACCGTTCTATTGCGGGTTCGCCGGACGATTCCACATTGAGCGCTCCGGTCTACACCGCGCTGGACGGCTATCGCCTCTTGACCCGGCAATTGGCCGCCAATCTCGACAATATGCGTCAACGCCTGGCGAAGACCGCCGTGCATTGGAAGATCTGAAAACCAGTCACTGCGCCGCCGCCCGCCGAAAGCCAAGGCCCCAGCCCTGCTGCATGCCTGCCGCAGCGAGCAGAATTGCAATCACGCCCAGCCATTGCATCAGCTCAAGACGATGACCGAAGGCGAACCAATCGACGAAAATCGCCGCAATCGGGTAGATAAACGACAGCGCACCGGTCAATGCTGTCGGCAACTTTTGAATCGCGCCGTACAGCAATACATACATCACGCCGGTGTGCACCACACCCAATGTCAGCAGACTGGCCCAGGCGCCAGACTCCTGCGGCAACGCGGCGATATTCGCCCACGGCGCCAACAACAGAACACCGGTGCAGACCTGAATCAGGGCGATCAAATGCGGTGGAGTACCGGTCAGACGCTTGATAATCAGTGCAGCGAAGGCATAGAGCAGCGCGGCGCCCAGTGCCAGGCCGATTCCGAGCAGGTAGTCGCCACCTGCTGAGCCCTGCTCACCATGAGCGCTGACGATCGCCAACATCCCGAGAAACGACACACCAAGCCAGAACAATTTCTGTGCGGTGATCTTTTCTCCGAGAAACAACGCCGCCAGCCCCACCAACATAAAGGGTTGAACATTGTAGACCGCGGTACCGATGGCAATCGACGCCCGGGAATAAGAGGCAAACAACAGCACCCAGTTACCGACAATCGCCACACCGCTGAGCACCGCCAGGATGAATGTGGTGCGAGTCAAAATACCGGGCCGCAGAAAGCCCAGCACCGCGCAGATCACCAGCAAGGTCGCAGCGCCAAACACACAGCGCCAGAACACCACATCCAGCACCGGCTGCCCGGAAACCAGCACGAACCATCCAATGGTTCCCGAAATCAGCATGGCAGCGGTCATTTCAAACGACCCACGACGTATCGACTTGTCCATCATCAGCCTCCTCGGTAAGAGCCTGAATTATGACAATCCACAGTGAGACAGCTCCAGAGCCAATAGCAGGCTAAAATCCATTTCTACCTTTCTTATCAAGGCAGATTGAACCCTTTGCCTAACGAGGTTTGTATGACTGATGACATTGACCAGGTGTTGATCGCCGCGCTGATGGCTGACTCGCGACGTTCACTTAAAGCATTGGCGCAAATCAGCGGCCTGTCGTCACCGAGCGTCGCCGAACGGCTGCGGCGTCTCGAAGAGCGCGGCGTACTCAAGGGCTACACAGTCGAAATAGACCCGAAATGTTTCGGCTACCAGCTCCAGGCCATCGTCCGCATCCGCCCGCTTCCGGGCCAGCTGCAGGAAGTCGAACGGCAGATCCTGGCGATCCCCGAATTCACCGAGTGCGACAAGGTCACTGGCGATGACTGCTTCATCGCTCGTCTGCATGTGCGCTCGATGGAGCAACTGGACACCCTGCTCGACCGGCTCAACACACACGCCGAAACCAACACCGCGATCGTCAAGAAAACTCCGGTCAAGCGCCGCTTGCCACCGATGGCCTGAGTGCGGTTTTGCTCCGAACAACGTAGATTGCTCATTTTTCCGGCGAAGGATTGGCGGCATGAAAACTCAGGCAGTGTTATTGGCGGCGCTAATGCTCGCCGGGTGCGGCACCATCAACACGGTTGTGCGCCCTGATGAGGTGGCTGCGCAGAATCTCAAGCAGCAGAAGAGTTACTGCGGCGCGATCCCGCGAATCTACAGCGGAGTCACCTATGATTTCTGCTCACTGCATGCGCCGCTGGGTGAGGGAATCGATGAGCAGCAATACGATAACGCCACGCCCATTGTGCTGATTGACCTGGTCATATCCGGAGCGCTCGATACCTTGCTGTTGCCTTACACCATCTACCGTCAGCAGGCCGACGGCAGCATTGTCATTTCCAAATAGGGTCAACCCTATCCGCACCCAACAAAAAGCCCGCCAAAGCGGGCTTTGTGCTCAAGGCTTGCGATCAATCATCGCGGCTCATGATGCCGAACAGCTGTAACAAGCTGATGAACAGGTTGTAGATCGATACATACAGGCTGATCGTCGCCATGATGTAGTTACGCTCGCCGCCATGGATGATGGCGCTGGTCTGGAACAGGATGCAGACCGAGGAGAACAACACAAAGCCCGCGCTGATCGCCAGTTGCAGACCGCTGATCTTGAAGAACATACCCGCCAGCGTCGCACCCAGCAGGACAAAGAAACCGGCAGTGATGAAGCCGCCGAGAAAGCTCATGTCCTTGCGGGTGATCAGTACGTAGGCGGAGAGACCACCAAACACCAATGCCGTCATCGCAAAGGCCGAGCTGACCACTTCAGCGCCGCCTTGCATGCCCAGGTAGCGATTGAGAATCGGGCCCAGCAGGAAACCCATGAATCCGGTCAGGGCGAAAGCCGAAACCAGTCCCCAGGCCGAATCACGGAGTTTGTTGGTGAGAAAGAAAAGGCCGTAGAAGCCGATCAGCACGACAAAGACGTTCGGGTAGCCGACGCGCATCTGCTGCGCCACGAACGCCATCACGCCGCTAAACGCGAGGGTGAGTGCGAGTAAGCCGTAAGTGTTGCGCAGGACGCGGCTAACCTCTAGCTGCTCAGCCTGCACGCTGTTATTAACTGCGTATTCCTGTTCGCGCATGGCGACACTCCTGTAGGTTTGAAACGTTCAGTCGCAAAGATCATAACAGACGCTCTGTAACAAGCTACGCAGAGAGTTTGACAGTGTGTTTCATTCAGGTATTATGGCGCCCGCAACGCAATACGGAGGTGTGGCCGAGTGGTTTAAGGCAACGGTCTTGAAAACCGTCGACTGTAACAGGTCCATGAGTTCGAATCCCATCGCCTCCGCCATATTTGTACGTGAGAGCCCTGATTATTCAGGGCTTTTTCGTTTCTGGGGTTTGGGCCTGAAGGCCCTACGGGCAATGTGTTCCATAACTATTCTGGAAGTGTTCCAGAACTAACGCTGTTTTTACCCCTTCTTCGGCGTCCTGCCGACCGTACATCCCCCCAAATCCTACAGCTCGTCGTCCCACCCTCGCCCGACCATCACGCCTCGACTACTGTATATCCGAACAGCACACCGTAAAGGCGCCTACCGTGGATCCCCTCGACATCGAAGACACCTCCGACTGGCTCGGTTCGCCCACCGAACTGGAAACCTGTACCCACTACACGCACATGCTGGAAAACGAAATCCAGGAACTGACTCTGCAACTGCGTAAAGCAAGAGAGGACATCTTCGGCCTGGTACAGATGCACGCAGAAGCCTCAGAGCAGCGTGACGACGCGATGAAAAATCTCCGGGAAAGGTCCGGACAGTTGGCTACGGTTCGAAAGCAACTGTACGACCTCGACATCTCAGCGAGAGCCAACAAGCGCGAGGCTGACCAGCTTCGCGGCATGCTGGACGGCCTCATAGATCACCCGAAAACGATCGTCTAAGCTCAGGATTCAGCTTGAGGGTTCAGCCATGTGCGGACGACTTTCGCAGTACAGGGGTATCCACGACTTCGTGGCAGCGCTGAGCATGCCCAACGCCCTGGCCAACTCCATAGGCGATCAACCTCTCGAACGCTACAACGTCGCGCCGTCCACGCAGGTCGCCCTGCTCCACCTTGAAGGCGACACCCTGCACGCTGACCGGGTGCGCTGGGGATGGCAACCGCATTGGGCGAAAGATCGCGCGGCGCCGATCAATGCCAGGGTCGAGAAGGTCGCACACGGTCCATTCTTTCGGGCGATCTGGCCACACCGCGCCATCACCCCCATCGACAATTGGTTTGAGTGGATTGTGGAGGACGGAATAAAGAAACAGCCCTATCTCATCCGGCACCGGGACAGATCACCCATCCTGTGTGCGGCCATCGGCCAGTTCCCTGATACCGATGAAGGCCCAAGGGAGCATGATGGATTTGTGATCATCACCGCCGACAGCGTCGGTGGCATGATCGACATTCACGACCGGCGGCCGGTGGTTCTGGAACCAGAGTTGGCCAGGGAATGGCTGGACCCAGCCACGCCCAAGGAGCGTGCCGAGCAGATGGTGCTGCACCAGGGTGAACCGATCGAGGCCTTCGAGTGGTTCAGGGTCAGCCCTGGTGTGGGCAATGTGCGGAACCAAGGGCCGGAACTGATAACGCCAATCAGCTGACGGCTATGACAGTGAAAGGAATCAAGCAAAGCATCGAGGGCTGCCTCTACTCGTTAGAGAGAGTCTTGAATAGCCGCAAACAATGGTGCTCTGGCCCTTACGTCAAGTCTAGACAGACTTCCATACATATAGTCATTCAGGAATTTATCATCAAAAAAATATACTTTACAGAAGCCCATTGAAATCTTATCTATAGATATCAGCACCTTTTTAATATTATTATTAGAGAGAATCTCTTTAAATACAAAATACTTATTAAACCCTTCCATAACCTGCTGTTCTTCGGCTTCCTTTTTCGCCTCATTCAGTGCAACCAAATACTCAATCGCCGAAACTGAACTACCTTGTATTATCGGCTCCAACTCCAAACCCTGCATTACGTGCACGAAGTGATTGAAGTACATATCCTGCCAATGCATCCTTACGATGCCTTTCTGTATAGTTTCATCTAAAGCTTTAAAAATCTCATCAAAATCCGACCCCAAATTCCCAAGCTTAACAAAGCAATATTGCATGTTTTTAAGGTTTGTATCATCGCCAACTTTAAATTCCGCTACGACAGCGACCATTTTACTTACGATCGCCTTACACTCAGACACCAGTACATTTTGTCGCTCTTGATTTTTATTCCGGTGATACTGATGAAAGCCAAGATAGAACGCGCCAGCCGTTGCAAACTGAGCAATTACGTTTGCAACATCAACAAACTTCATAGCCCAAAAGCCGTCAGGATATCCAATATAAACGTATATCAATTCAAAAAACAAGATCAGCAACAACAACCCAGCACTTATAACTTTAAGCCGCTCGCTCTTATTTCTTGTATTTTTCTTTTCGTAGAGCACTACATCCCCCTGGAAAATTCAGACAGAACGGCAAGTCAGCATTAAGCCACAACGAACTATTCAATACCATTTTGAAAAGCACGAACGTAAGCCTGACATGCAGCCAGAGCAATCAATCCTTGGTCGCCGGCGTCGGTCATTCCGATAATTCGTTGAGCATGCACCGAGTCAAGTCGGGCGCGCGTGGTTCCAATGCCCATCGCTGGCGCTGGTGGTGTACCGGCAAACTCAATGAAGCGTCTGCACCGCTCCACCCAACACCCGAAGCTGATACTCCTGCACCGCAACCATGAGCGATTCAGCCTCAATGCGCAGCAGTCCAACTTCCTTGCTTGGCATAACACCTTTCGCTTCGTTGTACCGACGCAGTGCTTGCAGAGCCTGCTGCTGTATGAAACGCGGTTTCATGCGTCGTTATGCCTAGCAAAATCAATCACTTAGACATACAAAGCACGCACCAAAACGCATCGGCCAGTATCAGAATTGGTATCAGTCGCAGCCCCCCCTCACTCGGCGTCCTGCCGACCGAACACAATCCCATATACAACAAAGCCCGCACATGGCGGGCTCAGTGTTGAATTACCGATCAGGCCTAAGCCGGCTGATGGCCATCCTGAAAGGATTTCGCTTTTATTCCGCCAGCCTTGTGCATGAAGCGCCTTTCGACCATCACATAAGAAACCGTTGAGACGATAGAGATCAGGCCCAGCGTTCCGCCAGCGAGCACTGCGAATTGGTTGACTGATAGCAAGCTGACGTCCGTCCAATAAAAGTGGACGGCTCCGAATACCAAAAATAGCAGCATGGCATGCAGCAAGTAAAAACTGTAACTGACGGTGCCCATGGCTACGAACATCTTGGCCGAGAGAACGCCAGGACGAGAAATCGTGAGCGCGATGAACAGAACGGATACGGTGAGCCATTGCTCAAGTCCGTAATTCGGCTTCAAACCTAGGCGATAGAACATAAAAACAGTTGCAGCTACAGCCACAAGCGCGGCGGCCGATCGAACCAGCCGACTGAAAGGCTTTGAGGCGATCAGCGAGCACAGCGCGCCCGGCATAAAGTAAACCCAGGCACTGAGGCCGTTAAGCGCCAGATCGATGAATGCAAACAAAATGATGGCCGCGAAGGTCACGGACCTGCTTTTCGTCACAGCTATGAAAATGATAGGCAGCACGAAGTAGAAGCGCCATTCGATGGCGAGCGTCCAGACCACGCCCAGCAATCGACCGAAATGGAATTCGTCGACGGTCGGCAAATGCAGTAGGCCAAAACTGAATACAGCTGGTAGAGCGGCAATGATCTCACCAGACTCTTGAGTGATTGGCCAAGAAAACCACGCGGCGATAATGACAGCCAGTGTGGCGGCCACGAAAAATGCAGGCACAATTCGGCGCACTCGCTTCGCGTAGAAGTCCGTCCAGTCAACTGGCTTTCCTGAAAGTATTTTACCGGCGAACAGCAGCCCGGTGATGCAAAAGAATATCTGCACACCAATGGCGCCGAATAGCTTTAATAGCTCGCTATCAGGAATATCCAGATAAAAAACCTGCGGCACAATTGCCAGATTAATCAGAACAAGCGGCGCATGGTTTAGAGATACCAATGCAGCGGCAACACCTCGCAATCCGTCCATCCACCTTGACTTCGGATGGTCTTCTGGCACAAGCGAAGGCATCAGTCGCGACAAGAAGAACATCGGAGCTAAAGTGCAAGCAAAAAGGAAAGCGAGCAGCACCAGAATCTCTGGCGTGTGCATTATATAGAGGGGAGTCATGCGGCGTCCTTGCGCAAAATTCGCGCAAGTCTATCAGATATGTCAACCAATTAGAGGCCGTCATATGCCTGCTCACATGTTACTCCGCGGGCTCTGGCTTGGTCAGCAGCTGCAGCCAGGTCGCCCGCTCTTTGGTCAGCGCGCGTGAGCACGTCGGCAAGCACCATTGCGGCGCGGGTAGCTGCTTGGCTTGCGGCGGCAGTGCAGGAATGGCCGCTGGCTTCGCTGGTTGCGAGGCGACGGACAAGGTTGTCGGCTGCGAGCTGCAGGCTGCCAGTAGAAGCGCGAGCGGCATCAGCATCAGCAGTCGCTTGGTAGAGACGTTGTTGTCCATTCTGGATTGCCTTGTTGATTGAGAGTTGGCGTGCTTGTTCTTTGTCGCGTTCGGCGGCTTCGTTGACCAGCTTTGCCGCTGCGTCCCGGGTGTCGCGGTCATTCCAGCGGGTCTGCCATTCGGTATCTTTGACCGATATACGCACCCATTAAGCGCGAGATTCGTGCCCAATGCATCCGATGACCAGCGGCTCAGGACTGTCGAGCCCGCCTCACATCAAAAATGCAGCGAACACCACCAGATCGAAGGTATCGAGCAACGGGTCAGGGAGATCAATCATGGAAGCTGAAATCCTTTCGGACGAAGAGCTGGCGCACATCACCGGCTACAAGGCCAGGGCCTACCAACGTCGCTGGCTGGATGACCGCCAGTGGCTCTATGTCGAAAGTCGCGGCAAGCGCCCATTGGTAGGAAGGATGTACGCCCGGATGAAGCTCGGCGTGATCACGCCAACCAATATTACCCCCACCCCATTGCCAGTCGCGCCCGCATGGACGCCCGACTTCTCGCGAGTGAACTGATATGCGCCCCCGCAAAACCGCAACCCGCCATTTGCCGCCTCGGATGTATCAATGGACGCGGCCACGAAAGAGCGGGAAAACCTGGATCGCCTATTACTACCTGGGCTCCACAGGAAAGGCGATCCCTTTGGGCAAGGACCTCGACAAAGCCAGGCTCAAGTGGGCGGAGCTCGAAGCCAAGGAAATACCACTGGACTTACGGACTATGAAGGGGATTTTTGACCGTTATATTCGCGACATTGTCCCGAAGAAGGCGCCCCGTACGCAAAGAGACAACCTTTCATAGATCAAACAACTGCGACCACTCTTAGACAATGCCCCCATCGACTCAATCACGCCGGCCACGATCGCTGGCTATCGGGACGCTCGAACTGCAAAGGTCCGGGCCAACCGTGAAATAGCCACGCTCTCACACGTATTCAATATGGCGCGTGAGTGGGGTCTGACCGACAAAGAAAACCCCTGTCAGGGGGTACGAAAAAATAAGGAGACACCTCGGGACTATTACGCGAACGATGTGGTTTGGGATGCTGTTTACAAGAAAGCAGCTCAAGAGCTGAAAGATGCGATGGACCTCGCCTACCTGACAGGGCAGCGGCCGGCCGACGTCCTGGTCATGCGCAAGGATGATATCGAAGGGGGGTATTTGATGGTGCAACAGAACAAAACGCACAAGAAGCTGCGTATCCAGATGACTGCCAGCGGCTCGGCAAACAGCCTGGGTATGCTGATCGCAAAAATCGCAGACCGAAACGCTCAGCACGTTTCGAGCTACCTGATTGTGAGTGCGCGTGGGAAGCGTATGACTGCCAAGATGCTTCGTGACCGCTGGGATAAGGCCCGGGAAAAGGCCAAGAAAGAAGCGATCGATACTGGCGACACGCTGCTTGCTGGAAGAATCAGCAGCTTTCAGTTTCGGGACATCAGGCCAAAAGCCGCGTCGGAAATTACTGACATCGGAGAGGCGAGCCTGCTTTTGGGGCATACCAAGGGTGACATAACTGAACGCGTTTACCGTCGCATCGGCGCCATTGCGAAGCCGTCAAAATAGCGGAAAACGCGTGACAAAACGCTGAGTTCATCAAGATGACGCTGGCGGTGCTCATGACGCCGGAGTGACGCCAGCTTCAGCTCGTCGCCGCAATGACTGCTTTTGCCATAAGCAGACGCTCACAGAGGGTTGACTGACTTCCTCAGGGCGTGAAGCGGCCGGTCGTGGTGTCGGGAAAATCAGGGCCTATTCAGACTTAGAGTCGCGCACCAGAATTAAAGCCCATAGCCTCGATGCCTCCTTCGAAATTCCGGTCGAAGGAAAGAAATTACCCTACGTCGCCGCTTATGGCCGAATCAAACAGCGGGCATTGGCGATTCGGGACAAGGTGTATTCCGCCTACTTGGTGCAGACCCCTTTCTACTCCTAGGTTTTTGATTTTACATACGAAAAAGTTGACGCCACTCAGGGGGAAACCCCTTTTTTGAATAGGTGTGCGACTACGTTAATCCTGACATTGATAATTACGGTAAACACCCGAACGGCGCTCAGGTGATATTTTTATGATGTCGACTCAAAAAATAAATTTATTTATTTATTTATTGAACTACGCTCACCCCCACTGGCTGCGGAGGATCCTGGAAATTTGTTGAATCTAGCGCCCAGTGACGGCGAACAATTGAGTTGAATCGGTAATTGTCTGACTCAGTTAAGGCAATCGGACTTGACTCTTTTAAGGGCAGCATTCACCTCAAAGGAAGAGAAAAATGACGATTCAAGCGCTTGAGCGGAATGGTTTTTTTTCAACACCAGCATCGAACGCCAGCTGGGTGCGGTCTCGCAACATCGCAATTGATGATCTAAACAAACTGCAAATTATAGGTGCTGTCTACGGCCTCCAGCGTGTAACGGGCAAGGTCATTTCGCTAGTCAATCGTTCTACCACACCGCAATATCTCAAGGTCACCAGCACCAGCAACAACAACGTGTTCGAAGACACTTGGACGCCACCCTGTAAAAACAACGAAGCTCCTACAAGACGCGCCTATTCACCCAGGCCGCCCGCGTTGAAATGTGTTTCCTCCAAACGGTCATGCCGAGACCTCACCTCTAAGTAGAGCAACTGGAGAGGCGCATTTTTCCTTGCACAGGTTTCAAGATATCCCACCCCATAGAAAATGAATTTCTAACCGAGGTTTAAAATGACCAAATCGCACGTTGTTGACTTAACCATTACAAATAAAACCGACTTCTCGCTTGAGTATAGCGAAGACTGGTTTGACTCTGGTCGTCTCGCCGACGGCTGTTCATGGCCGACCAACATCGCTCCCCATATGACGGCGCAGATTAGGTGCTATGAGAAAGACTTTGCTTTAGCAGGATGCTCGGGATGGGTCAAATACGCGCTGCAAGGACAAGATATTTATTTTTGCTTCTCAAATCCCACCGTTGGTACCAATGGCATCAACATCGGTAACCACACATCGGCGTGGAACGACATGACCGGTCACTACGACAACGGCATTAGCGTCGCGCTGAATTTTTCACGAAACAACGTTTGGCTGGTTGGGGATATTAGAAGCACCGGTGGCGACGACAATAAAGCAAACTGGGATCTAAAAATTGTGGATACCAGCATCGTCACTCCATCAAATATTGAGATGAACGATGTAATTACCGTATTTAACAAAATTTCTCCAAACGGAAGCCGCCAGTATTACCAATGTGGAGCTGCCCCTACTGGTCTCACCGGTCTGGCACTATCTCATTTCAAGGGCGTATCTTCTTTTTCAGATAAATTAATTTTTTCACACTCCAACCTAAATCTTATGTCCGAAAATGGTAAATACATCATTGCGGATAAAATAGATTTTGGGAGTCAAGGATATACAGAGCAAACATTCGATACAAATCATAAAAATTGGCTTCACCCGTGTGGCTCTCAGGCCTGCGGAAGCTTTATGGCATTGGGTATTCAGGAATCAGCCGACAATCCCAGCAATACATCTGAAATCCAGATTTACGATATAAGAATGGCCCAAGTCAACAAGGAAGTTACTCTCTTAGGAAGTATCGAAAGACCAGATGACGGCGTCAACGGGGTTGCAATCACAAAGGAAACTGGTGACGCAGGAAGATATATCGTCGCTTGCGTAAATGGCAGCAAACTTAGTGTATATAGCTCCTCGGGCCCCATGTTGGGGCAGGGCGCCGCCTTCCCGTTATTTTCGAAGATTATCCAAATAAATAATTTTGAAGAGTCAGGGGCCGGACTTGCCTTGGTGACGCAGAAAGACGGGACAATCTTTCTCTTCACTCTTAACGCAGACGACAACGGCGATAACAGTAAAATGTGCCTCTACAAAATAGACGTTGGAGCCCTGACGGTAAGCAAAATCGCTCAAAAAGATATGCCGATACCTGGGATGAGTGAGTCGGTGACACTGTTGCAAGAATATACTGCCGCTATCATTATCTGGCAGCCCGAGATAGGCATTATCCTAGAAACCCTTTTATCGACTATTGGAACGAAGTTTTTGAATAGCTCTTTCCGGTGGGGTCGTGGACTTTCGATTACGTCGCCGGATAAAGTTGAAGTTTACGCAACTGATCGCAACGTTTTGCCGCTGTCCAGTATCCCTCTTGTTGGGTCGAGTAAGGACTTTTCACTTGTCACATGGACGAACTCTTTTGAGACAGGTTCGGGGGTTTGGCAGCTTCTCAGCAATCGCGACTTGGCGTTCATCAAAACCACTAACACGCCTAACAATGCCGTCGAGGTTCACATCGCTTCTGCCGCATCCAATTATCAAACTCGCACTTTAGAGTTGCCGACCACGTTCGGTTGCGAAAACGATGGAACTTGGCAACTACTCAGCAATAACGATCTCGCCTTTATAAAGACCGCCAACACACCCGATGGCCACGTCGAGGTTCACATTGCTTCGGCGGCATCCAATTATCAAACTCGTACTTTAGAAGTGTCGACCACGTTCGGTTGTGAAAACGATGGAATCTGGCAATTGCTCAGCAATAACGATCTCGCCTTTATAAAGACCGCCAATACATCCAATGGCCATGTCGAGGTTCACATTGCTTCGGCGACATCCAATTATCAAACTCGTACTTTAGAAGTGTCGACCACGTTCGGTTGCGAAAACGATGGAGCTTGGCAATTGCTCAGCAATAACGATCTCGCCTTTATAAAGACCGCCAATACATCCAATGGCCATGTCGAGGTTCACATTGC
>NZ_JBWKQB010000047.1:0-9161 GCF_059418545.1 Pseudomonas sp. GW821-FHT07G10 | reverse complement strand
TGCTTCGGCGACATCCAATTATCAAACTCGCACTTTAGAGGTGCCGACCACGTTCGGTTGCGAAAACGATGGAACCTGGCAATTGACCCGCTACAATATTTTTGTCAGCCCCAATGATTTGGCATTTATCAAGACCTCAAATACGCCGAATAACCTGGTCGAAGTACACATCGCGTCGGCGGCATCTAACTATCAAACGCGGACATTGGAGGTCCAAACAACGTTCTCTTGCCCAGTAGATAGTGCTACTCACTAAAGTTAGTCGCCGTGCGCACTAATCGCGGGCCTACGCACGCGGTGGCGCGGATCAAGTGGCTTCGTAAAAGTTCGGATTGATGGCGAGGGGGGCGTTTTCGCCCCCCTTCGTTTAATCTGCTGAATTTGACGATGATATGGATGGTCGTTTGCTGAGTATGCCCGACGTCGGCCCGATCCGGTGCATGCGTTTTCACACAGTCTGGGTCGAAGGTGGCCCCTCATGAGTGACCGCTCTAGGTCAGAAGCGAGCCTGCTCTTCGGGCATACCGAGGGCGACATAACTGAACGTGTTTTCCGTCGTATCGGCGCCATTGCGAAGCTGTCAAAATAACGGAAAAACGCGTTACAAAACGCTGATGCCACCCCTTGTAAAGTGTGGCCTCCAGCGGAACCAAAAAATGATCGTATTAGAACGAAAACAAGCTACAGGTCACGAATTACGGGCGCTTGTATCTCGGACTTGAAAACCGTCGACTGTAACAGGTCCATGAGTTCGAATCCCATCGCCTCCGCCATCTTATGTACGACAAAGCCCTGATTATTCAGGGCTTTGTCGTTTCTGGGGTTTGAGATTTCTGCGTCGACCTTTCCGGATCGTTTCCGCATCTTTTTGGTCATTTCCGCAACCCTCTCATTTCGCAACACAACCCATCCCACTCGAAACAAACGAGTCAAAAAGTTTGTAGCGTGTTTTTATTGCACAGATAGCCAGCTCGCGCTTTGCATTAATCTCCGCTCAACATAGGTTCAACTTAATCGACCGGCAACGAAGCCAACATTTCCGCGCGGCACACCTCAAGAATTTCGTCCGCCAGGGCGGAATCATCCGGGCAGGTACGCGACAGGATAATCGCGCCGACGGCCCGCGACAGCAGGTCGATCATCTTCTTTCGCCCCTCACCCGCCTCGGCATCAGGCCCTGTAGGGTATTTCTCGCCCAGAGTTTGCAGGGTGTGTTCAATGCCCTCGGCAAACGTTGCTTTCACCTCATCCGACTGGCGCGCCGCGTCGCCGCCCAACGCGGCCATGGTGCAACCGTCGCCACGCCCGTCGCGATGCTCTCTGTTCACATAGACGTTGATGAAGCCCGCAACATCCAGCGCTTGGGCGCCTGTCAGCGATTTGGCCAGACTGCACGCCGAAGCTTCGGCCATCAGATCGGCCTTAGACCCGAAGTGCTTGTAGAAGCCGCCATGGGTGAAACCGGCAGCCGCCATGAGGTCCGCCACACCGACGCCGTCAAAACCGCGCTCACGAAACAGCTCTGAGGCTGTTTCAACAATGTGCTCTCGATTGGCCTGCGCCTGGGCCTTGGTCACTCTCACGTGCAATACCTCGTGTTCAGCGGGAAATCCTGCGTCCAATGATACATAGATGTTAACCATAATCAAAACCGTTGACAGTTTAGATTTCGATCATCATCCTAATTGCAGGCACCACCGATCACCATCAACGGGCACGGAAGATTCATCAGATGACCAAGCAGACTCTGTTCACCCCTTACATGCTAGGCAGCCTCACGCTGTCGAACCGCGTCGTTCTCGCGCCGCTGACACGCAACCGCGCCGGCCAAGGTTTCGTCCCCAGCGAATTGGCGGCGACCTACTACAGCCAACGCGCCAGCGCCGGTCTGCTGATCAGCGAAGCCACGCAGATTTCCCGACAGGGCCAGGGTTATCAGAACACTCCCGGGATCTATACCCAGGCGCAGATCGACGGCTGGCGTGCAGTCACCGATGCTGTGCATGCCGAGGGCGGAAAAATCTTCCTGCAACTGTGGCATGTCGGCCGCGTCTCCCACGTTGATCTGCAAGAAAACGGCGCAGCACCGGTGGCACCTTCCGCACTGCGCGCCGCCACCAAAGTGTTCGTCAACAACCGCTTTGAAGACGTCTCCGAGCCGCGGGCACTGGACATCAGCGAACTGCCGGGGATCGTTGCCGACTTCCGCCAGGCGGCGGCTAACGCTATCGCCGCCGGGTTCGATGGCGTCGAAATTCACGGTGCCAACGGCTATTTGCTCGATCAATTCCTCAAGGACAACGCCAATCTGCGCACCGATGTTTACGGCGGATCGATTGAAAATCGTGCACGTCTGTTGCTCGAAGTGACGGCAGCGGTGATAGATGAAATCGGTGCGGACCGCACCGGCGTGCGTCTGTCGCCGGTGTCACCAGCCAATGGCGTATCCAGCAGCGATCCGCAGGCGCAATTCGACTACGTCGCCGAGCAACTCGACGCCCTCGGCGTGGTTTATCTGCATGTCGTCGAAGGCGCGACCGGTGGCCCGCGTGACGTGGCGCCCTTCGATTTTGCTGCCCTGCGCCAGCGCTTCAAAAACACCTACATCGCCAATAACGGCTATGACCTGGACCTGGCGACTTCGAAGCTCGCTGAAGACCAGGCCGACTTGATCGCCTTCGGTCGCCCGTTCATTGGCAACCCGGATCTGGTGGAACGCCTGAAACGTGGCGCGCCGTTGTCCGCGTTCAATCCCGCCACCCTCTATGGCGGCGGTGCGGCAGGCTACATCGACTACCCGACACTGGCTGAATCGAGCGTCAGCGCAAGCTGAGCGCGTTCTGTTTCTCACATTCTGAAAGAGAGATAACCCATGAGCACTCGCCCTACTGTTCTGATCACTGGCGCCTCCACCGGCATTGGCGCGGTCTACGCCGAGCGCTTCGCGCAACGCGGTCACGATCTGGTCCTGGTCGCCCGCGATCAGGCGCGCCTCGACGCACTGGCTGTGCGCTTGCGCAACGAACACGACGTCGCCGTCGATGTGATCCCGGCGGACCTGACCCAACCCGGCGATTTAACCACCGTTGAAAACCGCCTGCGCGACGACGCCCGCATCGGCATCCTCGTCAATAACGCCGGCGCCGCGTTGTCCGGCAACTTCGTCGATCAAAGTACCGACAATGTGGCGCAACTGGTCGCCCTCAACACCACCGCGCTGGTGCGCCTCGCCAGCGCCATCGCTCCACGCCTGGCCAAGGCCGGCAACGGTGCGATTATCAACATCGGTTCGGTGGTGGGCCTGGCGCCGGAGTTCGGCATGACGGTCTACGGTGCGACCAAGGCCTTTGTCCTGTTCCTGTCCCAGGGCCTGAGCCTGGAACTGTCGCCTCAGGGCGTCTACGTGCAAGCGGTGCTGCCCGCAGCCACCCGCACGGAAATCTGGGATCGCTCCGGCGTCGACATCAACACCTTGAGCGAAATCATGGAGGTAGGCGATCTGGTGGATGCCGCCCTCGTCGGTTTCGATCGTCGTGAACCGGTGACCATCCCGCCGTTGCACGAGGCGCAGCGCTGGCATGACCTGCAGGGCGCACGTCAGGGCCTGCTGGGGCAAATCCGTCAGTCTGCGGTTGCCCAGCGCTACCAGACCCCACAGTGATCTTTAGGTAGCGAGCACTCGCGGCAGATTCGATGCAGGCCCAAGTCACTGCATCGAATCCGACCCGCTGTCCGGAGCAGCAATGAATTCAATTCAGACAAATCCCCTTTCCGCTTCGCCAACTTTGTTCATCAATGCGGCGAACCAGTCGATCACGGTCAACGGCACTCCCTTCGCCTATCGCGACATCGGCCCGCGCGTCGGCGTGCCCCTCGTACTGTTCAACCACTGGGGCGCGGTGTTGGACAACTTTGACCCAGCGATCATCGATGGTCTGGCGCAAAACCGTCGCGTCATTACCACCGACTATCGCGGCATCGGCGGCTCGGGTGGAACCGCGCCACTGACCGTCGGCGAGATGGCTGACGACGCCATCCAGCTGATCCAGGCGCTGGGGCTGGAAACCGTTGATGTGCTGGGTTTCTCCCTCGGCGGCTTCGTCGCTCAGGACCTCGCCCTGAAGGCGCCTGATCGGGTGCGGCGGCTGATTCTGACCGGCACCGGACCGGCCGGTGGCGAGGGTATCGACAAGGTCGGCGCAGTGTCGTGGCCATTGATCCTCAAAGGTTTGCTGACCCTGCGCGATCCCAAGTTCTACCTGTTCTTCACCTCGACAGCCAATGGCCGTCGATCCGCCTCGCAGTATTTGCAGCGCCTGCGAGCACGCAAACACAATCGCGATAAGGGCCCGACACCCCGCGCTTTCCTGCGGCAGTTGAAAGCCATCACCGCGTGGGGCCAACAGGCGCTGCAAGACCTCGAACGCTTGCGCATGCCGACGCTGATCGTCAACGGCGACACCGACATCATGGTGCCCAGCGTCAACTCGCTTGAGCTGGCCAAGCGAATCCCCAGCGCAGAACTGGTGATGTATGAGGATGCCGGTCACGGCGGCATTTTCCAGCACCACGCTGATTTTGTGGCCAAAGCTCAGGCGTTCCTCGATGCCTGACCACGCGCCGACTACCCTCCTGATAACCGACAAGAGCCGCACCCCGATGAAAGCCTTTCTGATTGACCGCTATGGCAAGCAACCCGGACGCCTCGGCGAAGTGCCCGCGCCCGCAGTGGGTGCTCACGATGTGTTGATCGAGGTCCATGCCAGCAGCGTCAACGTGCTGGACTCGAAGATCAGCAGCGGCGAATTCAAGCTGATCCTGCCCTACGCGTTTCCGCTGGTATTGGGCAATGACCTGGCGGGCGTGGTGAGAGAAGTCGGTTCGAAGGTGACACGCTTCCAACCGGGTGACGAGGTGTACGCCCGCCCGCCGGAAACGCGGATCGGCACCTTCGCTGAGTTGATCGCGGTGAACGAAAACGCGATCGCCCTGAAACCGGCCACTACCAGCATGGCGCAAGCCGCGTCCTTGCCCTTGGTAGCACTCACCGCCTGGCAGGTTCTGGTGAAAACCGCTCGCCTGCAAAAGAGCCAGAAGGTGCTGATTCACGCCGGCTCCGGTGGCGTCGGCACGGTGGCCATCCAGCTCGCCAAACACCTCGGTGCCTTTGTCGCGACCACCACCAGCACCGCAAATGTCGAATGGGTCAAGGCGCTGGGGGCTGACGTGGTCATCGACTACAAAAAGCAGCACTTCGAGAGTGTCCTGCACAGCTACGACGTGGTGTTGAATAGCCTCGGCGCCGATGTTCTGAAGAAATCACTCAAAGTGCTCAAGCCCGGTGGCCAACTGATTTCCATCTCTGGGCCACCCACCGCACAATTCGCAAAGGAGCAAGGTTTGTCCTGGCCGTTGCAGCAGGTCATGTGCCTTTTGAGCCTGGGTATTCGGCACAAGGCACGCAAGCAGGACGTCAGCTACACGTTTGTGTTCATGCGTGCCAACGGCGCGCAGTTGCAGCACATCACCGCGCTGGTCGAGGCCGGCATTATCAAACCGGTGCTTGACCGTGTCTTCACCTTTGATTCAACGGCAGAGGCACTGAAATACGTCGAACAGGGACGCGCCAAGGGCAAAGTCGTTATTTCGATCAAATGACTACGCTGCCTTTCGATGAGTCGATTGACGAGCCTGAGCAACGTTCAGCGAACACGCATTCTTCATCCGCGCTGCCCGAAGTGAATGCATCAGCGTTTCAGAAACAGGAAGCGCAGCAAACAGACGCGCTGCCTGTTACGCCACCAGTGATCCTCTGGCGTCGTTTGATGCTTGAGCAGTAGAGACTGGTTGCATAAAAGTAGCCCAAGCGTGGATAGCTTCGAATATCGCTAACGCCACTTAGTTGTTTGTGATGGGAAGGAGTGGAGTGAATGATTCTAGCCGGAAGGGGAAAGTCGGAAACTGCTGCTTTCGGCCGAGGCTGTGTAAAAACGTTTTTTGAGCGCGACAGATACTCAAAACCGGACTGGAAATCGCGCTTCTACGCGAAATCCACATCTGCTGACGTGCCGATAAATTTCAGATTTCACGTAGACGCGCACACTTCAATTTTGGCGAAGCGTTTTTACACACTCTGGACCAGAAGCGGTCGGTGATCCAAATAAATAAATCTGCCCCCGTTTTCTTAACCGCATGAGATGAGCGTTGCACCTTTGATTTAGAGATGTATCGAATCGGCGTTGGCAATAAATCAGGACACTTTTGAGAGGCAAGCCCTGCAGTCCGGTGTGACTACTTAAAGCCCCGTTGACGAGCAAGAATGGTGAGTGTGCAGCGATTTTCGCCCGAGGGGCCGCCATGCTGATGGTTCTTCGCTCGCACCCTGGCCGTGGGCTAGGAGGCTATTTAGGGCGCTCATGGAATGCAGCAAAAACATCCGCCATAAAATCCATGAAAACGATGGCTCGCTGGGGCAGCAGCCGATTCGCTAAGTATACGACTTGGATCGGAACGGGTGGCGCCACGTATTCGTTAAGCAGCAATTGAAGATTGCCACTTCTCAGCCCTTCCTCATAAAGCCATTGAGGCCCCTGCGCGATTCCCAATCCTGCATTGACGTACTCACGTATCGCCTCAGGCGAGTTGACACGCAGTCGTCCGGAGATCGGGACATCAGTATCCTTAAACCGCCAGTTGGTTCCAGTGGATAGGAGGGTATAAATGAGGCAGTCGTGTTCCTTCAGGTCATCAGGCGAAGAGGGAGAGCCACGTTTCTCTAGGTACGCACGGCTGGCAACGCACACACGCTCGAACCACGCTAGTGGCCGGGCTCGCATTGCACTGTCCTCCAGGTGCCCAATACGAATCGCGAGTTCTGCCCCCTCGTCGACTAAATTGACGTAGCGATCATTGATTTGAAGATCGAGCGACAGTTCGGGATAGCGCCCTAGAAAGCTCGCGACGTGCGGTACGATGAAGGTGTGAGCCAATGCGGTCGGGCAAGCGACGCGCAGTAACCCAGACGGCGCTACGTTCCCTCTCAGTGAGGACTCTGACTGTTCCACTGAGTCCAGAATACGCCGCGCATCTGCGTAGTACCGTTCACCCTCGGGCGTGAGCATCAGCTTTCGTGTGGATCGGTGAAGCAGCCTGGTTTGCAAATGGTCTTCAAGAGCAGCGACGTAACGACTGACGTTCGGTTGCCCTAGTCCTAGATCACGTCCCGCAGCAGAAAAACTACCTGTCTCGACAGCGCGTACAAAACAGCTCATCAGTAACAACCGGTCCATCACGCCCCTTTTCATGCAGATTTTGCATGAGATCTATTCTATTTGCCCATCTTATCAGCGCGCTGGCATGAATACATAGTTGCTCTCAGAAGGTCAGTCGTCCGGCTGGCCGCCCCAAAAGAGAGGAAATTTACATGTCCCGTTTACAAGGCAAGCGTACCCTCATCACTGGCGGTACAAGCGGCATCGGTCTGGAGACCGCCAAGCAATTTCTCGCCGAAGGCGCACGCGTGATCGTCACAGGTGTTAATCCTGAGTCCATGGCAAATGCTCAAGCTATTTTAGGTAGCGAAGTCCTGGTGCTGCGAGCAGACTCAGCTAGTGTCGCAGCCCAGCAGGAGCTAGCGCAGGCTGTTCAGTCTCATTACGGGCAGCTCGACGTTGCCTTCCTCAATGCTGGCGTATCCGTCTGGATGCCAATCGAAGACTGGAACGAGGAGATGTTTGATCGCTCCTTCGACATCAATGTCAAAGGCCCTTACTTCCTCCTGCAAGCACTGCTGCCGGCCTTCTCTAATCCTGCATCGGTGGTTCTTAACACCTCGGTAAGTGCGCACCTGGGCGCCGCGCGCTCATCCGTTTATGCGGCAACGAAGGCAGCGTTTCTGAACATGTCGAAAACGCTCTCTAGCGAGCTTCTCCCACGTGGTGTTCGTGTAAACGCGATCAGCCCTGGCCCGATCGATACTCCGCTGTACGACAAGCTGGGTATCCCCGATGCCTATCGCGAGCAGCTCAACAAAGATATCGCCGCGACTATACCCTTTGGCCGTTTCGGTACGCCTGAAGAAGTAGCTAAGGCGGTTCTCTATCTGGCGTCGGACGAGTCTCGTTGGACGGTCGGAACGGAAATTATTGTTGATGGTGGGCGCTCGCTTTAATGGGCTAGTCACAACTTCGCTTCTATACAGCCCGCTTCCCGCTCGGAAGCGGGTGTTGTCGAAATAACAGTGGGTATTCAAATGTCGCAATCACGGCTCACGCTTGTTAGCCACGGGCTTTGTCCGTTTGTTCAGCGAGTAGCAATTTTACTCCTCGAAAAAGAGGCTCCATTTCAACGGGTTGATGTGGATTTGAAGGACAGGCCCAACTGGTTTCTGGTCAGGTCGCCAACGGGCAAAGTCCCGCTTCTAATGGTGCAAAAAGGCGATGAGGAAGCGACCGTACTTTTCGAGAGCGTGGCTATCTGTGAATACATCGAACAGGTGTATCCGGAGCCCGCTTTGCACCCGAAAGATGCAATTTTCCGTGCTCAACACCGTGCTTGGATCGAATTCGCCACTGGTATGCTTGCTGATGCATGGGGATATTTGAACGCAGCGGATCAGCAGACAGCGCTTGGTAAGTCTTCAGCGCTGAGGGGGAAGCTGGAGAGACTTGGCGGTGAAAAGATGGAGGGGCCGTACTTCGCTGGCGAGACGTTCAGTATGGTGGATATTGCTGTAGCCCCAGTTTTTCGCTACTTCGACATACTGGGATTCGAACCAAGTCATTCATTGTTTGATGGACTTGGTCGCATTGCCGAGTGGCGTCATGCACTGGCCAATCGCGCTAGCGTTCAGGCTGCTGTCGCCGAGGATTATGCAGACCGGTTACGCAAACATCTGCTGGAGGTGAAGGCCATTTTAGTCAGATGAGTCATAAATATCAGTCCAGTGTCTCGTATGGCGGGACTTAGCCTGGTGCGACCGTGGAGCTGGGTCTCCTTTGCGAATTTGCAGGAGGCCCGCTTTCCTATTCTTCAGGAAAGTGCCTATACAACGGATAGCGATACTGAGCTTTCGTTGGCGCTCCATGTCCGTATATGGACTCCTCCTCATTGCAAGCCCCTTTTGCTTTGGCGCCCGTGCCGACTGCACACGTATATTCGGC
>NZ_JBWKQB010000046.1:0-32454 GCF_059418545.1 Pseudomonas sp. GW821-FHT07G10 | reverse complement strand
GACGCTCCGCGTCCGCTTTGGATGTGACGCAGAGCGTCACGGGCTGCATTCCCACGCGGAGCGTGGGAACGATCACACAGGGGTTTTGTTTCTGCATCGAGGATTTACGCAGGTGCGGACGTGCGAATCAAATGATCGAACGCGCTGAGCGATGCCTTGGCACCCTCGCCCACTGCAATGACAATCTGCTTATACGGCACCGTGGTCACGTCACCGGCGGCGAACACCCCAGGCAGTGAAGTCTCGCCGCGTGCATCGACAATAATCTCACCACGAGGCGACAGCTCGATCGTACCCTTCAGCCAATCGGTGTTGGGCAGCAAACCGATCTGCACAAAGATCCCTTCCAGCTCGACATTCAACACTTCGCCTGACTGCCGATCCTTGTAGAGCAAGCCGTTGACCTTCTGCCCATCGCCGGTCACTTCAGTGGTTTGCGCATGGGTGATCACCGTAACGTTCGGCAGACTGTGCAGCTTGCGCTGCAATACCGCATCGGCGCGTAGCTGCACATCGAATTCCAGGAGCGTGACGTGCGCCACAATACCGGCCAGGTCGATGGCCGCCTCGACACCCGAGTTGCCGCCACCGATCACCGCCACGCGCTTGCCCTTGAACAGCGGGCCGTCACAGTGCGGGCAGTAAGCTACGCCACGGTTACGGTATTGCTGCTCGCCCGGGACGTTCATTTCACGCCAGCGGGCGCCGGTCGCAAGGATGACCGTCCTGGCTTTGAGCGATGCGCCGCTGGCGAATTTGACTTCGTGAAGCGCCCCGTTCTTGCCGGGAATCAGCGCGTCGGCGCGCTGCAGATTCATGATGTCGACGTCGTATTGCTTGACGTGTTCTTCCAGGGCCACGGCCAGTTTCGGCCCTTCGGTTTCCTGGACCGATATGAAGTTTTCGATGGCCATGGTGTCCAGCACCTGCCCACCAAAACGCTCTGCAGCGACACCGGTACGAATGCCTTTGCGGGCGGCGTAGATCGCAGCCGAAGCACCGGCCGGGCCACCGCCTACCACCAACACATCAAAGGCCTCTTTGGCGCTGATCTTTTCAGCCTGGCGCTCGATGCCGCTGGTATCGATCTTGCCGAGGATTTCTTCCAGGCCCATACGGCCCTGGCCGAAGTTGACCCCGTTCAGGTAAACGCTTGGCACCGCCATGATCTGACGATCATTGACTTCGTCCTGGAACAGCGCGCCGTCAATGGCAACGTGACGAATGTTCGGGTTAAGCACCGCCATCAGGTTCAGCGCCTGGACCACGTCCGGACAGTTCTGGCAAGACAGCGAGAAGTAAGTCTCGAAGTTGAACTCGCCTTTGAGCGAGCGGATCTGTTCGATCACCTCACGACTGGCCTTCGAAGGGTGGCCGCCGACTTGCAGCAAGGCGAGCACCAACGAAGTGAATTCGTGGCCCATGGGGATACCGGCGAAGCGCAGGCTGATATCGCTTCCCGGGCGGTTCAACGAGAACGATGGCTTGCGCGCATCGGTACCGTTGTCGAGCAAGGTAATGAGGCTGGAAAGGCTGGCAACGTCCTTGAGTAACGCGAGCATTTCCTGGGATTTCGCCCCGTCGTCGAGGGAGGCGACGATCTCGATCGGCTGGGTGACCCGTTCCAGGTATGACTTCAACTGAGCTTTTAGATTGGCGTCCAACATACGGGCGATTTCCATGTTTTTGGTAGAGAGGCAGGACGGCAGAAAAAACAACGCCCGGGCAGATTCGCCCAGGCGTTTTTTTGGGGCGATGCGGTTTACAGGCTCAAGAGCTCATCGCCCTCAATCGACTCACGGACTTAGATTTTGCCGACCAGGTCCAGAGATGGCGCCAGAGTGGCCTCGCCTTCTTTCCACTTGGCTGGGCAAACTTCGCCTGGGTGAGCAGCGACATACTGAGCGGCTTTGATCTTGCGCAGCAGCTCGGAAGCGTCGCGGCCTACACCGCCGTCGTTCAGTTCGACGATTTTGATCTGGCCTTCAGGGTTGATCACGAAGGTGCCACGGTCAGCCAGGCCGACTTCTTCGATCAGCACGTCGAAGTTGCGGGAGATCACGTGGGTCGGGTCACCAATCATGGTGTAGCGGATTTTTTCGATAGCAGGCGAAGTGTTGTGCCAGGCAGCGTGAGCAAAGTGGGTGTCGGTCGACACGCTGTAGATTTCTACGCCCAGCTTCTGGAATTCGGCGTAGTTATCAGCCAGGTCTTCCAGCTCGGTCGGGCATACGAAGGTGAAGTCGGCCGGGTAGAAGAACACGACAGACCATTTGCCTTTCAGATCGGCGTCCGACACTTCGACGAATGCGCCGTTTTTGAATGCGGTTGCTTTGAACGGTTTAACGTGGCTGTTGATGATAGGCATCGGTGACTCTCCGTCAGGGTTGAAAAGTTGATGAGGTGAATCCTACCCACTCAACTTCCTGATGGCTCATTGGCAAAGATGATGCCGCCGATTGGTTTTGGCTATTAGCACACCGTGTTAATAGAAGAAAATGTTAGCTACTCGTCAATGCGTTTCTCGGCGAGTTGAGTCATCCCGAGAAACGGACTGGCTTCGACGTAGCGCATGGCCGATTTCATGTCCTTCCAGCCGACATAACTCATCAACGACTTCAAATCCCAACCGCTGCGGTGAGCCCAGGTCGCGAACCCCCGGCGCAATGAGTGACTGGTGTATTGCTCGGCGGGAATCCCCGCGCGTTGCAATGCCTGACGCAACAACGGAATCACGCTATTGGCGTGCAAGCCCTCTTCGCTCAGGTTGCCCCAGCGATCAATCCCGCGAAACACCGGGCCGCGCACCAACCCGGCGGCATTGATCCATTCAATGTAAGCCTGCACCGGGCACAAACGTTGAAGTGCCGGGGTTTGATAGGTCTTGCCCAGGTTGTCGCGATCACTTTTGCTGCGCGGCAAATACAGCGTGATGCCCGAGCCGGCGGTTGCCTGCACGTGTTCGATTTGCACGCGGCACAACTCATCGCTACGAAAGCCCCGCCAGAAGCCCAACAAGATCAGTGCAGCATCACGCCTGGCCCGCAACAGCGTGGGTTGATCGCCGTCCGCCATGGCTTGCAACGCCTCTTGCTGGAGACAGGTAATGACTCGCTCCAGATGCTCGAGCTGCAACGGTTCGGCCTGTTTTTCCTGGACCGGGTGTAAAGCGCGGATGCCCTTGAAGACCTTGCGTACTACGGGTGCCTTAGTGGGATCGGCAAAGCCCTGACTGTTATGCCACTGCGCCAGCGCAGACAGCCGCAGCTTCAAGGTGTTGATCGACAACACGCCGGCATGAGCAACGAGGTAACGCGCCACGCTATCGCCGGTCGCCGGCAGAAACCCGCCCCAACTGACTTCGAAGTGCTCAATGGCTGCCCGGTAACTGCGCCGTGTGTTCTCGCGGGTTGCCGCGTGCAGATAACGATCCAGATCGCTCATGGGCTCGGTTCTCGAAGACGTACTGAAATGCAGCATTAAATCGTGTTTTTCTACTATCACACGGGGTAATACCAGTATATCCCATGCTAAAAATGTAAATCTTTAACTTTAATTATCGCGTAATATAGTACGTATACATGTAGTACATACCACAGTACGAAATCGTAGGAGAACACATGGCTCGTGGCGGCGTTAATAAAGCGGTAGTGCAAACGGCACGCCTGGCGATCCTCGCCCGCGGCGAGCATCCAAGCATCGATGCGGTACGTATCGAGATGGGCAACACCGGATCCAAGACCACCATCCATCGCTATTTGAAGGAGCTGGACGACGGCGACGAACGCCTGAGCGCGCCGCACGAGCAGATTGACGATGAGCTGGCGGGTTTGGTTGCGCGCCTGGCGCAGCGCCTTAAAGAACAGGCTCAAGAACCGATCGATCGCGCCGAGGCACGATTCGAGTCGCAAAGAAACGCGCTGGAAGCGCAACTGGCTGATGCCATCGACGCTCAGGCTCGGCTCAAGCAACAACTCGAGATTCAGCACCTAGCGCTCGCCGACGAGACCGCTACATTGCAGAGCACCCGCTCGATGCTGCAGACCGAGCAAACCCGCAACGCCGGATTGAATCAGGCACTGAGCGACTTCGAATTACGCTTGAAAGACAAGGATGAGCAGATACGCTCACTGGAAGAAAAGCACCTGCATGCCCGCGATGCCCTGGAACACTACCGTAATGCCATCAAGGAACAGCGCGAGCAAGACCAGCGCCGCCATGAAGGGCAACTGCAGCAGGTTCAAATGGAGCTGCGTCAGGCACAGCAGAGCGCACTGGTGCGTCAGGACGAGATCACCCAACTGCACCGCGACAACGAACGCCTGTTGACCGAGAACCGCGGCACACTTCGGGAGCTGAGCCTGACCCAGGAGCAGCTCAAGCAGGTCAACAACCGCTACCAACAGTTGCTGGAGCACTCAAACCACGTCGACAGTGATCGCACCCTCCTCCAGGAACGCTTGCGCGTCGCCTTGCTGGAAAGCCACTCACTCAAACAAACCGTCAACGAGCAGGCTCAAACCAACAAGGAACTGGAGCTTTCACTGGTAAAAGCCGAAGCAAGCCTGCAAGCCCTGCACCTGGCGTCCGTGACAACCACAGAGCCAGATACGCAAGGCACCTCAGCGCCCGCTAAAGACGATTAACCCGCCACGGGCGTGCGCATGGTGACGAA
Organism: Pseudomonas sp. GW821-FHT07G10; assembly: GCF_059418545.1. Lineage (NCBI taxonomy): Bacteria > Pseudomonadati > Pseudomonadota > Gammaproteobacteria > Pseudomonadales > Pseudomonadaceae > Pseudomonas > Pseudomonas sp. GW821-FHT07G10. The sequence goes on along the minus strand of NZ_JBWKQB010000046.1, from coordinate 27,779 downwards.
CTCTTCAGCGGCCGTAGGATGCACACCGATGGTTTCATCGAAATCGCGCTTGGTCGCGCCCGCCTTCAAGGCAATGGCCAGCCCCTGAACGATCTCACCGGCTTCCGGCCCGACCATGTGGCAACCCAGAACCTTGTCGGTCTTGGCATCTACCACCAGCTTCATCAGCGTGCGCTCCTGGCACTCAGTCAGCGTCAGCTTCATTGGCCGGAAACGGCTTTCGAAAATCTGCACGGTGTAGCCGTCTTCTCTGGCCTGCTCTTCAGTCAGGCCGACAGTGCCGATATTCGGCAAGCTGAACACCGCCGTCGGGATCATCCTGTAATCCACCAGGCGGTATTGCTCGGGCTTGAACAAGCGTCGCGCCACGGCCACGCCTTCCGCCAAGGCGACTGGCGTCAGCTGAACGCGACCAATCACATCTCCGATTGCCAGAATAGAAGGCTCGCTGGTTTGGTATTGCTCATCGACTTCGACGAAACCGCGCTTGTCGAGTTTCACCGCGGTGTTTTCCAGGCCTAAATTGTCCAGCATCGGACGGCGACCCGTGGCGTAGAACACACAATCAGCTTCCAGTTCGCGACCATCCTTGAGCGTCACTTTCAAACTGCCGTCGCCTTGCTTGTCGATACGTTCGATATCCGCGTTGAACTGCAGATCCATCCCGCGCTTGGTCAACTCTTCCTGCAAATGGGTGCGCACCGCGCCATCGAAGCCACGCAAGAACAGATTGCCGCGATACAGCAATGTGGTTTTTGCACCCAGGCCATGGAAGATCCCGGCGAACTCGACCGCGATATAACCACCGCCCACCACCAGAATGCGCTTGGGCAACTCTTTCAGGAAGAAGGCCTGGTTGGAACTGATGGCGTGCTCGTGACCCGGGATATCCGGGATCTGCGGCCAGCCACCGGTGGCAATCAGAATGTGCTCTGCCGTGAAGCGCTGGCCATTGATTTCCACCTGATGCGGATCGATCAGCCTGGCATGCCCCTCATGCAAGGTCACGCCGCTGTTGAGCAACAGATTTCGATAGATACCGTTCAATCGATTGATTTCACGGTCCTTGTTGGCAATCAGCGTCGGCCAATCAAATTTGGCCTCGTCCAACGACCAGCCAAAACCCTGAGCCTGCTCAAAGTCTTCAGCGAAGTGCGCGCCATACACCAACAGCTTTTTCGGCACGCACCCAACGTTGACACACGTACCGCCCAGATAGCGGCTCTCAGCCACTGCCACTTTCGCACCATAGCCAGCAGCGAAGCGCGCAGCACGAACACCGCCGGAACCGGCACCAATCACATAAAGGTCAAAATCGTAGGCCATTTCAATCTCCTAAGCAGGCCACCAGCATAACCGCTGCGGCTTTTTTGGGCAGCACAACGAGTTACATGGGGCCGGAAAATGAAAAAGCCACCCAAAGGTGGCTTTTCAGCACGGAACGGTGAAGCGCTATCAGTAAGCCTTGCCCGTCTTGTAGAAGTGCTCGAAGCAGAAGTTGGTCGCTTCGATGTAGCCTTCAGCGCCACCGCAGTCGAAACGTGTGCCTTTGAACTTATAGGCAATCACACAACCGTCCTGCGCCTGCTTCATCAGGGCGTCGGTGATCTGGATCTCGCCACCTTTGCCCGGATCGGTTGCTTCGATCAACTTGAAGATGTCCGGGGTCAGGATGTAACGACCGATGATCGCCAGGTTGGACGGGGCATCTTCAGGTTTTGGCTTCTCGACCATGTTACGCACGCGATACAGATCATCACCGATCAAATCGCCAGCGATCACGCCGTATTTGTGGGTTTCCTGCGGGTCGACTTCCTGGATTGCCACGATCGTGCAACGGTACTGTTTGTACAGTTTGACCATCTGGGTCAGCACACCGTCGCCTTCCAGGTTGACGCACAAGTCGTCCGCCAGCACTACGGCAAAGGGTTCGTCGCCGATCAATGGACGGCCGGTCAGAATAGCGTGACCCAGGCCTTTCATTTCGGTTTGACGGGTGTAGGAGAACGAGCACTCGTCGAGCAGCTTGCGGATGCCGACCAGGTACTTCTCTTTGTCAGTACCTTTGATCTGGTTTTCCAGCTCGTAGCTGATGTCGAAGTGGTCTTCCAGGGCACGTTTGCCACGACCGGTAACAATAGAGATTTCTGTCAAGCCAGCGTCCAGTGCTTCTTCAACGCCGTACTGGATCAGTGGCTTGTTCACCACCGGCAGCATTTCTTTAGGCATGGCCTTGGTCGCTGGCAGGAAGCGAGTACCGTAACCGGCTGCTGGGAACAAGCATTTCTTGATCATATGAGTCCTTGAAAGGGCTGTACGTACGAATTTCGGCGCAGTCTAATCAGGCGGCGAGCACCTTACAATGCCCTGCGCGGGCTAACCGACGCCATCATAGAGAAATATCAGGAGCAATAGTTCCGCAGCATCTTACATATCGAGCCTGCCGTAAATCACCTTCTTGTCGTCAGGCCCCGCTTTCAAAGGGGGGATGCGTACTTCTTCAGACGGTACTGTCCTGAGCGTCGACAAACCGCCAACTGCCCTTTCACCCCGCTTTTGACGCTATGATTGCGCGCTTTACCCAGCCAACGAGGCAGATCGATGTCGGCAGCAAAAAGCGTGAACGGTTACCTGATCAATCAGGCAAAAGATGGCCAATGGTGGGTAGACAGTGCCAGCGGCGAAAATGTTGCCGGGCCTTTCCCCACACAGGCGTTGGCCATTGAGGTTGCAGAGGTGCTGCAGGACCAGCCGGCGCCCCCTGCCCGGCGACGCAGCACCAAGCCCTAAAAGCCCGCGCTATTCAGGCCCTGCCTTTGCGCAGGGCTTGCGGGTGTTTGTCTGTACCCAAATGGCCTTTCGCTATAATCTTTCGCCAAGCCCGGCTGTACGCGCTCTGTTTCAACACTTTGATGACGATAAATAACATGAAGAAAGTTTTGGTAATCAGCGCGATACTGGCGGCTCTCAGTGGCTGTGCCACCGCAGAAAAGACTTATCTGAACGACGGTCAACAAGGGCTGACCATTGACTGCTCCGGAGAGGTCAACTCATGGGCCGCCTGCTATGAAAAAGCAGATGCTTCATGTGCCGGTACCGGCTACAGCATCATTGGCACCGACGGTACACCTTCACCCAAGGAAAGCGACAAAACGCTGGGCGTCGACGTCGGCAACTTCAAGAGCCGCAGCGTGGTGGTCGTCTGCAAGTAAGCCTGCAACCAGCCCCGTCGTGATCACATATGAATTTCGGCAAATTTGATCCCGAGCCCGCGCACCGTCTCGATCAGATCATCCAGTCGTGCGAATGACTCGACTTCATCGCTGTCATCCACCAGGAAAAAGCTGCGCCCTGCACTTTTCTTGAAAAACACAATCCACTCGCCCGAATTGGCTGGATTTTGAATCACATGGGTCGCGGAGATATGTCCCTCGGCATGCCGCTCTCTTACCTGTTCACGCTTCATCACTGCCCCCCCCCAAAAAAATAACAATGCCGCCCAAGCGCCAGCCTCGACGGCATCTGTATCGATTCTCGACAGTTTATCGGATGCCTTGGCCAATAGGTGCTCGACCTTGCCATCAGCAGGCCACTCCCTGCCAACCATATTGCTGAAACCAAAAAGCCTGAAGTGCCACAAACACTACGTGTTCATGCCCCTTCAGGCTTTAAATGTAAAAGCTCGCAATCAGCCGGAAATACACTCCGAGGCCGCATTACGCACATCCCAGGGTCGCAGCGGCATGTTGGACATTCGCTCAAAAAGTTTGATGCTGCTGCCATTGGATCGGTCTTCAATCTCGAACACCGCGGCCGGTCCCGAGGAAAATTTTTGCGGGACGATAACCCTCACGCCGTCCTTGTGCGGCTCGATCTGCGAGGCACCACGGCTACTCGACAGTTTGTCGGTCACACACCGGGCATAGTCCTGCGGACTTTTTCCCGAGATTACAACCATGGTTGGCGGCGTCTGCCTGATGTCCGCTACCGTCGCGCAACCACTTATAGCCAAGGCCAGAACCCACACCGCCCGCTTCATACAAAACCTCCGATAAAGACGGTCCGACAGCGCAAATGCTGTTTTTCTCCGAGACGCAGGCTTGTATCTCTCATAAAATCCCAAATAACTGTTCCTGATTGTCCAACCCGCCTTCGTCAGTCCGATAATAAACCGTTTGGACTGATAAACTGGGCCATTGCCCATCTATCGTTTTGATTTTGTAGAAAAAGCCCTTCTGGAGGCGCCCATGAAATTTATCCACCAGCGCGAGCACCTCAATGAAGACGATATCGTCGTCATCGAATGCTCCCAGGTTTGCAACATCCGGCTGATGAACGACGCCAATTTTCGCAGCTTCAAAAATGGCGGTCGCCATACTTACCACGGCGGCGCGTTCGACAAGTTTCCGGCCAAGATCACTGCACCCAGCACCGGTTTCTGGAATATCACCATCGACACCGTCAGCAGCCGGGCAATCAGCGTGACCCGCAAACCGAACCTGACCCATTCGATCAAGATCATCCGCCGTTCCAGCTCGAAACTGCGCTGAAACCCGCCCTGCACTGCCCCTCGATCAACAGGAACAGGTACGACCGTGACCCAAACGATCAAGTACGTCATCAAATACAAACTCAATGGCGAGCGTCGTTTCGAATTCGCTCAGCTTGTGTCAGGCACAGTGGAAGAAGCCAAAGCCGCACTGGAGGCCATTCATGGCCAGACCGACGACATCATCAGCGAAGTCAACGTGAGCAAGGCGCTCTAAAGCGGCGCAAATGCACCGGAGCAACATGGACGTCACGCTCCCCCGCGCCTTGATTGACCACTCCCGCGCTTCCCCCCCGAAATTCGACCGCAAGCGCCGGAGTGTCAGCGCGATGATCGCTTCCTAGACTGGCAGACCTCAACCTCTGGTTCAGGAGTCAGACCATGTCCCTTGCATACACCACCTCAACGAATCACCTCTCGACTGTTCGCCGTGAGGCACAGCAATGAGCGAGTACGATCTCTCCCGGCGTCTTGCCGCTCTGGACTGGCCCGCGATCGAACAAAGTCTTGACCAGAACGGCAGCGCCTCTATCACCGGACTTCTCGGTGCAACCGACTGCGACCGCCTGAGCGCCTTATATGACCATCAAGCGCTGTTCCGCTCCCATGTGCTGATGGCCCGACACGGTTTCGGTCGCGGCGAATACAAATATTTCAGATACCCGCTGCCCGACATGGTTGCCCATTTGCGTGGCGCGTTGTATCCAGAGCTTGTTGAATTGGCCAACCGCTGGAATGAGCAAATGAATCTGCCAACGCGCTATCCAATACAGCACGAGGACTTCCTCCAGCGCTGCCATGAAGCCGGACAGCAGCGGCCGACGCCTTTACTGCTGCAATATGGGCCAGAGGACTACAACTGTTTGCACCAGGATCTGTATGGCGAGCACGTATTCCCATTGCAGGTGGCGATTTTGCTATCCGAACCAGGCGAAGACTTTACCGGCGGCGAGTTCGTCATCACGGAACAACGCCCGCGCATGCAGTCGCGTCCGCAGGTCATAGGCCTGAAGAAAGGCGACGCAGTGATTTTTGCCGTGCATCACCGACCGGTACACGGCGTTCGCGGTTACTACAGAGTCACGTTACGCCACGGTGTAAGTCGCCTGCACACGGGTAAACGGCATACGCTTGGAGTCATATTTCACGATGCGCAGTGATGACATGAACTCGACAATCGTTGACCTGTTTGCTGACACCGACGTTCAACAACCGGCCAAAACCGAGCAGATAGGCGAACAATCTTTCGTCCTCAGGGGCTTTGCCCTGCCATGGGAAGATCGGTTGTTACCCGCGCTGGAAAGGGTTCTGCTGGCGGCGCCGTTTCGCCAAATGGTCACGCCCGGCGGCTTTACCATGTCAGTGGGTTTGAGCAGTTGCGGCGCACTGGGCTGGACCACTGATCGAACCGGCTACCGCTACACCCCCATCGATCCACAAAAGGGCCAGCCATGGCCCGATATGCCAGCCGTGTTCCTGGCGCTGGCTCAGGCGGCGGCACTGGAAGCAGGATTTCACGACTTCCAGCCGGACTCCTGCCTGATCAACCACTACGTGCCGGGAGCCAGGATGTCCTTGCACCAAGACAAGAACGAACGCTCCTACAGCGCACCGATCGTTTCGGTGTCCCTCGGGTTACCGGCCATATTCTTGTTTGGTGGTCACAAACGCAGTGATAAAAGCCAACGAGTGCCGCTGTTTCATGGAGACATCGTGGTTTGGGGCGGTGTCGATCGCTTGCGCTATCACGGCATCCTGCCGCTCAAGGACGGCCTGCACTCGCTGCTCGGCGCCCAACGTATCAACTTCACCTTTCGTACCGCCGACTGATGAAAACTCCAGAGTGGAATTTGACCGCAAGGCCCGGAGTGCTCTCGCCCTCCTTGCTCGATAATCTGACCTGAACCTGTAAACGAGTAGGACAACATGACATCGGCCCCCGCAAAAACCACGACAGAGAACGACCCACGCTGGTCAGCGGTGCTGGCACGAGATCCGCGCGCGGACGGTCAGTTTGTCTACGCGGTAAAAACCACAGGAATCTATTGCCGGCCGAGCAGCCTGGCGCGCCTGCCCAAACCTGAAAACGTCGAATTCTTCGACACTGCCGAACAAGCGCAGGCCGCCGGCTATCGTCCGAGCAAACGCGCCGCGGCAGACCAGACGCATGTCGCGGCGCAACACTGCGCGCTGGTCGCAACAGCCTGTCGGCAGATTGAATCCGCCGAGACCCTGCCCAGCCTGAAAGAATTGGCGCAGATGGCGGGCATGAGCTCCTTTCACTTTCACCGAGTCTTCAAAGCCGTTACCGGCCTGACGCCCAAGGGCTATGCCACGGGTCACCGTTCGCGCAAAGTCCGTGAGCGGCTCGAACATGGCAACTCCGTGACAGACGCACTGTATGACGCCGGTTTCAATTCCAACAGTCGCTTCTACGAGTCAGCCGATAACCTGCTCGGCATGAAGCCCAGCGACTACCGCGCCGGTGGGCTGAACGCCGACATCCGCTTTGCCGTTGGTCAATGTTCATTGGGCGCAATATTGGTCGCACAAAGCAATCGTGGGGTCTGCGCGATACTGTTGGGGGACGATCCCGATGCCCTCGTCCATGACCTGCAGGATAAATTTCCGCAGGCCAATCTGATTGGCGCCGACCATGACTTTGAGCAACTGATCGCCAAAGTCGTCGGTTTTATCGAGATGCCGGCCATTGGCCTGGATTTACCCCTGGATCTGCGCGGCACAGCGTTTCAAGAGCGCGTATGGATGGCGCTGCGGGAGATTCCGGCGGGCAGCACCGCCAGCTACGCCGAAATCGCCCAGCGCATCGGCGCACCGAAATCATTCCGCGCCGTAGCTCAAGCCTGCGGCGCCAACAGTCTGGCAGTGGCGATCCCCTGCCACCGGGTGGTGCGCAGCGACGGCAACCTCTCGGGCTATCGCTGGGGCGTGGAGCGCAAACGCCAGCTGCTGGAGCGTGAGACCCAAGCTTAGAATCAACGATTCACATCCACCACCACCCGACCACGCAACTTGCCGGCGAGTAACCGCGGCGCAGCCTCTATGGCTTCACTCAAGCCAATTTCATGACTGATCAGCGGCAGCAAAGCGAAGTCCAGATCCTTGGCCAGACGATCCCAGGCAACGATACGATTGGCCTTGAGTTGAGTCACGCTATTAATCCCGGCCAATGTAATGCCACGTAAAATGAAGGGTGCCACAGACGCAGGAAAGTCCATACCTTGCGCCAGACCACAGGCCGCCACGGTGCCATTGGCTCGGGTGCTGGCGCAGGCATTGGCCAGGGTGTGACTGCCGACGGAGTCAATCACCGCCGCCCAGCGTTCTTTGGCCAACGGTTTGCCGGGTTCGGACAGACTGGCCCGGTCGATGATTTCGCTGGCCCCCAACTGGTGCAAATAGGCGTGCTCTGAGGTGCGACCTGTGGACGCCACCACTCGATAACCGAGCCTGGCCAACAAAGCGATGGCAAAACTGCCGACCCCGCCGTTAGCGCCAGTCACCAGCACCTCGCCCTGATCCGGTCTCACGCCATTACGCTCCAGCGCGAGGATACTGAGCATCGCCGTGTAACCCGCGGTGCCGATCGCCATGGCCTGGGCCGGAGTAAACGCCGCAGGCAACGGAATCAGCCAATCGCCGTCAAGTCGTGCCTTTTGCGCCAGACCGCCCCAATGACCTTCGCCTACGCCCCAGCCATTGAGCAGGACTTTGTCTCCGGCCTTGTAGTCTGGATGGCTGCTGACTTCGACAGTCCCGGCCAGATCAATCCCCGGCACCATGGGAAATTTACGCACTACCGGGCTGCTGCCAGTGATGGCCAGGCCGTCCTTGAAGTTCAAGGTGCTATACGCCACACGGACGGTGACATTTCCCTCCGGCAACTGGTTTTCGCTGATTTGAGTCAGATTGGCCCGATAACCACTTTCATCTTTCTCGATCAAAATACCATTGAACATAGCGCCTCCCGGTAGAGCGTTGGTGGGTGATGAACGTGTGAGCTGAGGTGGCGTTCATCGTCATGACAAGGACATTAGCCTCCTCGTCTCTCAAGTCAATCAGCCAAAAGTAGAACCCAGCTGAAAGTCGACTGGCCTTGCGCCAGTCTCTCCTGATACAAACGTCCCGTAGCCGTCCTTATCTTTTTTGACGTCGGAGAAGAACCCAAAATGAGCCAATGGCCTGATACCCGCATTCTTGACTTGCTTGGCATCGAACTGCCGATCATTCAAGCGCCCATGGCCGGTGCGACCACTTCAGCCATGGTCATCGCCGCCAGCAATGCCGGAGGTCTGGGCTCCTTGCCTGCTGCCATGTTGAGCATCGAGCAGTTGCGCGAGGAGTTGAAGGTTTTCCGCCAACACAGTCAGCGCCCGCTGAACGTGAACTTTTTCTGTCATCAACCACCAGCCGCCGATGCGGGTCGCGACCGTGACTGGAAGAATCTGTTGGAGCCGTATTACCGCGAACTCGGCGTTGATTTCGAGGCACCCACACCTGTATCCAACCGCGCGCCGTTCGATAACGCCGCCTGCGAAGTGGTCGAAGAATTTCGCCCGGAGGTCGTCAGCTTTCATTTCGGCCTGCCTGAAAAATCTCTGCTGGATCGCGTCAAAGCGAGCGGCGCGAAAATCCTTTCCTCGGCGACCACCGTCGATGAAGCCATCTGGCTGGAACAGCACGGTTGCGATGCGATCATCGCCATGGGCTATGAAGCCGGCGGACATCGTGGGATGTTTCTCAGCGATGACCTCAATAGCCAGGTCGGCACCATGGCCCTGGTGCCGCAAATCGTCGATGCCGTCAGCGTCCCGGTCATCGCAGCGGGCGGGATTGGCGACGCCCGAGGAATCGCCGCGGCTTTCCTCCTCGGCGCTTCAGCGGTTCAGTTGGGTACCGCCTATTTGTTCACGCCAGAAGCGAAAGTCACCGCCTCTCATCACAAGGCCCTACGCACCGCCAAAGAGAGCGAGACTGCATTGACCAATGTCTTCACGGGCCGTCCGGCTCGGGGGATTCTCAACCGGGTCATGCGCGAACTCGGCCCGATCAGCCCTGCGGCACCGGCCTTCCCTTTCGCTGGCGGTGCCTTGATGCCGCTGCGTGCCAAAGATGAGGCTGACTTCAGCACCCTCTGGTCCGGACAGGCAATACGACTGGGCGTCGAACTGTCGACCGCTGAGCTGACCACACGTTTAGCCGCACAGGCTCTGGCTAAATTGACCGCGCATTAACACGCACAGGGCCGCGATCCAGATCGCGGCCTTCTCCAGTTGATCCCCGCTAAAAAATCCCTGCGCCAATGCCTCCAGTTCCGTTCGCTGCCGATTCGCTATATATTCAACTATATAGCGTTTAACCCCCCCAAGCGCTGATCCAATGTAGGAGCGAGGCTTGCCCGCGAAGCAAACGCCGCGGCTTTTCAGGCATCGCGCGTTGTCGTTCTTCGCGGGCAAGCCTCGCTCCTACAGACAAACTGCCCACCACACTCAGCCCACGGAGCTGCTACATGACTATTCGTTTCTCACGTTACGCCCCCACCTGCCTGGCCTCCCTGCTCGCAGTCTGCGCTTTCGGATCGGCTCAGGCCGATGAAGTCCAGGTGGCGGTAGCGGCCAACTTCACCGCACCGATTCAGGCAATCGCTGCCGACTTCGAAAAGGACACCGGCCACAAGCTGATCGCCGCCTATGGCGCCACTGGCCAGTTCTATACCCAGATCAAGAATGGCGCGCCATTCGAAGTGTTCCTGTCCGCCGATGACAGCACGCCACAGAAACTCGAAACCGAAGGCGACGCCGTCAAGGGTTCGCGCTTTACCTACGCGATCGGCACCCTTGCGCTGTGGTCGGCCAAGGACGGTTACATCGACGCCAAGGGCAAAGTGCTCAGCGATAACCAGTTTCAGCATCTGTCCATCGCCAACCCTGAAGCAGCGCCTTATGGCCTGGCCGCTACACAGGTTTTGGCCAAACTGGGCCTGACAGACAAGGTCAAAGGCAAGATCGTCGAAGGCCAGAACATCACCCAGGCCTATCAGTTCGTGTCCACCGGTAACGCCGAATTGGGCTTCGTCGCCTTGTCGCAGATCTATAAAGACGGCAAAGTCTCCAGCGGCTCGGCCTGGATCGTTCCGGCTGCCATGCACGACCCGATCAAACAAGACGCGGTGATCCTCAACAAAGGTAAAGACAACCCGGCCGCCAAGGCACTGGTTGACTACCTGAAAGGTCCGAAAGCCGCTGCCGTCATCAAATCCTACGGTTACCAACTCTAAATGCCGCTATCGAGCGCCGATTTTTCCGCCATTTGGCTGACCCTGAAACTGGCGTCCCTGGTTACGGTGATCCTGCTGATCATCGGCACTCCGATTGCGCTATGGCTCTCGCGCACCCGCTCTTGGCTGCGCGGCCCGATCGGCGCGATCGTCGCCCTGCCCTTGGTGCTGCCACCGACGGTGATCGGCTTTTACCTGCTGCTGGCCCTCGGCCCTCACGGGTTTATCGGTCAGTTCACCCAGTCACTTGGGCTGGGCACGTTGACCTTCAGCTTCAGCGGCCTGGTGATCGGCTCGGTGATCTATTCAATGCCCTTTGTCGTACAACCGTTGCAGAACGCATTTTCAGCCATCGGTACCCGCCCACTGGAAGTCGCCGCAACGTTGCGCGCCAATCCTTGGGACACCTTCTTCAGTGTCATCTTGCCGTTGGCCAGGCCCGGCGTTATCACAGCAGCGATTCTCGGCTTCGCCCACACCGTCGGCGAATTCGGCGTGGTGCTGATGATCGGCGGCAATATTCCCGAGAAAACCCGCGTGGTGTCGGTACAGATCTACGACCACGTCGAAGCCATGAATTATCTACAGGCCCATTGGTTGGCGGGTGCCATGCTGGTGTTCTCGTTCCTGATACTGCTCGCGCTCTACTCGAGCCGCAAAACCAAAACCGGCTGGAGCTGATTGATGACCGCGTTGATTCATGCTCGCCTGCAACTGAGCTACCCCGACTTCACGCTGGACCTGGACCTGCGCCTGCCGGGTCGCGGAGTCACCGCGCTGTACGGCCATTCCGGCTCGGGCAAGACCACGTGTTTGCGCTGTATCGCCGGCCTTGAAAGAGCCGATCAAGGCTTTATCCAGATCAACGATGAGGTCTGGCAAGACAGCAGCAAAAAACTCTTCCTTGCCCCCCATAGACGGGCACTGGGCTACGTCTTTCAAGAGGCCAGTCTGTTCCCCCATTTGTCGGTGCTGGCCAACCTCGAATTCGGACTGCGGCGTATCCCGCGTCAGCAGCGTCGAGTCGATATGGCCCATGCCACCGAACTGCTGGGGATCGGCCATTTACTCGATCGCCATCCACAGAACCTGTCGGGGGGTGAGCGTCAACGTGTCGGCATCGCTCGCGCCTTGTTGACCAGCCCCAGGCTATTGCTGATGGATGAGCCATTGGCGGCGCTGGACAACCAGCGCAAGAACGAAATCCTGCCCTACCTTGAACGCCTGCATGACGAGCTGGAAATCCCGGTGCTGTACGTCAGCCACTCGCAGGATGAAGTCGCGCGTCTGGCCGATCACATCGTCCTGCTCAGCGAGGGCAAAGCCCTGGCCAGCGGCCCCATCGGCGAGACCCTGGCTCGCCTCGACCTGCCGATGGCATTGGGAGACGATGCCGGCGTGGTGATCGAAGGCAAGGTCAGCGCCTACGACGCCCACTACCAGCTTCTGACCCTGCAACTGCCGGGCACTCTGCTGAGCGTACGAGTCGCACATTCGCTCCTGGCAAATGGAAAGGCCCTACGCTTCAAGGTTCAGGCTCGCGACGTCAGCCTCAGCCTGCAGGTCGCCGGACACAGCAGCATCCTCAATCGCTTGCCGGTCACGGTGATCAGCGAAATCCCCGCTGATAACGCTGCCCATGTACTGGTACGCCTTGATGCCGCGGGCACTGCGTTGCTGGCGCGGATCACGCGTTACTCTCGGGATCAGTTGAATCTGCGCCCCGGCCAGCAACTCTGGGCACAGATCAAAGCAGTGGCCGTACTGGCTTGAACATCGGGCAGACTGCGTGACGGGAACAATTGGCAGGAAGAACACCGAACGCCTGAAGATTGAGGGTTCATGACTCATCAGGTCTTTTTCGATGCTTCAGGCGCATGACCGCCTGGCGCAGGTTTTTGCACGATTCAAACTTGCTTCTATAGTTGTTCTGACACGAATCAGACTGGTGACGCCATGGAAGACTTTTTCGTTGTGCAGCGCTGCAACAAGATCATCATCCAGGGCCGCAGAGCGGGAGAGTCTTCTCTGCTCGCTCCTGTAGCCGACTGGTACCGGATTGCCGATACCCGCACGGGTGGCTTTATCGGGGATGGCTTTGATCACGAAGAAGAAGCCGATCGTGAATGCCAGCGGCTTAACGCCAGAAGCAGGCACGTGTCATCTCGTTAGAGTCGAGCGATCCACATCCATTACCGGGTCTATACTGATTTCAGCTGAAGGATCAGCCTCATCGGCAGAAAGCTCGCTCCTCGCGGGCTTTTTTGCTTCGTCCCGTCAGATTCCTCTCTCAACGGAGGTATTGCAAATGTCCGAAAAAGAGTCCATCACCACATTGTTGACACTCCTCGACTCCCGTCAGGTCCGCCTGGCCGCAGCCTGCAAAGAAATCGCAGACTGGGTCGACCACCAAGGTGGCCATCCCACAGCACTCAGAATACGAGATCGTCTCAAAGAGATAGAGACCGAAACTCCACTCATTAGAAGCGCCCTGACATCTTTGAAACCTATCGACCCCCCTCTTCCCAGATTCAGGTAGCCAGGTATCTACCTGGTGCGCCCCTGACTTCATTCAGGTGCCGTTACCATGCCAATGGCAATATCAGGGAGGTTTGCATTCTCGGTGATGGGCCAAGCATGAGACAGAAGGAATCAACGTGACGCAGACAAAATTGACCGCTTGTGACAAACACGAAAGGCTTGAGTGAAACACTTCACCCAAGCCTTTCGCTTTAGGGGTTACAGGCAGGTTGCCAGCGCGGCAAGCCTGCGCTTGGCGACCCAAGTGTCCGATGCCGCGTAATAGTTGGTGGTGGTACCTGATGCAGCGCTCTGCACGTCGACAAAGTACTGCGCTCCGGTCGTGTAGACTGTATAGCCGCCGGACTTGCCCGGCTGGAGAAATGCCCCGGCATCAACACCAAACACCGACTCATCCTGCCACGCAAACTGGACACACTGGGCCACGACTTTTTCCGGTTTGTTCGACGAAAGCGTCTTGTATGGGCTTTTTGACCGAGCCTCGTTCATCGCGGGCGTCGTGCACCCTGCCAACAGAACCATCGCAAGAGCCCCTGACAAAATCCGCATAGCCTTCCCTCATTCTGAAAAGGCGACTGTATCACTGAGCCGACGCAGATTAGTGATACGCAGAAAACTTCGGTGTTCTTGAGTGGCGTCAGACATTGGAACGCGCAAATGAAAAGCCCCGCACATGGCGAGGCGTGGCTACATCTCAACTACTTCTTCGACGGGTGAATCGCTTTGGGGAGGAACTTCGTCCTGCCCCTCCCTCGCGAATCCGTCGATTTTGTCTTGCCTGACGAGTCGTCGATTGCCGCACCTTCGAAATCAACCCTATAAGGAATCTGGCCGCAGCGTACGAGGTTATTTATCGGATACTCAGCCCCATCGTCTTCAATGTAAGAATCTCTCATCTACTGCCTCCCTTGTGACAGCTGATCAATACCAGCAAGCGCCCGTTGCCTGGGAAATACTGATCATCAACGCGTTGGAGCCTAGCCGGAAATTTGAAGCTTTGGAGCCGAAAAGAAAAAGCCCGACCAATGACCGCAATGTTGTTCAGTTAAGGAAGTTGTAGGAGCGAGCTTGCTCCGGGCGGCGTTCCGACGATGGACTTAAGTGCGCCGCGTTTAGCCAGTAAACACGCGTTATCGTTAACGACCATCGCGAGCAAGCTCGCTCCTACAGTGGACCACATTCGCTTAACTGAACGGCATTAGGCACAATGACCGGGCATGGAATCCGGGACCTGGGCTCTTACCTCACTGGGGTGCGAGGGTGTAGCTGTAATGCACCTCTCCGGTATCCGGCTTCACTAGCCAGTAGGCATCGGTGTCTTTTTTGAGCCGATAACATTCGGTTGGGTCCTTGGGCATAATGCAACAGATCACTCCATCCTTGACTGTCCAGTGCTCTAGTTGCGCCTCAGAGCCGGCCATCTGGAAAGTCTCGGTACCGTCGGCATCAAAGCTCAATGATTTGCTCAATGAACGCATCAGTGCGTCAGTGGTCACTCTTCATCCAGCCTGCGCCGCCGATAGTGCCTGACACGGCACTGCTCCTCATGCTTGACGCTTAATGGCCGTAAGCGTGTAGCACATAGGTAGCTGCACTTGCTGATTTTCGTAGAGGTCGTACATCTCCTCGCGATTGGAGTGCGGATACTCCTTCAAGTGTGTGATCTGAAGCCCGGCCTCTATTGAACCCGTGACGATGTCACCCATCTGATGGACAAACCAATAGAACGGAGAGATCTTCGCCTCGACTTTTCCCTCATAGACAATCGCGTTGTCTTCGACAATGGGCTCCACACGGAAATAGGAGCTGTCTACACGCAAGGGATCGGTCGACTCCGGATCGAACATCTCGAGGAAGGGATGGGTCTCATAAATCACCAAGGTGCCGCCCACTTTGAGGGTCTTCGCGACATGAGACAGGAAGTCCGCAATATCGGGCATCCAGTTCAATACACCAATCGTAATCAACGCAACATCGAAACGACCGTGGAGTGCGGGCGACAAGCAATGGATGTCGGCTTCTATGAACTCGGGATCATGGGGAGAGAGAGACGCCAGCTCCCGCGCCTGATCGAGAAAAGCACTGGATTGATCAACTCCAACCACGGAACGAGCGCCAAGGGCAAAAAGCGAAAGGCTCTCCCGACCATTATTACAGCCGAGCTGCACCACATCTTTGCCATCGACCCCCACACGCAGAAGCAAGGATGTGATGGTCTGATCCAGGCATGAAAAACCCGCGCGACTGACCGAACTTAAACGCGCCTGCCATTGATCGGTATTTTTATGATGTTTGGCAGAGTCATTCCACGCATCCCGGTTGCTGGCTATGGCACTTTTATTTTTTTGCATTTCCATTGCATTCTCCGATCCTGACTGGACATGGCGTTCACTGAGTATTGGCTGCGAGTGATGAGACTCGACTCCTGCGCCTGAAAAAACCGGCCTGAGTATACCCATCGGCCACAGGCCGTTGCACCGCGATGGCGCTCACAGGGGGGGCATGGAACGTACAGTATTTGCAGGAAGAAAAAGAAGAAGGGGATCAATGAGCCCTATGCACAGGTGCGCGAGCAGTTGGCCAGATGCGCAGCGATTTACCCGAAGGTCGGCAATCAGACTCATTGATCATTGCCCAGCTCAATGTTGGGCGGTTTCCATTTAGATAAATGGAGGTTCATCGGCACGCTCACACCTCAACCTGTTTCCTTCAAGGCAGGAGCCGTGCAATTACTTTTTTAACAAAGCCCGCCCTGCGGGTCTAATAACTTTTTGTCCCGGCGTTATGGTCTCTGGAGATAAGCGCCCCTGGCTGATCTAAATCAGCGCAGTCGACCAAGCCATTGATTGGCTATAGCAATACCGAATCGCAAGGCCTCACCATAGGTACACCACTCGCCCATTTCCTCGCCGAGCTTGACCCAGTCTTTTCCAGCCTTGAGCCAAATAGTAATTCCGATAGGCGACATGCTTTTCGGATCACCCCAGATGAAGTCGATCTTTGCTTGTTCTCCGTTTGGATGGATGTAATCCACGGGATAAGGCCTTTCCACAACCAAATGCATGGAAATCTCCCTGATCCGGCCCCGTGCCGGGATAAATAGAAATAGACCACGCACTCAAGTCATGCCAGTTGCAGACCGCCTCGCCAGTACGACCCCCCGAAAATGACAAAGCCCGGTGCGGGGCCGGACTTTGTCAACTCCAACAACAAATGCGCACTACCCCTTCGGTAGCGTTAGTTGATGACTACCATCACTGAATAAAGGCGGTTACTCCATAGAGCACGCCGATGCACAAGCATATACCCGGCTCGGGATTAACACGGTCTTACAGACGCATACATTGTTCCGAGAGCAGGCTACCAATCAGCTGCTAGTGTTAAACGTACGCGCAAGGTCCCCAATACCGGACTTGCTTTTGCGTCCTCTCTCACGTCCACAGGCGGAACACCATGAGATACAACCTGTTCGAGAATCAGAGAAACGAGATCATCCTGCTCGCCCGTATCCTTCTGATGATCCTTTTCATCATGTCCGGCTGGGGCAAGCTGACAAACTTCGGCGGTACCGTTGCTTACATAGGCTCACTCGGCGCGCCCATGCCTGTGGTCGCCGCGGGGGTTGCAGTCGTCATGGAGTTCTTTGTCGCGATAGCGATCATCCTGGGCTTCTACACCCGCCCACTTGCCTTTCTCTTCGTCTTGTTCGTACTTGGCACCGCGCTGATCGGGCATCACTTCTGGACAATGGTCGACCCGGAACGCGGGGCCAACATGATCCAGTATTTCAAGAACATCTGCATCATGGGCGGCTTGCTGCTGCTGGGCATTACAGGTCCGGGCAAATACTCGATTGATGGCAGATAGCGGTGCGCGCGGCTCGGGAGCCCCCTCATCGGGATCTCTTGCGCTGAACGATCGTAGCCCCCTCGCGATAGCCGGTGATCTGCTGGTGCTGGCTATTAAAAAGCCCCGGCATGGCCGAGGCTGGAGAAGTGATTCAAAGGTCGAGCTATTGGGTATCGGCCGACTTTTTCGACCTGACTTTGTAAGACGGCAAAATGGCCGCATAAGCCATGGCTTCTTCCCGGGTGCCGAAGGATCCGAGCCGGTCACCTTGCGTGCACACTTTCCAGGGGCCGTTGTTTACACTGATCAATTCATAACCGTTGATTTGCATCTTGCTAAGCATTGGAGCGCTCATAGTCACCTCCATTCAGGCAAAGATAATCCAGGGGTGCCGAGATCACCTTATACGCTGCCTACCCCTGATGACGATGCTCAAGCTCCATAAAATCAGATAATCGGCACGCCGGGTTCTGATGCATGGGCCGTCGAGTCGGCAAGGGAAGCCGCCTGACCTGCCCTCGCCCTTTGCACCGAACACCTTGGGAGAACGACAAGCCTACAGTCGGTCGGCCTCCTTGATCATATTGGCAGCGAGCTTAATGCCCTGGCTTTTTGCATCTTCGAAGCTTTTATAAATCGCTTTTTCATGAAGATTCTGAATATTGTCCTCAGAGTACTTCACGGTAATACGAAGGCCTTTGGGGATTGGATCACCTGGATCCCCCCATTCGAAATCAATCATCGCCTCTCTGCCGTTTGAGTGGACGTAATTAAAGGGGGACGGCCTGTCTACTGGTGCCATTTCGTTCTCCCGGATATCCAGTGATTGCCCAGTCTTAAGCATTAGTCCACAACCAACCATCACGCCACTCTGACGAGGATTCTTGTCGCCACAGCAAAACAGAACAAACCCGTTCGCCTCGGCATGACGGTCGTGAAACCAGGTCAGCGGACGCACCAACGGCGTCACCAGTTCATTATCATCGGTAAACCAGGCCTGAAATCGTATGTCTGGCCACTGACCTCACCGTCGAAACCGAGAATCAGCATGTGCTCAGCGCCATAACAAATTTCAAATCCTTCCATCTGATTTGCGCAGATTGCAGCTGTAGAAAAGTTTTCAACCTCGGGGGTCATGATGCGAACTGACGTGATCTCGCGTAAACCTTGCGGATGCTCTAGAGGCTGCGCTCTCTCGATTGGCAGGTGGTCGGGGCGCTTGGCAAAAGAGAGGAAAAACCACATGGGCTCCGAGATTGGCGCACTCCCGACATCCACCTTCAACCCTGCCGGCAGGTAAGCAGGACGATACTCCCACGAGGCAAAGCCTGGCTTGCTTTCGACGCCCGAAGGCCTGAAACAGACTCCAAAGGGGGACGCAATGCCATCTGTAGACGTCAGGCGATCAAAGAGTCGGGTTGGGGCGCTCAGATGGCTTTGAGCTTCCAGGGCATTGTGAAGATACAAAAACTCAATGAATGTGTTTTGAAAGAAAAACCTGCGATTTGCAGTACCCTGGCCTGGATGTGTATTCGAGGAGCCCTCAACAAGTCCAAAATTTGTTAATGCGTCAGCTTCTTGCCCGTTGCCGTCTACGCAAATAAATAGGTGATCGACTTCCATTAAAAATCCCTTTTAGTGCTCGTGATCGACTGATTCCAATTACGCGGTAACCATTCAGCAATATCATGTGCCGGATCATCGTCGCGGTACGGAGGCTCTGCGCCAGGAACAGCAACAGGTAGCGGCACTTCTGGCGCGTGATCACCAAGCTGCCCGCCCAGCGATCCCGGAAGCCGACCATGACAGCCACCCTGTTCACCTTGTATATCCACTACTGCACCGCCCAAGGTTGCGAAACCAGGCCGCTCAGCCAGTGGCGCACGCTCGAAGAGTGCATGGCCCAGATCGCGATGTACCACGCCGTGGTTCCCGGTAATTACTCCATGGAGTGCAAGTGATGCAAATCGTCCTGACTCAAACCTGAACTATGCGCTCTCGCCAGTACTGCCGTTGAAGAGACCAGGACCTTTCGGTGGCTACGGTCGCTTCACCGATTACCCACCACCTCGACTTACTGCTGTACCGGTGTGCAGAGTTCTACCAGCGTCCCGTCAGGGCATCGAACGTAGGATACGGTTTGCCCCCAGGGCTTGGTGCTTGGGGCAGAAATTTCAGTGGCGCCCGCGTTCAGCGCTCTGGCATGAGCGGCTGGAACGTCCTCGGTAACCAGGCCGACTTCGATTCCGAGCGGTTTGGGGGAAGAGTGTGCCGGGACATGGCCGGTGCTGAAGTTCATCGCGGCCAGTTCATCGGCAGCGAATGCCAGCGCCGTCTCTCCTGTTTCGAGTTCGCCATAGGTGGCGGACTCATGGAGGAACCGAACGTTAAGCCCGAAGGCGGACGAAAAGAACTGGAGTGAGGCAGCAACGTCGGGGACATAGATGATCATGTAGCCGAACTTCATGGACGAACATTCCTTGTCATGCCAATTGAGCGGCGAATCTAGCATATTGAAGCCAGGTGCTTCATCAGGCTTTCGTCCATCCCATTGCTTTCGACCCAATGCCGCCTGTGACGACTTGTGGGAGCGGCCAGCGCCGCTGCTTCGAGCGTGCCCAAAAAATGAGGGGCGACTGCGCCTGGCGTTCGCGAGAATTCCTTTAAGCGTGCTGGAGCCGAACTGAATTGTCTGGAAGCTCCAGATAGAGGGGCTTCTTCTTGTAGATAACCTCAAAGTCACACCCATAGATGTTGCGGCCTATTTCATAATCAGGGCCCTTGCTCTCTATGTTGTGCGTTGCGATCGTCAGCGCCGTTCCGATACCGATAACCGCCCCAATGCCTGAACCGATGGTCGGGGTAACTGCGCCGATACGGCCGACTGTGTAGACCCAGCATTTGAAACCAGCCGACTTTATCAACTTCTCGGTGTACTCAACGGCCGACTGGTAGGCGTTGAACGGAACCTTGCTGATTTTGAAGCTTTCTTTATTGCGAATTTTTTGCAAAATTTCTTCGGTCGAAATTTCGTGGTAGTTGCAAACGTTAGCATCCATAGTGAGACCCTACCGAAAAATGTGGCTGGCATTCCAAACTATCGGCTGATTTATCAATGACTTTAGCGATTGGATCCTAAATCCTCAAATAGCCTGTTTCAGCGGGGGCAGTTGCGACGTCGGCCAGAAATCGAAGACGTGCACGCTTGAACAGGTTGGGCTGACTTGGGCAGCAACCGCTCTCGTAAAAGTCGTAGCTCAATGGGTAGGTCTGACAGGCTGCCGCCAAAATCGGCAGACAAAAAAAAAGCTGCCTTAAATGGCAGCAGAAAAAAGAGCACGCGTTGTATTGCCTGAGTATAGCGACCGGACTGTTACAAAATGATGACGAGTTTTTTTGCTGATGGAGAGCCCCGGAGCACGGTCCATGCCTCCCAAATTCAATGAAGTGTTGGGTTGATCGGTGGCATGCATTCGAGCGTTGCCAGGTTGAGCAGCGTGAAGTGGCCATCCAGCCAGCCGGCAGTATCTATGTGATAAACGTTTCCGAGCACTGCCACCTGGCGCAACGGGGTATGCCCGGCAACAACCGCGCGAACGCCTGCAACCACTGACTGGTCCTCATATTGAAGGCGATGGCGCGACCATTGGCAGATTGCGGTCAAGTGATCTGCCTCGCTATTGCCAAGCTCGATCGCATTAACCAGTTCTGACCAGCTACTGCACGGGCAATCAGCGTGAACCAGCCCCACCAGCCCGGCAGCAGTCTCGACCTCGATCAGTAGCGGCAAGTCGCTGAAAATGCTTGCGTAACAGCCTTGCTCGACGCCGGAAAGGGCGTAAAACCATGCGCCACCATTGATGTAGTGAAGGGCGCACTGACTGCTGCCCTTACCGGCTTCGTACGATTCGATCGCCATCTGCTCATGATTGCCGCGAATGGCATGAAACCATGGTTTGCGCAGTAGCCAATCATCCACCTCGAGCGATTCAGGCCCGCGGTCGACCAGATCACCAACGCTGAACAGCCGGTCCACGGCAGGATCGAAGCCAGCAGCATCCACAGCGGCCTGTAACCGGGTGAAGTGACCGTGAATGTCGCCAACGGCAAAGTCGCGACCCGTGGTGTTGATTTCAAAACGCTTGATCTTGTTCATATCGCCACCCCTACTCCTCCAGTAGACCTTTTTCCAGCCAGATCATTTGCGTCTGGAGCAACGATTGCAGGTAGTCAACTGCCGGGACTTCTCAATGCTTAATGTGGTTCGAGTGCACCCCTCTGGCATGCGTCCCGCTATATGATTGGCAACCAGCAAAAAACAGCGTATCGAAGCGCTGTCACCGGGCCAGGTGAACGTCCAATGATCGCCGCGCCTTCCAGGAGGATAACAGTGAGCCGCACCAGCCATGTCTGCCTTATGGCAACCTATAACGAGTGGATGAACGCCAAGATCTATGCGGCGGCCAGACGCCTGTCCGATGAAGAACTCTCAGCCGACAGGAAAGCATTCTTTGGTTCTATTCTCGGAACGCTGAACCACGTGACGGCCGCAGACACGATCTGGCTAAAGCGATTTGCCAGGCACCCAGCGAACTACTTGGCACTGGAACCGGTACAGCAGCTCCCTGACCCGAAAAACCTCGACCAGTTACTGTTCGCAACTATCCGGGAACTCTCAAAGCATCGAGCGTGGCTCGATCGAGTAATAATCCAATGGGCTCGCTCGATTACAGAGCCCGATTTAGATCACACCCTTCATTACTCAAGCATGAAAGGGGTTGCGGCAGACAAGGGCTTTTACAGCCTGGTCATGCATTTCTTCAATCATCAGACCCATCACCGAGGCCAGGTTACGACCCTGCTTTCACAAGCGGGTGTCGACGCAGGTGATACGGATCTGGTCGCCCTCATCCCATCTGAGCCCGATGCGTAACGACAAAGCCCGGCGCTGGACCGGTCTTTGTCGTCTCAATGCAAAGGGCGACCCGCAAACACAAACACCACTACAAACAGTCACGCAGTGACTTCTTCAGAGCGTTTGACTTGGCCCATGGCGGGCCTTGGTAGAGCGATACCCGACTCCCGCTCTTCGACTTCACGATATCAAGAATCTCATCGGCCGTTACAACGCTTGGCGCCGTGATCCGGTATCCATTCGTAATGTCGGACTGAGTGGTTTTAGGGACCTCGTGCTGCCAGGCAGGCAGCACGCACATGGCGTAGTCTTTCGGTGCCTTGGTCGTGAACTCACTGACATTTGGCTCGCCCGGCACCAAGGATGCGGGCAACGAACACCCGGCCAACATCACCATCGCCAGCGCCCCAATCAAAATCCGCATAGTGCTTCCTCGTTCTGGAAGTGGCGGACTGTATCACTGCTCCGCGCACTTGAGAAAACCCGCTGCAGGAACGACAAAGCCCAGCGCGGGGCCGGGCTTGCTCATCGCGTCGAACTTAGTGTTTCGGAGCTGCCTTGAGGCTATCCAATCGACCGCTCTCCAGCAAAGCCTTGTACTTCAGTGCATCTGCTTCACTGTGATAGACGCCTACAAGAACATCTCCTTGATATACATCCCACATTCTGACTCCCTCTCTACTTGAGTCATGAGACATGTGATGCTCATCGCGTTCTTTGACAGTAATGACCATTTGCGCATCCCCCGGATTGAGGTGGGTAAGGTATTTTTTACTCCAGTAATCTCCAGGATTCCATACCGAAAATCGGTAACCGTCCGCCCAGCATCGTTTTGCCTTTCAGACCTTGATCCCCCCAGTCCATAGCCTGCGAGCCCAAGGACCTGCACCTCCTACTAAAATAGTTTTGGTACGACCAAAGAAGGTGCAGTGCCTTGCTGTCGAGGCTCGACCTTTCAAGTGGCATGAATGCCGGCCAGAAACCTCATTAACAGGGGGAAATGGAATGAACAAAAAATCATCACCAAAAAACAAGTCCTTGGTTTTTATATCAATTTTTTCTATCTGCCTTTCGTTTATTGCAGGATGTGCACATAAACAGACTGAGGGGCTCGCTACAACTCCAACCGGGGGCTCCAGCTGCTACGCAAAAGCAATGCCCACTGTTGGAGAGGGGGGCCTGGCATGGGGTTCCAATCTGCAGCAGGTACGCACCTCTTCAATGGACAATTGCAGACGCTATGCAGGTCGATCAGGTGGAACTCCGAATACCTGCAAGGTAGTGCAAGCCCGCTGCAATAATTGATCTTCCGCTCTATTGGTTTCACTGCAGACGGCAGGTCCAATGAGTCACAGACATGCGCTCACTGCAGCTAAGCTAAAAGATAGGCTGGAGGACTTGCCATGTGCGGAAGGCTTTCACAATATCGGGGCATCCACGACTTCGTTGCCGCGCTGAGCATGCCCAATGCGCTGGTCAACACGGTGGGCGACCAGCCAATCGAACGGTACAACGTCGCGCCCACTACCCAGGTTGTACTTCTGCATCTGGAAGGCGAAGCACTGCATGCCGACCTTGTTCGCTGGGGATGGCGCCCGCACTGGGCAATCGACAAGCCGCCACCGATTAATGCCAGGGTCGAAAAGGTCGCGCACGGCCATTTCTTCCGGGCGATCTGGCCACACCGTGCCATTACCCCAATCGACAACTGGTTCGAGTGGATCTATGAAGGTGGCTCGAAGAAACAGCCCTACCTCATCCGGCGCCGTGACCGCGCACCGATACTCTGTGCGGCCATCGGGCAGTACCCCGCCGGCGGCCGTGAACCGAGGGAGGACGATGGCTTCGTGATCATCACTGCAGAAAGCGTCGGAGGATTGGTCGATACCCAAGACCGGCGGCCGGTCGTTCTGGCACCGGAGCTGGCCCGGGAATGGCTCAACCATTCAACACCAAAGGAACGTGCCGAACAGATGCTCCTCAAGCAAGGCGAACCACCTGATACCTTCGAATGGTTCAAGGTCGACATGGCTGTGGGCAATGTGAGAAACCAGGGGGCAAAACTGATCAAGCGGGTGTCTTGATTTCTCTGAGCGGTCAAAAGATGGCTTATCCAACTGCACTCGGCAGTTCAAGCAGGCGTCGCTACCGGGCTTGCGGCAGTCGGGCCATGCATGATTGGGCCTCTCTGGTTTCGCGAAATAGCCAATCGTCTCCATCAGCTTTTTTGTGCCTGCGATTCAGGCGCTATAGGTGTCCGGCGCTTCCATGGTAGCTTTTTATTTCCACACGAAAAGGCCCCGGAGGCCGGACATGACTGATAAATCTGCCGAGTACGCTCGGGACACGCTTAATGCGCTCATCGCTGGTGGATACGCCCAGGGGTTGATTCAGAATCGCCCCGGAGAGACCGGCCTTCGGCTTGATATGGAGATCCTTCGCAGCCTTGAAGCCCAGCTTCGCGAGTACTACTCGACCGGGCCTTATCAGCCGTCGCAGATGGCGACATCGCTCGACATTCGGATGTGAAGTAGCGAGATACAAAGACGTATGCGGAGGCACAGGCTTCTGCATACGCTTTGGCCTCTCCCTATCTACAGCCGACATGGATCTGTTTCATGTGTCGGTAGCGACAAGACGCCTGTAACCAGTCGTAGTCTCTCAAATGGAGGCTCGCCGATGCTGGCACCAATCCCGGCACATTCGACTAGTGGTACTTGAGCGTGAAATCCCACCTTCCTACGATATATTTACGCAGTTGCTTAAATGCTCCTGCAGCTGCGTGGGTGGTGAGTGACCTGAACGCCTACCAAGCTCGCCACTCGCTTCATGCGCATCTTGAGCCTCAATGGCTCTACTTCCTCCCCATCAAAGAGCTTTGAGGCTCTTTTTTTGTCCTGTACAAAACCCCGAAACGACAAAGCCCAGCACCAGACTGAGCTTTTTTTGTAACCGTACAGGACGACCTGCATACAGAGGCGCCGCTACAAACAGTCACGCAGTGACTTGTTCAGAGCGCCTGACTTGGCCCATGGCGGGCCTTGGTAGAGCGATACCCGACTCCCGTTCTTCCACTTCACGATATCAAGAATCTCATCGGCCGTTACAACGCTTGGCGCGGTGATCCGGTATCCATTCGTAATCCCGGATTGAGTGGTTTTAGGGACCTCATGCTGCCAGGCAGGCAGAACGCACATGGCATAGTCTTTTGGTACCTTGGTCGTGACCTCACTGACACTTGGCTCGCCCGGCACCAAGGATGCGGGCAACGAGCACCCGGTCAGCACCATTCCTGCCAACACCCCGATCAAAACCCTCATGGTTATTCCTCGTCCTGAATATGGGAACAGTGGTAATCGTCTTTATCTGGATCGGACCATGATCGTCGATGCGAGCACGTCGCCAAGTCGTTTCCGCGAGCCGAAGAAAATGAATATCCAGTCAAAAATATTCAGGAACGGCGTCGTGATGTTGCGCATGCAAGATGGATAGAGACTGCAATCGACTACCCAGACTGGCCAGGTTTTTGGGCTTCTGGTACTCGCTTTGGGTATTGCTGACTTCCATGCTTCGTCACTCCGTTGATACATAGATACGGAGTTATCGGCACGGCCCTGGCAATATTTAATGTCGTGATCGTCTGTATAGCGACAGAGGTCTGAACATCTCTGGATATCAGGTGTGTCCAGCCATGCAACAGGCCGCCCCCTTGCGCCTGTACAAATCGCCAGTAACCCGAAAACAAAGGCACCAAAGGTCGGGTTTACTGAGTGGCCGACGGCGAAGGTCGAGCAGGCGGCTTCAAGCCGACTGCTGCAGATGGCGTGGAATCCGCACGCGGAGGTCTGCCGGAATTGAAAAAGCACTATTTGAGATGCGCGATCTTCGAGCCAAGGCGGTTACCGACAGAAAAGCGTCAACCGGGAACATCAGGGGCGCGCGCGACCAGCTCGGGCATACCACGATTGGCATGACCGAGCAGTACATCAGGATGCGCAAAGGGATGAAGGTCCCTCCAACAAACCGGGCAATGGCTAAAGCTACTTCGCGGCATATTTCGTGCCGTGCGGATCGTCAAGCTTTGCCTGCAACAGCCCCCACTCGCGCTGAATGATCGAGTAAGGGATAAAGACGCTGATCCTCTCAGCGCTCTTTACGTCCAGCTGCGCGCTCACATTGTTCAGCGTGGTGGAGTAGAAACCGACATTGATGCCGACAACACTGCCGTCGCTGGCGATAACTGGCCCGCCCGACATCCCCTGGATCAGCGGGGCATCATGGATGGCATAGAGATCACCGCTGTGTTCAGCGGTGTTGGAGAAAGGCGTTTGATACACCTTGCCTTTCCCGGTGGCGGTCGCCAGGTACGGGCTTGCCCCCACGGCAGTTATGGACTCGCCCACACGCGGTGCGCGCCATGACGGGTAGCGGCCGTTGGCCTTGTGCTGAATGAAGACGAGGTCGCAGCCTGTGCTGCAGCTGTATTTCACGTTGGAGATGAACGGGGTGTGGCGAGTGGTGACGGCGTAGTCCTCGTTCCATTGCACGGCAGAAGCCATGTATAGATACGGAAAAGGAAAGCCTGAAAAGACTAAAAAGTATGAATTGTTAGTAGGCCCCGAAAAGTCGGGTTCTACCATACCGTTGCATCCTGCAGTTACAACTCCTATTAAAAAGCAGGCAATGATCTTGATCATTATGTATCACCAACTTACAGGGAGAATGTGACTGTTTTTTGTTGTCAATTTTTTGTCTTTTGTCGAACCCTAGTTCTCCTTACTGCTTGTTCTAGTTAAGCGCTTTGTAATTTATGGCTGAGTTTTAATGGCGCGTATGAATGAATCGTACTAAGGCCAATCGCTTTACGATCCATCCAGATGAACAAATATTTGGCGCCTGAAAAATGGCAGAAACTTGAAGTAAAAAGAGTAACCTCTATGGGCTCCCTGATAAATAAAGACGGACATCGCCTTCGCCATACTTTCACGATAAAGCACTGATTATTATGGGATTTTAGGTTAAATTGCTTGGGGTTTGAATTCTGTAAACCGACAGACTTCATAACTATCATGAACGCATTCCACGACCATCATGCAAGTGATCCAAAACCATTATGGAAGTTCTCCATTACTACTACCGAAGTGCTCAACCACAATTACGGAAGTGCTCCATAACCAGCCGCCCCCTCCTCCGGGGTCCTGCCGACCAAACATCATCAATCAAATCGGTGCTCTTGTTTCTGTGTTTCCCGGAATTCCGTGAAGAACCAAAAAAGCCCGCACTTGGCGGGCATCGATAAGCGTTCGGCTATCAGCAGTCTATCGCCTCGATGAATTCGGGCAGGGCCATGGGCTTGCCTCGTTCATGGGGTGTTTTCGCAGAACGTTTTATTCAGCGTCGCTCGAACGACATTCGAAGTCACACAGCAGGTTATCTGCCAGTACCAGCCCATCATCGGTGATTGATGATTCTGGTGAAGAGCCAGTCAGCGACATCAGGGCCTGGAGCGAAGCTAATCGGGTAGCCGTCGCCCTCATTGAAGAGGCCAAGTGTAGTGGTCAACTAATCCCGGACACGACGTTAAGTTTTTCTTCGGCCCGAGCTGGCGCCAGCCCACCGTTGAATTG
>NZ_JBWKQB010000045.1:0-36066 GCF_059418545.1 Pseudomonas sp. GW821-FHT07G10 | reverse complement strand
CTCATTGGACGCTCTGCGTCCGCTTCGGCAGTGACGCGGAGCGTCACGGGCTGCATTCCCACGCGGGAGCGTGGGAATGATCAGAGGTAACGTCAGGTCGCCTTCAACGCTTGGGCGGTCAGGCGATGCTGCACTTCTTCCATTATGTCCAGGCCATCACGCAACGACACAAACGCCGCGTTGACCAAGCGATAAAGATCCTGATCGTCGATATCGCGGATGGTGACTGAGGTGAGGGTTTCCAGCAGATCGGTGCCAATGCGCACACGGCTACAGGCTGTTTCGTGCAGAAGATGAGTCGCCGCGAGGGTGTTGAAGGCTAGAACGGAGGCGGCGGTGGGGTTGGATGTCAGGGGACGATATGGAGTCATTGGGTATATCTCGTAGATAGTTTTTTGGGAGCCTCCATTCATCGTCGCCAAACGAAAAAGGGTGGCAGCTGTGCGCAGGTTGGCGAACCGGTCATCTACGAAACCCGGCAGACTCGAAGGTCTCCCGCGCACAGCCGCCATAGATCAGCATGCCTCTACCCAATAAGGTACAAGCATGGAATCGGTGCGCTGAAACGCGTCATAGAAAGAGGATCGCCAAATCCTGTCGCCGATGTGCGGCGACGGGGCGAACTATAGGGGGGATGGTTCGAGGTGTGCAACCAAACGGGCGCGACGCTGACTTTTCTTAGCGTTTTTTAGCTCGTTCGTACACAGCGCTACGTTCGCGCTTATCAACGGCTACCACCGAGACGACTACTCGCTCGTCAATCACTGTCTAGTCCTGAAATAGGTTTACACCTGTTTCACCCTAACGCCCGATGCACCGCATCGGCGTTTCATGGCTACGAGCGCGGACGAGCTCGGCCAGCTCCAGGTCATCCAACCGTTCCATCATGGCCTCGAATACATCGGCCGGAACCATATACCCTATGACACGATTGTGATTCAGCACCGCAACCGGCCCACCATGAGCCCCGCTCAATACTGCTGAGGGATTTTTCTTCAGCTCGGACACACTGACGGCCGTGTCGGCCAGAACATTTTGCATAATTAAGACCTCTATTTAGGTCTTAAATCTGGTCCGCTGATTGTTTTTAAGCAACCCGGAAAAAACTCACAAATACGGTTTAACCCAAGATTTTTTTACATTTCGCCTGTTTTCCTCAGATTTTTTTACACCCCCCGCCCCTTCCTCAGCAGCACATCCAGTTGATCCACCACCTCTGCCCAATCGGCGTCGTCCAGCACTTCATCGCGCAAAAAATCCGCCTGGCACTTGGTCCAGAAGAAGGCGTCAGCCAGGTGCAGCTCGGGTTTTAGCGGCGAGTGGGTGGCGACGAAGGCATCAATGCTGGCGGGGTCGTCGGGCAGGCCAAGTTGTTTGAACAGGGATGGCAGGCTGTGGGTGGGTGATTCCATGGGAGGCTCCAGGGATGAGATTGGGTGGGAGACAGTGATTTAGCGGACAACCTTATTGCGACTGCTGCGCAATCGATCGCGGGCAAGCCTCGCTCCTGCAGGAAATATACGGTCCGATGCAGGAACGAGGCTTGCCCGCGAAATTGCATAACAAATACTGCCAATCATCATGAATGACTCACCTCGCACACTTCGGCATGGGGCACCATTTTCAGGTATTGGTCCATGCTCAGGTGGACCAGGTTGTTGTGGTTGCCAGCTTCGAGGTAGATGTCTTTCTGGCGGGTCAACATTGGGTCGATGATCATGTCCATGCCATAGGATTCGCCCAGAGCAGGCACGGCCCCGCGTTCGCAATCGTTGAACAGATGGGCCAGCGTGCTTTCGCGGGTGATTTGCCATTCGCTGCTGCCACGGACTTTGCTCAGGTCCAGATGGCGGCTGGCGGGCAGGACGGCCATCAGGTAGTGGCCGTGGTGGTCGTCGAGGATCACTGATTTCGCCACGCGCTCAGCGGGGATACCCGCCACCCGGGCGGTTTCCAGGCTGCTCGCCGAGTGCGGATGAGTCACGACGTCATATTCGCAATGGGCCTGTTCCAGGCTCAAATGCACGGTTCTTGCCATACGCATGATGCACCTCGGTGTCCAGAGCAACTGCTTGCGGACGGTGGGTTAACAACTTGATTCCCCTTAAAGGAGTCTAGGCCGTGCACCGGGTACCGACCACTCTTGACCCAACAAACTTCTGAGCGGTTTGCCGACGTAACTGATCAAAATTCGCTCAGCCCATTGCTCAACTAAACTCCAGTTCAGGGCCAACGAATAGATGACGGCCCTATGGCACATGACTCTCCGGGAGGGTCATATGAACAAGCGTGGATGGCGGGCGGTGTTGCTGTGGTTGCTGATCGGGTTACCGACCGGGCAGGCGTGGGCTGTGGACCCGGTGATTGTGCTTACGGTGAACGATGTGATCAGCCCGGCCAGCGCCGATTATGTGGTTCGGGGCTTGAGCAAGGCAGTCGATGAGCACGCGCAATTAGTGGTGCTGGGCATCGACACACCGGGCGGGCTGGACACCTCTATGCGAGCGATTATCAAGGCGATCCTCGCCAGCCCCGTGCCAGTGGCCAGTTTCGTCGCCCCCAGCGGTGCCCGCGCTGCCAGTGCCGGGACCTATATTCTCTATGCCAGCCATGTCGCTGCCATGGCGCCAGGCACCAACCTGGGTGCTGCGACGCCGGTGCAGATCGGTGGCCTACCCGGGCAACCAAACCCACCGGCGGCACCACGTACCGACAAGAATCCAGAGCCTGAAAACACCACAGACACTCTGACCCACAAGCAGATCAATGACGCTGCCGCTTACATCCGCGGCCTGGCGCAATTGCGCGGGCGCAACGTCGACTGGGCCGAGCAAGCGGTGCGTGAAGCCGTCAGCCTGTCGGCTCAAGAGGCGCTGAAGCTCAAGGTGGTCGACTACGTGGCGAATGACCTGAACGGTCTGCTCAAACAGCTTGATGGCAAGACCTTTAGCGTCGCCGGGCAGGAGGTGCAACTGCACACCTTCGACGCCCCGTTGATCAACCATGACCCGGACTGGCGCACGCAATTGCTGTCGGTGATCGCCCATCCCAGCGTGGCATTGATCCTGATGATGATCGGCATCTATGGACTGTTTTTCGAACTCATGAGCCCAGGCACAGGCGTCAGCGGCGTGCTGGGTGGGATCTGCCTGTTGCTCGGGTTGTATGCCTTGCAGTTATTGCCGGTGAATTACGCCGGTGTAGCGCTGATTTTGCTGGGCATCGCGTTCATGGTGGCGGAAGCCTTCTTACCGACGTTCGGGGTGATCGGCTTCGGCGGGATTGCCTCTTTTGTGGTGGGCGCAGTGATTCTGATGGACACCGATGTGCCGGGTTATGGCATTCCGCTGCCCTTGATCATCGGCCTGGCCGTGGTCAGTTCCGCGCTGTTTGTGACACTGGCGAGCATGGCGATGAGGGCGCGGCAGCGAAAAGTCGTCAGCGGTGATGCCGGGCTGGTGGGCAGCGTCACGCCGGTGACCGCCGTGCAACCTGATAACCCTTACAACGGCTGGGTGCAGCTGCAAGGGGAAAACTGGCAGGTCCTGAGCCCAATGCCACTGCGACCCGGACAACGGGTTCAGGTGTTGGCACGCAAAGGGCTGCTACTGGAAGTGACCGCGGCGCAGGCGACACCACGAGGAGAATGATCATGGGTCTGGAATTGGGTTTTGGCGCGCTAATTGCGCTGTTGATTCTGTTGGCCGCGTTAACGTTTCGGATCCTGCGCGAATACGAACGCGGGGTGGTGTTCCAGCTCGGACGTTTCTGGCAGGTCAAGGGTCCCGGACTGATTCTGTTGATTCCGATGGTCCAGCAAATGGTCAGGGTGGACCTGCGCACCGTGGTGCTCGACATACCGCCGCAAGACGTGATCACCCGCGACAACGTCTCGGTGAAGGTCAATGCGGTGCTGTACTTCCGGGTACTCGACCCGCAGAAGGCGATCATCCAGGTCGAAGACTTTCTCATGGCCACCAGCCAATTGGCGCAAACCACATTGCGGGCGGTGCTGGGCAAACATGAACTGGACGAACTGCTTGCCGAACGCGAACGCCTGAACACCGATGTCCAGCAAGTGCTCGATGCCCAGACCGATGCCTGGGGAATCAAAGTGGCCAACGTCGAGATCAAGCACGTCGACCTCAACGAATCGATGATCCGTGCTATCGCCAAACAGGCCGAAGCCGAACGGGAACGGCGGGCCAAGGTGATCCACGCCGAAGGCGAACTGCAGGCCTCGGAAAAGCTCATGCAAGCCGCCGAAATGCTCGGCCGTCAACCTGGCGCGATGCAGTTGCGCTACATGCAGACCCTGGGTGCGATTGCCGGTGACAAGAGCTCGACCATCGTCTTTCCGCTACCGATCGAATTGTTGAAGGGCATGGCGAACTTATCGTCGAATGGGTGATGTACGTGAGCTTGACGATCCCCCTGTAAATTCACTTACTGTCGTTCGACATGAGCCGCCACAGGTACCGCTATATCCCCCGCCGCCCAGGCGGCTTCACGGCTGGCCAAGGCGTTGGCAATCGACTCGACCTGAGTCGACTGCACCTGATCCGGTAGCGGATCAAGCCCGGCGCTGGCGAAGATCTGTCCATACGCGTTGCGTAGATCGGCATAAGACAGGTCACGCCGCAAATCTGCCTGCAGGGTGTTCAGTTCGCCCTGGATCAGGTCCAGCTCACCCAACCCGGCCGCTTGATGGCGATTGCGCAATTGGCCGACGATTTGCCCGTCGATGCTGGCCAGTTGTTGGTTGGTTTTGAACTGACGCAGCGCTTCACGGTAGTTGGCGTTGGCCACATAGAGCTGCGCCAGCACGGCAATCGACATCGCCTGACGGCGCGCCGTGGCGACTTGTTCGCCGGCCTTGGCGACATCGATGGCCGCCGGAGCGGAAATCACGTTGAACAGGTTCCAGGTAACTTTCACCCCGTAGTCGGCCCACTTGTCATTGACCAAAAACGAGTTGCTGTCGTAGTGCCCGCCAGCCGAGAACTCAAGCCCTGGCAGTAACCGCAGCATGGCCTTGCGGGTTTCTGCGGCGCTGATGCGCGTCTGGTAGTCCTGCTCACGCAGTTCGGGGCGGCTGGTCAGGGCTTCCTGTTCCAGGCTCGCCAGGTCGACTTTCAACTCGGGAATGTCGTAATCGTCCGGGGTCGCCAGGGTCAAGGAGGTGCCCATCGGCAGGTTGATCAGGGTCGCCAGTTCGGTATTGGCCAGGGACAGTGCCTGGCGCTGTTCCTCCAGTTGACGGGTGGCTTCGATCAGCGAGCGTTGGTAACCCAAGGCTTGTATCGGATCACCGATGCGCTGTTCGCTCATGCTCTGACTGTTGACCTTAGCCGTATCGACCCGCGCCATCAGGCTGTCGATCTGCTTGAGCAGGCGTTCGGCGGCTACCGCACGCCAGTAGGCTGAGCGCACGTCCTGGACGATGGTGTTGATCACCTTGCGCCGACGCTCCTGAACGATCAACCGTTGGTCGCCCTGCTGTTTGGCGTTGATGTAGCTGACGCCAAAGTCAAGCACGTTCCAGACCATGGTCAGGTCGGCCACCCTGCGGTCGCGGTCCTGAGAGGTCGAGGGCTCCAGAGACTGGGTGCCGGTCTGCACACTCTGGCTGCTGGAGCCGCTGACGTTGTTACGCCCCACGTACCCGGCATCCAGCGCCATGCGCGGCAGCATGTCAAAACTGGCGAGGTCCAGTTGGCGCTTGGCCAGGGCCTCTTCCATGATTTTCAACCGGCCTTCGAGGTTGTACTTCACCGCGCGAGCCATGGCCTGATGCAATGTCAAAGGACCGCTTAATGGCTCCTGATCCTTGTACATGCTGAGCAAATCGCTTTTGGCGCGCTGCTCGCTGACACTGCGTTCGATCGGTTCACTTTTGATTGCGCATCCGCTGACCATCACCGCCAGCAGGCTGACACCAAACAACTTATGACTTCTTCTCATCCTTGGCTTACCCCCGGGTCCAGCCCTGTATTAAGTCTGTTTCAGGCCTGCATTTCGCTGATGCCGACCTGTTGCAAGGCCGCGGCCAGATCCAGGATCTGCCGTTGCTCGGTGTCTTTCATTTGCTGCAATTGCTGGCCCAACGTCGGCACGCCGAACACCCCGCGCAAGCCTTGTGAGACATCGCCGCCTTGTATTGAATGGCTGTCGAAGGCATTGAACGAGCCGCTTTGCGAGCCTGAATCCTGATTGAACAGGCTCGACAGCGTGCTACTGCCGAACACCCCGCCATCACCGCCACCAAAGCCGAGGAAGCCTTGAGCCGCACCGTTCCCGCCGCTTTCGCTGCTGAACACCTGAGCGATGAAACTTGGTGCCAGGGCGCCGTTATTGATGAAGATGCTGCCCACCGGAGGTAAACCATCGCCCGAAGTACGCTGCTCGAACAATGGCGTAAAGGCCAGCGGCGAACCGAGATTGCCCGTAGGCGGGGTGAAAACGATGGGTTGCAGCGGCACATTCGGTGGGTCCGCAAGCACCACTGGAGAATCAACCCTGAATTGCGGGTCGCCACTGGTGGCGATGGTGTTGACCGAATAACTATTGGAATCCGTAGTGCCTACGCCCGAGTTGCCGGCCAGGTCGGTCACACCACTGCCGTTCAGGCTGACCAGATTGCTGGCGTTGTTGACGTTGGCCGTTGGCGTCAGGGTCGCCGTCCAGGTTTTGCCACCATCGCTGCTGGAAAGGTTGGACAAGGTGCCATTGGTCGCGCTCAGGTCAGTCAGATCGAAGCCGCTGACCGCTTCGCTGAAAGTAATGGTCACCCGTGAGGTCTGATTCACCGTCAACGCCGGGTTAGCCACCACGATGCTGGTGACGGTTGGACGTGTGGTGTCGATGGCGTAGTTGTTGGACTGGGTGGTGCCACTCCCGGCGTTGCCGACCGAGTCAATCACACCGCCGTTGTTCAACGTGATGAGATTATTGGTATTGGAGATATTGCCGGTCGGAGTCAGCGTCGCCGTCCAGGTCTTACCGCCATCGCTGCTGCTCAGGGCACTCAGCGTACCGTTGGCGACACTCAGGTCTGAGTTGGTAAAGCCACTGATCGCCTCGGAGAAGGTGATGGTCACGGTGGTCGTCTGACCGATGCGCAGAGCGCTGTCGCCCACGACAATGGTCGCCGTCGGACGCTGAGTATCAATGATGAAATTGTTGGAGTCGGTGCTCCCCGTCCCGGCATTGCCGGCAAGATCACTGACTCCGGTATTGTTGAGGGTGATCAGATTGGTCGCGTCGCTAACATTGCCGTTCGGGGTGAACGTCGCTGTCCAGGTCACGCCACCATCGCTGCTGCTCAACGCGCTCAGCGTGCCGTTGGTCACCGTCAGGTCGCTGTTGTCCAAGCCGCTTACCGCTTCGTTGAAGGTGATGATCACTGTCGAGGAATCGCCCACCGCCAGAATCGGGTTAGCGATCACGATCGTCGCCGTCGGGCGCACGGTATCGACGGTGTAATTGTTCGAGTCGGTGGTGCCACTCCCGGCGTTGCCGAGCAAGTCACTCACACCGCCGTTGTTCAGGGTGATCAGGTTGCTGGCATCGGTGACATTGCCGGTTGGCGTAAGCGTCGCCGTCCAGGTGACACCGCCATCGCTGCTGCTCAACGCGCTCAGCGTGCCATTGGCGACGCTCAGGTCTGAGTTGGTAAAACCACTGATCGCCTCGGAGAAGGTGATGGTCACGGTGGTGGTCTGACCGATCTTGAGTGCGCTGTCGGCGACCACAATGGTCGCGGTTGGACGCTGGGTATCAATAACGTAGTTGTTGGAGTCGGTCGTCCCCGCTCCGGCGTTACCGGCAGCATCGCTCACACCACTGTTGTTGAGGGTGATGAGGTTGGTCGCGTCGCTGATGTTGGCGTTCGGGGTGAAGGTCGCCGTCCAGGTCACGCCACCATCGCTGCTGCTGAGCGCGCTGAGTGTGCCATTGGCGATCGTCAGGTCGGCGTTGCTGAACCCGCTCACCGCTTCGCTGAAGGTGATGATCACCTGAGAGGTCTCACCCACTGGCAACACCGGATTGACGACCACAATAGTTGCGGTTGGACGCTCGGTATCGATGGCATAGTTGTTCGAATCGGTAGTGCCAACACCGGTATTGCCAGATGCGCTCTGAACGCCGCTATTGTCCAGCGTGATCAGGTTGCTGCTGTCGGTAATGGCATTGGTTGGCGTGAACGTTGCGGTCCAGGTGATGCCGCCATCGCCGGAGCTGACCGCGCTGAGTGTGCCATTGGCGATTGTCAGGTCGGCGTTGCTGAAACCGCTCACCGCTTGCGAGAAAGTGATGGTGACCTGCGATGTTTCACCGACTTTCAGCGCGGTGTCCGCCACCACGATGGTCGCCGTCGGGCGCACGGTGTCAATGGTGAAGTTGCCGGAATCCGTGGTGCCGGTACCCGCGTTGCCCGCCAGATCGGCCACCCCGCTGTTGCTCAGGGTAATCAGGTTCGTGGCGTCGGCAACACCGGCCGTCGGGGTAAAGGTCGCCGTCCAGGTAATACCGCCATCGCTGGAGCTGACCGGGCTCAACGTGCCGTTGGGCACACTCAGGTCGGCGTTGGTGAAGCCGGTCACCGCCTCGGAGAAGGTAATGGTGACCAGCGACGTTTCGCCCACAATCAGCGTTGTGTCAGCAAGCACAATGGTGGCTGTGGGCCGCTGCGTGTCAATCGCGTAATTATTTGAGTCGGTCGTCCCGGTGCCGGCATTACCCGCCAGATCGCTGACGCCACTGTTGGTCAGGGTGATCAGGTTGCTGGTATCGGTGACGCCCGCCACCGGGGTCAGGGTCGCGGTCCAGGTGACGCCGCCATCGCTGCTGCTGACCGCGCTCAAGGTGCCGTTGGCGATAGTCAGGTCGGCGTTGGTGAAACCGCTCACCGCCTCGGAGAAGGTGATGGTCACCAGTGAGGTTTCGCCGGCCGCGAGGGCGCTGTCGGCGACGACGATGGTCGCCGTCGGGCGCACCGTGTCGATGGCGTAGTTGTTGGAGTCAGTGGTGCCATTGCCGGTGTTGCCCGATGCGTTGGTGACACCGCTGTTATCCAGGGTAATCACGTTGCTGGTGTCGGTGATGTTGCTGGTCGGGGTGAAAGTCGCCGTCCAGGTCACGCCACCATCACTGCTGCTGACCGCGCTCAAGGTGCCGTTGGCAATCGTCAGATCGGCGTTGCTGAAGCCGCTCACCGCCTCGGAGAAAGTGACGGTCACCACCGTGGTTTCACCGACCCTCAACGCCGTATCGGCGATCACGATGGTGGCGGTCGGCACTTGGGTTTCGACAGTGTAATTACTCGAACTGGTGATGCCCGTCCCCGCATTGCCCGCCAGGTCGGCGACTCCACTATTGTTCAGGCTGATGACGTTGCTCAGATCGGTGATGCCCGCGGTCGGAGTGAAGGTGGCGGTCCAGGTGATGCCGCCGTCGCTGCTGCTGACTGCGCTCAGGCTGCCGTTGGCGACCGTCAGGTCAGCATTGGTGAAGCCGCTCACCGCCTCGGAGAAGGTAATGGTCACCAGCGAAGTCTCGCCGGCCTTGAGGGCCGGGTCGGCCAGGACGATAGTGGCGGTCGGGCGCTGGCTGTCGACCGCGTAGTTGTTGGAGTCGGTGGTGCCGCTGCCGGCGTTGCCGGACAGGTCCTGGATCCCCGTGTTGTCCAGCTGGATGATGTTGCTGGTATCGGTAATGCCCGCCACCGGGGTCAGGGTGGCGGTCCAGGTGATGCCGCCATCGCTGCTGCTGACCGCGCTCAAGGTACCATTATCGATGGTCAGGTCGGCGTTGGTGAAACCGCTCACTGCCTCGGAGAAGGTGATGGTCACCAGTGAGGTCTGACCGACTCCCAGGGCGCTGTCCGCGACCACGATGGTCGCCGTCGGGCGCACTGTGTCGATGGCGAAGTTGTTCGAATCGGTGGTGCCGCTGCCGGCATTGCCCGACCCATTGGTGACGCCACTGTTGTCCAGGGTAATGACGTTGGTGGCATCGGTAATGCTGGCAGTCGGTGTAAACGTGGCCGTCCAGGTAATGCCGCCGTCGCCACTGCTCACCGCGCTCAGGGTGCCGTTGGCAATCGTCAGATCGGCATTGCTGAAGCCGCTCACCGCCTCGGAGAAGGTGATGGTCACCAGTGAGGTTTCGCCGATCTTCAAGGCGTTGTCCGCCACCACGATGGTAGCGGTCGGCCGAACGGTGTCGATAGTGTAATTGTTCGAGCTGGTGGTGCCGGTGCCGGTGTTGCCGGACAGGTCGCTGACCCCGATGTTGTTCAGGGTGATCAGGTTGGTGGCATCGGCGATACCGACAGTTGGGGTAAAGGTGGCGGTCCAGGTGATACCGCCGTCGCTGCTGCTCACCGCGCTCAGGCTGCCATTGGCAATCGTCAGGTCGGCGTTGGTGAAGCCGCTCACCGCCTCGGAGAAGGTGATGGTCACCAGTGAGGTTTCGCCGACCGTGAGGGTGCTGTCGGCGACCACGATGGTGGCCGTCGGGCGTGCGGTGTCGATCGCGAAATTGTTGGAATCGGTGGTGCCGCTGCCGGTGTTTCCGGCAAAGTCGCTGACCCCGGTGTTATCCAGGGTGATCAGGTTGCTGGTGTCGGTGATGCTGGCGGCCGGGGTGAAGGTCGCGGTCCAGGTGATGCCGCCGTCGCTGCTGCTCACCGCGCTGAGGGTGCCGTTGGCAATCGTCAGGTCGGCGTTGGTGAAGCCGGTCACCGCCTCGGAGAAGGTGATGGTCACCAGCGAGGTTTGGCCGATGGCTAAAGCCGTGTTCGCGACCACGATCGTCGCCGTCGGGCGCTGGGTGTCGATGGCAAAGTTGTTGGAGTCGGTGGTGCCGCTGCCGGCGTTGCCCACCAGGTCCAGCACGCCGGTGTTGTTCAGGGTGATGTGGTTGCTGGCGTTGGTGATATTGGTCGTCGGAGTGAAGGTCGCAGTCCAGGTAATACCGCCGTCGCTGCTGCTCACCGCGCTCAGGGTACCGTTGGAAACGGTCAGGTCAGCGTTGGTGAAACCGGTCACCGCTTCGCTGAAGGTAATGGTCACTGGTGAGGTCTGGCCGATGCCCAGGGTGGTCGTGGCAACGATGATGGTCGCGGTCGGACGCGCGGTGTCGACGCTATAGGCATTCGAGCTGGTCGTGCCGCTACCGGCATTGCCCGCCGTGTCGCTGACTCCGGCATTATTCAGGGTAATCACGTCGCCGGCGCTGGAAACCGACGAGGTCGGGGTCAGGGTCGCGGTCCAGGTGATGCCGCCGTCGCTGCTGCTGACCGCGCTCAGCGTGCCGTCGGCGACCGTCAGGTCGGCATTGGTGAAACCGGTCACCGCCTCGCTGAAGGTGATCGTCACCAGGGACGTTGCCCCGATGTTCAGCGCATTGTTGGCCACCACGATACTCGCGGTCGGCCGCACGGTGTCGACCGTATAGGTGTTGGACGTGGTCGTGCCGGTACCGGCGTTGGTCGCGGTATCGGTATAGAGGGTGTTGTTCAGGGTAATGACGTTGCCGCTGCTGGTGTTGCCGGCGGTCGGTGTCAGGGTCGCGGTCCAGGTGATATTGTCGCTGGTGGTCAGGTTGCTCAGGGTGCCGTTGGATGCCGTCATGTCGGCCAGGCTGAAGCCCGTCACCGCCTCGCTGAAGGTGAAGGTCACCGTGGAGGTGCCGCCGATGTTCAGCGCAGGACTGCCGACCACGACGGTTGCCGTCGGCCGTACAGTGTCGACGGCGTAATTGTTGGACGTGCTGGTGCCGACCCCGGCAGCGCCCAGCGACACGCTTGTCACGCCGGTGTTGTCCAGGACGATGTGGTTGGTGCTGCCGGTGACGCTTGAATTTGGGGTAAAGGTCGCTGTCCAGGTGACCCCGCCATCGCTGCTGCTCACCGCGCTCAGGGTACCGTTGGTGACCGTCAGGTCGGCGTTGGTGAAACCGGTCACCGCCTCAGTGAAGGTAAAGGTCACCAGCGAGGTCTGGCCGATGTGCAGGGCGCTGTTCGCCACCGCGATGGTAGCGCTCGGTGCCGGTGCATAGGCGGTGTTCACGGTGCCGCCGTCGTTGAAGATATTGTTCACGGCCGCCACGCTGGCACCGGTACTACCGCCGCCCAGTGCCGGACCGCCGGAGCCACTGCCACCGACGTTACCGGACAGCGCCGCGAAGTTGGCGGCGGTCATCAATACCGTACCTTTGTTCCAGATCGCGCCGACACCTTTACCGGCCGCGCCACCGGGGTCGGCGGAGCCGCCCAGGCCGCCACCGCCACCACCGCCACCACCGGCGGCGATGTTGTTGGAAATCACCGAGGTGCCCACGACGGTCAAGGTGCCGGTTGAAGCGTTATAGATACCACCCGCGGCCGAAGCACCGGCCCTGCCGGGCTTGTCCCAACCGGAGCCGCCACCGCCACCGCCGATGGAAATCGTGCCGTTGTTCGCCGTGCCGCCCGCGCCACCGCTG
This sequence comes from Pseudomonas sp. GW821-FHT07G10, assembly GCF_059418545.1. Taxonomy (NCBI): domain Bacteria; kingdom Pseudomonadati; phylum Pseudomonadota; class Gammaproteobacteria; order Pseudomonadales; family Pseudomonadaceae; genus Pseudomonas; species Pseudomonas sp. GW821-FHT07G10. The sequence continues at coordinate 23,574 of NZ_JBWKQB010000045.1, read as the reverse complement.
CTGTAGTTGGCAACCCCCGGGCCGCCCGCGCCACCGCTGCTGCCGCCGCCGCGACCGCCCATGTAGTTGGGGTTGTACCCGCCACCGTTACCGCCCTTGTTGGCACTACCGCTCGTACCGCCGTACACACCCGTGCCGAAACCGGAGGTGCCACCATGACCGCCGGCTTGCCCGCCCAATGCACCGCCACCGCCGCCGCCGCCGCCGACCGCGCCACCGACGTAAGGTGAGGTGACCCCGCCACCGCCACCGCCGCCCGAAGCGGCGTTGCTGGTCACGGTGACGTTCATGAGGGTCAGGTTGCCGGCGTTGAAAATACCGCCGCCCATGGCCGCCGTGCCGTCCGTACCGGCGGCAGCACCATTGCCGGCCACCAGGCCTTGCTTGATGATCAGCCCGTCGAAGGTCGCAGTGACCCCGGAAGCGACCTGAACCACTCGGGTCTTGTACTGACCGTTGAGGGTCACATCGGCAATGCCGTCATGGTTCAGGTCACCTTCCAGCGTGACGTTCTTGGTAATGGTCAGTTGCGCGTTCAGATTGACCGTCATGGTGGTGCTGAACGTCACCGTGTCACCCACCGCCGCATCGCTCAGCGCCTGACGCAATGAGCCGATCCCACTGTCACCGTTGTTGGTGACCGTCAGGGTCGCCAGGCTGTACTGATACGCAGCCATGGACTGGGCCGACAGCACGTTATGGCTCTCGATGGTGCCGGACGCAATTTCCAGATCCCAGTCACCGCCCACGCCGGTACGGTTGTTCGACGCGGCGATATCGCGCCCGGTGAGTTGCGCCAGCGAGTCGACAAAGCTGATGCCCTTGTCACCTGCGGCGGTGTTGCAGGCGTAGATCAGAATGTCACCGCCGACGTTCATGTCATTACCGATGCGCGCCAGCACCGCGCTGCGAGCCGCCACGTTATCGGCCGCCAGGTAAGTGTCGCCCAGCCACAAGTCGCCGCTATTGCCGTGGGCGATGATTTCCACGGTACTCACGCCGTGGTGGGTATCCAGATAATCAGCGATCTGTTGCAAGCCGTCCTTGGTCGCGTCGAGCTGCACCACCTGGGTGCCGGGCGCCACACCTTTGAGCAGGCTATCGGCGTCCTTGATACGCGAATCGACGAACACCACGCTCTGACCGGGCACGGCGGTGGGCGTCGCAGCAGGCGCGGGCGTGGCCGCTGACGTGTTGTCCGCCTGACCGTGGGTGTCCTTGCTGGCCACCGGGTGGTCGGCAACCGGTGACTTCGCAGTGTCCGCCGTGGCGTGGCTGTCGGCTTGGGCGGCAGTATCGGCAACCGTGGCCGCCACTGCGCCGTCGAACAGCATTCGCGGTTCCAGCGACATGATCATTGGCGATGCCAGGACGCGTGCGCCTGGGGATGTTTGCGACTTGCCTTTGCTCCACCACATATTGCTCACCCGGATTCGAACTTTTATTTGCGCGCAAATAAAAAAGCCGTAATCAACTGATCGCGGTTTCGGCTTTCATACGAATAACGTTGGCGGCGCTGGCGGAGCCATCGTGCCAAAAAGACAATTCTGCGTATTTATCGTACAGGTCCGGCGGCAGGATCGTGCGCCGGGGTTCCAGTGCGACCGTGCGTTTGACCTTGTGCAGCCCCGATACTCCGAGCGCCTGATCGAACTCCGGCGCGTCATAGGCGAGGTTGTTGAAATCGTGCTCGAACCAGGGTTCGCCGATGAAATCGTAGATCAACCGCATGACCCGGTCAGGGGCCTGGCTCAGCAAATCGTAATCAACGATCAACAGCGAGTCGGCGTTTTCGCCGTAATACGCCTCTTTCAACGCGGTCCAGGCAAAACCCACCAGACGATTGCGCTGAGCCAGGGTTTCGCAACGGCTGTAAACGGTATTGCGCTCGATTTCGTCATTGAACAGCTTGGTGTTCTCGAACGGATTGGCGCGGTACAGACGCTCAAGGCTGTCCATCACCCAGGCAACATTGCGCACACAGGCAATGGTTTTGGCCTTCGGGAACAGTTCCCGTAGTGCAGGCAGGCGCGCGCACCATTGGCGATTGGTGTCGAAGATGACGGGTGTGTCTGCCTGATCGGCGTAGAAGGAATCGAACAGACCGTGCAACAGACGACGGCGCAGTGGGGTGTCGATGACGGCACCAAATTCGCTGCCGGCACTGCATTGTTCCAGGACACTGGTGAACAGCGATCCGACGGGGCTGGTCATGCCGGCATGAAAACGCGGGTTCTGCAACAGAATCGCAGAAAGCAGGGTCGAGCCTGAGCGCGGCAAGCCGGAGATAAAGTGGAACTGCTGCATCCCTTCACCGTAGTCGGAAGTCCTTTTGTAGGACAAAGCGTAGCCTACGAAAATGGATCCAACTAGTGGTGTTTTGATATCAAATCGGAACTAAAACCTTGTGAAAGGTGCGGTTGTAACGCCAGCGGACAGAGTGAAACGCTTAAGCCGGCAACCGTCCTCAGCGCACCATCGCTGCAGGAGCTGACAAGGCCAGGTGCCCCGCGCTCCTGCAAGGGCGTTGGTCATTTTTTGGGACTGTTGATGACAAACAACCGCGCCCGCGCATTGCCTGCGACTTTTTCACTGACTTTCTGCCAGCCCTCGGGCAGTGGCGCGAACTCATCAGGCTGGTCGGCCGTGCTGAACAGCCATACACGGTTCGTTCCGGGCAGCAGATCGGTGAGGCGATCAAGGTAGATCTTGTCGGCGGCTTCCTCGACCAGCGTACCAAAACCGTAGGCATTCGGGCGACTGGACGTGCCGTTGGCCAAAACCGGGGTAAAGAGCCGCGGCTGGACGTCGGTGCGATCGTAGTAGACGTACGGCATGTACCAGAGCAGATCGCTGATAACGACCTGATCGCCCGGCTGGTAATGCTGATTGATGAATTCGACCGTCACGTTGATCTGGTCATTCGGATCGACGGTCGCGTTGTTTTTCAGGCCCACCCCTTCAATTCCGACAAACAGCAAGAGCAGCACCAGGGCCGCGACCCGATAACCGCTCAGCAGACGATCGACAGCCAATGCAACCACCAGCGGCAAGCCAAGAGCATAGGCCGTGAGGTAGCGTTCGATGAAGACCGGTGAAATGAACGACACCAGGAAAACCAGCACCAGCGGCACCACCGTGTAAATCGCCAGCAAGGCACTCCAGCGGTAGACGCTACGATCACGCAGCACCGTCAACCCGATCACACCCAGCAACAGCACTGGCAGTGCGATAAACACCGACTTGGGGAGGCTGTCGTCATCACCCTGGATCATGAAGGTCCAGACCATGGATGGCAGGGAGCCAAGGGTAACCGGATCCTCCCAGCCCACATCGCCGCTGGCCTTGAGTTCCGGCATGTGCTGAACCAGATTCAGCAGCTGGGGAACCCACGGCAGAAACAGCAGCACGATCGCCGCGTTGGTCAGCCACCAGCCCAGGCGGCTGATATGTCGCAATGGGTTGCTTGGCTGCACACGCAGCACCAGCAGGTACAACCAGTGAGCAATCACACACAGGGCCGTGAAATAGTGGGTGTAAAACGCGGCGGCCATCAACAGCGCGTAAATCACCAGATACCGTGAGCGCTGGGGCTGTTTGACCCAATACACCAGCGCAATCGTCGCGCCGAGCAGTAACAGGCCCAGCAGCGAATACATCCGCACTTCCTGGCTGTAACGCACCGCCGAAGGGAATAGCGCCAACAGAAACCCTGCCAGCAACGCCGCCCGCGGATTGGCGATCAAACGTACCAGCCAGACGCCTAGTGCCACCGTGGCGATCCCCGGCAGCGCACTCAGGCTGCGAATCGAGAGAATGCCGTCGCCGAACAGCTCGATCCAACCGTGCAGCACCATGAAGTAGAACGGTGGATGCACATCGCGGGCCGCGTGAAACCAGATCCCGGACAGAGAATACTGGCTCATCAGCAGGCTGGAGCCTTCGTCGCCCCAAATGGCCGCCGCTGTCAGGTCGTAAAACCGCACGAACGTCGCCAGCGCCAGAATGGGCCAGATCCCGTAATCGGTCAGCCACTGAAACAGACGCGCCGAGGCTGTCAGCCGAGTGCGCACAGAACGCTCATCAGGCTTGCCGGCAAGCTCTGTTTCTTTACGGTATTCCATCCATCCCCCTGAGTGATCGAAAAGGTCCTATAAAGCTTGGACCTTGAATTGGGTGTGGATGCTGCCCCATTCCCCGTACGCACGCAATGTAGCGGCATTCGTCTCCGCGATTACGCTGATCGGTGGTCTGCCAACAGGCCAAGCCTCCTCCAAAAACACAGGGAGAACCACCATGGAAGTGTTTACCGGAACCATTCAAACCTTCGCGTTCAACTATCCACCCAGCGGCTGGGCGTTGTGCAATGGGCAAATCATGCAAGTCAGCCAGTTCCAGGCGCTGTTCGCCTTGCTCGGCACCATTTACTTTTCTGGAGCCAGAATATGCAGCAACAGATCAACAGCAACCACTTCCGACAGCTACTGGGAACGCTCAGCCTGCTGTACCTGGAGGATGGCAGCGAACTGCCCGTGGTCATCGAATCGGTAGAGGACGCGCCCAAGGCTCGCCTGTCAGAGAGCAGCCGAATGCCTTTTGGCGTGGCCTTGAGCAGCTCACAGTCCACCTCGTTCGTCGATGGACCCTGTGCTATCGACCTGCCTGAGCCGGGCCGGGCCGAGGGTATATTTGTATCGCGCACACCGGCTCTGGGGCGCGACGCCGGCCGGGCGTACTTCTACATCACCTTCAACTGACCCGCATCTGAGGCTGGCCGGGATACCAGACCAGCCGCTCGGCCGCCGGATTTTGCTCTTCGACCTGAAAGCCCAACGCCAGGTAATGTTGGTGGGCGTGGGGGTTGCTGGCCCAGACCACCGTGCTCACCGGGCAGCGGACCTGCTCGGCGGCTTTCTGTACGCCTTGTGGCACCGTGCGGCCATAGTCCTTGCCGCGAGCAGCCGGAATGAACGCCAGGTACAGAACGCGAATTTCGTTGCTGCCAAACTCGACGCTCAAGGCGCCAATCGAGGTGTCGAGCTTCTCGACCACATAGTGCATTGCGTTGGGGAAGCGCTCCCCAGTGCCCTACTCCTGCACCTGAAACTGCTGGGCGATGACCTCCTCGACCAAATCGCGCTCGCCGTCGATCCATTGCAGATCGGGGCGCGCCGCATGATAGAGGCTTTCCAGAAACGGCCCGTCAGTCGCCCGCGACGGGCGCACCACCAAACTGTCCGCGGCATTGGCATTGTTGTTCAGCATCGCGAAATCTCCCTGCGCTAAAAACCACTCTCCCTTACGCCCAACGCCGCCAATCGGCGCCAGGCGGTGCCCAGCAACGACTCACTGCGGCCCTGCAACACCACCACTCCGCGCAATGGCTGCACCGGGGTGGCAATGCTGTCGAGGACTTTGAGCCGCACCGCGTACTGCGCCTGCACAGGCTCCGCGCGCTGGCTCTGATCGCGGCGCACGGCGATCGGTCCGTGGTGGTCGGACGTCAGCGCTTCCTGATCGACAACCGCCGCGCCGTTGGTATCGATTTCACTCAGCTCGACCGCCACCGCCGGGTGCATCGGGTCTTCGGCAATAAACCGGCCCGTGGCACCAGGGGTAACCCGCCACAGCTCGGCCTCGGCCAGATAACCGCGCAGTCGTGCGCCCTCTTCGACGACCCGGGCCAGGGTGTCCTTGGGCGACAACCAGCGGCCAACGGCCAGTTGCGGCAACAGATCGCGCACCTGGCCGGCCTGCGGTGCGCGTAACAGCAGGCGTTCGCGCTGCGCCGCCAACCCGCGATATTCAGCCACTGCTTCCGCCAGCCGTTGTTCGACGATTCCGGCATCGGCGGCGGTTTCGCTGCGCCCGGCCTGACGGCGCATCTGCAATTGCTGGATCTCGATTTCCCGGCGCACGATGGCCTGACGCGAGTCCAGGTCTGGCGACTCCAGCTCAATCAGCACATCACCTTGGGCGACAACCTGCCCGTCACTGACATTCAGCTGTTTGACCCGTGCCGCCACCGGCGCATGCAAGGCACTGACGCGGCCAGCCTCCAGCATGCTCGGCAGTTCCACCGCGCTGCGCCACGGCAGCACCAGCAGCACAATCACCGCCAGCAACCCCAAACCACTGAGCAACGCCCGCGGCCCATGGGCCTGTTCGCGGCGGCTCCCCCATTCGCGCCACTCGCGCGCAATCGGCAAGAAGATGAACCACACCAGCTCAACCATCATCAGGAAGATCCCCAACAACTTGAAGAACAGGTGATACACCGCCAGCGCAATCCCGAAAAACAGCACCGCGCGCCACAGCCACGAGCCGTATCCCCACCAGAGCAAACGTCGCTGCATCGACGGCGACCAGGGCTCCGGTGCCGGTTCGCCATAGCCGAACAACGCCTCACGCAATCGCCAACGACACAAGGCAAATGCCCGGCCCTGAAGGTTGTCGACCTCCCAGAAGTCACTGAGCAAAAAATAACCATCAAAGCGCATGAACGGGTTCAGGTTGACCGCCAACGTGGTGAGCCAGGTCGCGCTGGCGAGCATGAACGCCGCCGTGCGGGCCGGCCCGTCCGGCAACAGTGACCAGGCAAGCAAGGCGATACACGCCAGCAGCAACTCGGCAAGCACCCCGCCCGCGCCGATCAGCAAGCGTGCGCGACGATCATTGACCCGCCAGGCATCGCTGACGTCGGTGTAAAACATTGGCAGCAACACCATGAACGCCACGCCCATGCTCTGCACCCGGCAGCCGGCACGCTTGGCCATAAAGGCGTGGCCGAACTCGTGACACAGCTTGGCGAAGAACAGCGCCACCCCAAACGCCAGCGCACCGCCGAGGCTGAACAAGTGCGGGAACGTCGCGATAAAACGCTGCCAGTCCCGCGACACCAGAAACACCCCCAGGCCTAGCGTCAGCGGCAAACCATAGCGCAGCGCACCGGGGCCAAAACGCGCCAGCCACGGCCAGGCTCGATTGAGGAAAGCATCGGGGCGCCACAGCGGAATCCGGAAGAACAGGTATTGGTGCAGCAGAATCTGCCACACACTCTGACGCTGCGCGGCCGCCTTGATGCCGTAACTGGCGCGCTGCTGTGGGTCGAGGGCGGCGATCAGGTCATGGGCCCGCAGAAAACCCAGCAAATGCTCGAGCTCAGTGACGTCCAGCGGCAAACCCGGTTCGCGATTGGCGGCGCGCAACACCTGTTCGGGGTCACCCAATGACCAATGACGCAGCAAGCGCATGGCCGCCGCGCCGAGTTTGAAGTAGCGCCCGCGCAGCGGGTCGGCCAAGGTCCAGCGCGGCGAACCATCCAGCGCCGGAGCGGCCATCTGCAACTGTAAATCGGCACGCAGACTGGGCAATGTCATCTAGAGGCCCACGCTTTGACGCAAACCGGCCAGCGGTTTGCGCAACAGGTACAGCGCCAACGGCGCGCGATCACCGAAGATTTTCGCCGTGCCACGCAAGCCGATACGCGGCGGCGCGACTTCGAAGCTGGCGTCGAGCCGATACGCCAACTGCCCTCCGGCAGTCGGTTGCGCTTCGTAGGCCGAGCGTTCGAGTTTGGCCTGATGGCGTTGCAACGGGTCGCTGTCGAGAAACAATGCCACTTGCGCCCCCGGCTCCAGTGCAATGGCATCGCCGACGGCCAGTTCGATGCGCAATTCCGCCTGATTCGGATCGGCGATTTCCATCAACCGCTCGCCAGTCTGCACCGGTTTTCCGGTCCAGCGTTCGGCGTCGGCGAACACCGCAATGCCGTCGCGTTCGGCGCGCACTTCGCTGCGTTTGAGCAACTCACGGGCGTAATCGCGTTCGGCGCGTTTCTGCTCGACCCGTGCCGCCAGTAAGTCAATTTTCGAACTCGACTCGGCGTCGGCAAAGGCGCGCTGGGCGTTGGCCTTGAGCTCAGCTTCCGCCACGCCCAAGGCACGGTCGGCGACATCGGCCTGGGCTTTGAGCGTGGTGCCTTCGAAACGCAGCAACAAGTCGCCGGTCTTCACGTTCTGGTTGGGTTTGACCAGAAACTCGGCGATCACCCCGTCCAGTGGCGCCGCCACCACCCGACCACCGAGTGGCACGACTTCGGCCGGTGCCAGCACCGACTGGCGCACCGGAATCAACAATCCCAGCAACAGCACCGCCGCCAAGGCGACCTGGCGTTTGCGAGTCCAGCGCAGGCGCCACGGTTGACGCGGTTGCAGTGCCAGCCAGGCGTGACTGAAGGTGTCGCCCAGTTGCGACAACAGCACTTGCTCGGATGGATTCCACGGCACATCGCGGGCCAGCCACAGACCGCCGAAGACCTGGCCCTGATGATCGATCAGCGGCAGCCAGAATACCTGCGCCGCCGACAGGCTTTGCCAGTCGGCCTGAATCGAACTGCTCAACGACGTGGCCGGTATGACCCGTGCCTGTTTCAACAGGTCGAGCTTGAACAGCTGCGCCACCGCCTGCTCGACGAACGCCACAAACGGCGCATTCGGCTCCACGGCGCTGACGCCCGTGACCGCACCCACCTTGCCGGCGATCACCAGCGCCGCGTGACGAAAGCCGAACAGGGCCTGACCGTCGTTGGCCAAGCTGTAGGCCAGTTGCTCGGTAGTGCGCGCGGCCCGAGTCTGGCGTTCCAGCTCCAGAAAGCGCGCGAAGACCTGCTCGGCGCCACCCGCGACGGGCGCGTTCACTTGAGCTCCGCGAAGCGCGCCGTGCCGCTCATCCCGGACAGCAAACCGTTGGCGTTGGGCAGCGTTGCGACCAGCAGCAGAGTCTGGCTGCCTTCATCGATCCGCGCACCGAGGCGTTTGACCGTGGCATCGAGTGGCTGGCCGGTTTCATCGGGAACAAAGCTGAAGGTCTGCCCGGGCTTGAGTTTACCCATCCAGCGCGACGGCACCAACAGGTGGATTTCCAGGCTGCGGTTGTCGACGATGTCCAGCAGCGGTGCACCGGCGGCGACGCTTTCATAACGCTGAACCTTGCGTTCGACGACCTGGCCGTCAAATGGCGCGACCACGCTGCAGCGTTTGACTTGAACCTGATAAACCTGAGATTGCGCCTGAGTTTCGCTGAGTTTGGCCTCGGCTCGCGCCACTTCAAAACGCCCGACCGAATTCAGCGAAGCCAACTGCTTATTGTGCGCCAACTCTTCATTGGCACCACGATTGGCAGCCTGAGCGGCATTGAGCTGGGCCTGATAGGCCGAGCAATCGAAGCGGGCAAGGGTGTCGCCCTTATTGAAAGATTCGCCTTCGCTGAACGGCAACTCGACAATGCGCCCGGAAAGCTCACTCGCCAGCATCGCCTGATCCCGTGCGCGCAACACGCCGCGGGCCTCGTTGGTGATCGACATCGGCGCAGTGGCCGAACTTTTATCCAGCAGCGGATCGTCTAGTGCGGGCGTTTGCGCCTGAACCAAGCTCCCCAGACAGATCAATCCGAAACCCAATCCACGAAAACGCCGCATAGCCGTAACTCCCTGACGGATGCGCGGAGTCTAAGACAGCAATGGTAAGCGTCAAGCAATAAGCCATCACTGCCCGGAAAATCGGGTTGCCGCGGATACGCCTTCATCAGAGCGCGGTATGATCGCAGCCCTCGAGTTCATGGGTTTCAGGATTAAGGACAATTCATGCGCATCGGTCTGCTGTCGACGCTCACATTGGCGTTTGCTGCGACTCTTTCCGCCAGTTGAAAAGCGGTTTGGCCGACACCAATGGGGCAAGTCGCTGCAGTACTACTGGTAAGCCATGAAGCGCTTTTGGTGGTGCCTGTTGCCGATCTGGCTGATGTTGGCAGGCTCCGCACAGGCTGCCGTCGACGCCAGCGAGCATGACGCCTTCTGGCTGTGAAGCGGCGTCAAATCGCAGCCGGCGCTGGCCCAGGCCAAGAGCCTGCACATCCTGCAAGGCCACATCAGCGAGTCGCGCCGTTCCCCCCAGCGCGACGTGCGCTTCATCGCCCAAGGCATGGCCATTCCACGCCTGACCCAAGGCGAAGTCTGGGTGGTCTACCGCGCCCACACCTTGCGTTGGCCGGAACGGTCTACAGCCAACTGCTCGGGCAAGTACAACGCTGGCAGCAAGCGGGTAACCCGGTGGTCGGCATCCAGATCGACTTCGACGCCCGCACCCGCTACCTCAGCGAATACCCCAGCTTCCTGCGAGACCTGCCACGCCTGAATCGCCTGGGATTACCCTTCAAGGTGGGTTTGATCCAGGGCGGGGAATGGGAGGAGCCGGGGTATTTGAAGGACAGTGAGTGGTTCAGGGGATATGTGGTGTTTTTGCAGAATCGGTAGGGGGTGACCCGTAATACAAGCTAACAGAGTAGAGCCAGCCTTACCTTGACGAACATTTGCCGGAAATGCAAAAAACGTCCATCGCGAAGTCAACGTTTTGACTGGACCTCAATAGTTTCTTTATCAGACAACGGTTGACCTCCATCCCTACTCGACTTAGCATCGGCCCCACTACTCAACCCCGTACGCAGAGATTAAGTTCGCTGGCAGTTGGGGTGAAAAAACCGGCTTTGGCCGGTTTTTTCGTTTCCAGGGATTGGAATTGTGCGCACTGCTTTCTTCGTCGATGGTTATAACCTCTTCTACGGCCTACTGGCTGGCACCCCTTACAAGTGGCTGGATTTATCGAAGCTACTGGCTCATATCGCTTACGTTGAGAACCCGACAAGCGCTCTTGCTTCTGTCGATTATTTCACGTCCTCCGTCAAACCTGAGCTAGCGACTCGCGGCAGAGTGTCCAAGGAAGCTCAAGACACTTATGTCCGGGCACTGAAGGCCAGCAACATCAACGTCCACTATGGCCGACATCAGCTTGAACCCGCCAAAGCCCCTCGCTTCATTGATAAAAAAACCGGCGCTTCACGCCAGGACAAAGTCGACATCTGGAAACTTGAAGAGAAGGAAACGGATGTACACATCGCGATCAGCATGTACCGCATCGCAGCCAGGCAAGCCTTTATCGAAAAGGCTGAGCGTATTGACCAGCTGGTATTGGTTTCTGGTGATACCGACATGACTCCGGCCCTGAGAGCCATCCGGGAAGATTTTCCTGAGATGGCCATAGGTATCATTCTCCCCCATAGACCCGAATTCAAACGCCCTGCGCCTGGCTCTCTAAAGGAGTTTTCGCATTGGATGCGTCGTGTCGTGACCCCTGCGGAACTCCAGGCGCATCAATTCCCGATTCGAGTGCCAACACGTAAAGCACCAGCAATCAAACCGGAGTATTGGTGAATGCATTATCTGCAAACACTCACCATAGACTTAACGCTGCATCCCCCACCGCTTCACCGTCACCCGCTCCAGCGAATCGAACACCAGGTTCTCCACCAGCAACCCAATCAGAATCACCACCGCCAACCCGGCAAACACCTTGTCGGTATACAGCTCATTACGGTTCTGAAAGATGTACCAGCCCAGCCCGCCCTTGCCGCTGGTGGCTCCAAATACCAGTTCGGCGGCGATCAATGTGCGCCAGGCGAAGGCCCAGCCTATTTTCAGCCCGGCGAGGATTGACGGCAGCGCTGCCGGGATCAGGATGAAGAGCACGAAGCGGATACCCTTGAGACCGTAATTTCGGCCGGCCATGCGCAGGGTTTCCGAGACGCCGAGAAATCCGCCATAGGTGTTCAGCGCCAGCGCCCACAGCACCGAATGCACCAGCACGAATATCAGGCTGTTCTGCCCCAACCCGAACCACAGCAGGGCCAGCGGCAACAGGGCAATGGCCGGCAACGGATTGAACATCGAGGTCAGGGTGCTCAGCAGGTCGCGACCGAACTGGGTCGACACCGCCAAAGTGGTCAAGGCGAAGGCCAGGACGATGCCGATCACGTAACCCTTGAGCAGCACCACCAGTGAAATGCCGACCTTGCCCAGCAACTCACCGCTGAGCAGGCCGTCGTATAGCGCGCTGCCGGTTTGCAGGAAGCTGGGCAGCAGCAGGTCGTTGTTCTGGTAACGCGCCACCAATTCCCAGAGCACGGCCAGCAGAATCAGGATCAGGCTCTTGCGTAACCAGCCTTGTTGCCAGAGGCGTTGACCGAGGGGCAGTTCACGCTCCAGCGGGACTTCCAGCAGCGGCTCCAGAACAACTTCGTATTCCCGGCGTACAGATGATGAATGGCTCATCGGGCGATCCTCTTGAAGCTCAATAAGCGATACGGATATCGGCGAAATTCAATTCGCGTTCGGTTTCAGGCGTCTGACTTTCGTCGAACAACAGCCGATGAATGCGCCGTGCTGATTGCTGGAATTCCACGCCACCGAGGCTGTGCAAGTCGTACTGATGACTGTGGATCTCCGCCCGCACACACCCCGGATGTGGCGACAGCAGCAGGATCCGGTTGCCGACCACCAGCGCCTCTTCGATGGAGTGAGTGACGAACAGCAAGGTGAAGCGCACCTCTTCCCAGAGCAGCAGCAATTCTTCCTGCATCTTGCGTCGGGTCAGGGCGTCGAGGGCTGCGAAGGGTTCGTCCATCAGCAGGATTTTCGGCTGCATGGCCAAGGCCCGGGCAATCGCCACGCGGGCTTTCATGCCGCCGGATAAGGTGTGCGGGTAAGCATCGGCAAATGCCGCCAGACCGACCTTGTCCAGGTAGTGCAGCGCCCGTTCTTCGGCTTCTCGGCGCTTGAGGGTTTTGGAGGCGAGCAAGGGGAACATGACGTTCTGTTTGACGGTTTTCCAGGGAGGCAGTTGATCGAATTCCTGGAACACTACGATCCGGTCCGGCCCCGGTTGGCTGACCGTTTGCCCTTGCAGGCGGATCTGGCCTTCGCACGGCTGGATGAACCCGGCGACCGCTTTGAGCAAGGTCGATTTTCCGCAACCCGAAGGGCCGAGCAAAACAAAACGGTCTGCCGGATCTATCTCAAAACTCACCTGGTGAGTCGCCCGAACGACTCGCTGCGCAGTGCGGTATTCCAGGCTGACGTTATCGACCGAAAGCAGCGCAGGAGCTGCTGCAATCGGGTTGCTGGCCGTGTGGCCTTGCAGGGGTGCATTCATTTCTGTCAGCTCCCTTGCAGCGGTTTTGCATCCTGGAAGAAGTAGTCCTTCCATGACTCGGGTTTGTTTTTGAGCGCGCCGACGCGGTAGAGGAAATCAGCCAGCGGGTAGGTGTTTTTCGGCGTCACGCTGAACTCGAACTGCGGGTTGTCGATAATTTTCAGCAAGTCGGCGCGGTCGATTTTTGCCTTGGTCACGCGGATATAGGTGTCGGCGGCCGCGCCTTTGTCGTTCTGGGCGAACTCGGCGGCTTCGGTCAGCGCTTCGATGAAGGCTTTGTAGGTCTTTGGGTTCTCGCTGCGGAATTTCTCGGTGGCGAACAGCACCGTCGGCGAATTCGGACCGAGCAGGTCGTAGGTATTGAGCACCACATGCACATTGGGGTTTTGCAGCGCCTGATCCTGGAATGGCGGGTTGGAAAAATGCCCGGTCAGTTCGGTGCCGCCGGCGATCAACGCCGCGGTGGCGTCGGGGTGCGGAACGGCGATGGTGTACTTGTCCAGACGGTTGAATTCCTTATCGCCCCACTGCTTGGCGGCGGCGTATTGAAGAAAGCGTGACTGTACCGAAACGCCGACTGCAGGCACGGCGATGCGATCGTGCTCGGTGAAGTCGGCGATGGTTTTGACCTTCGGATTGTTGCTCACCAGGTAGTACGGGAAGTTGCCCAGCGAGGCCACGGCTTTGACGTTCTGCTTGCCGTGGGTGCGGTCCCAGATGGTCAGCAGCGGACCGACCCCGGCACCGGCAATATCGATGGAACCGGAGAGCAACGCATCGTTGACCGCCGCGCCGCCGGACAGTTGGGTCCAGTCGACCTTGATGTCGACGCCCTCTTCCTTGCCATGTTTCTCGATCAGGTTTTGATCGCGCACGACGTTGAGCAGCAAGTACACAATGCCGAATTGCTCGGCGATACGGATCTCGCCTTCGGCATGAGCTGCCGTCGGTACGACAAGGCTACCGGCGAGCAGGCTCAACCCCAGGCCGATGGCGGTTGCCAGCCGACCGATTCGCGGCACGATTTGAATATGTTTGGACATGGTCACTCTCCGGAATGCGGTCAATCAGAACGGGGCATCGCCCTGGATGGTGGTGCGATAAAGCTTGCGTCGCAGATGGCTTGGGCAACCGGCGGCGAGGTGGATCAACGATCGGTTGTCCCAGAACACCAGGTCGTGGGGCTGCCATTGGTGACGGTAAATGTTGTCGGGCAGCACGCTGTGGGCGTAGAGCTCATTGAGCAGTTGCCGACTTTCGTCTTCCGGCAGACCCACGATGCGAGTGGTGAAACCTTCGCTGACAAACAACGCCTTGCGGCCATTTTCCGGGTGGGTGCGGACGATTGGATGCACCACTTCGTTGACCTGAGCGAGCTGCTCCGGGGTCAGGGTCGGGCGCCAACTTCCTTCGAATCTGGTTTCGCTGTAACGCGCCGTGTATGAGTGCGCGGCCGAGCGCCCTTCGACCGCATTGCGCAACGCTTGCGGCAGGTTATCCCACGCTTTGTGCATATCGGCGAACAGCGTGTCGCCACCTTCAGAAGGCAGTTCCTGGGCATGCAGCATCGAGCCCAGACTCGGCAGTTCTTTGTAGGAGAGATCGGAGTGCCAGAATTTGCCGGCGTCGCCCAGGCCGATGGATTGACCGTTCTGGATGATGTTGGAGACGACGAGAATTTCCGGGTGGCCAGCCAGCAGGAACTGCTTGAGCACGTGGATCTGCAACACACCGAAGCGACGGCTGAAGGCGATCTGTTGTTCCGGGCTGATGCGCTGGTCGCGGAACACCACGACATGATGATCCAGATGCGCGCGGTGAATGCGGGCGAAGTCTTGGTCGTTGAGTGGGCGGGCCAGATCAAGACCGATGATTTCGGCACCCACCGCGCCGCTGAACGGGCGAATTTCGAAGGATTGTGGCGCGATGCTCGCGGCAATCGCAGAGACAGAAAGTACAGACATACATCACTCCCACGCAAAGCACGCCCAGTGGCGCGCGTCGATCAGAAACTCACGGAGGTGTCCCGTGTTCGTTCATTTCGTGCGGCGCGCCGATTGGTCGGCCTGTACGCAGGAGGTTGACTTTATAGATATAATAAAAAGTATTTAAATACCGTTAGCGCATAACGATATGGCCTGTTGAATGGCGCTCGATTGTTCCCATGCTCTGCGTGGGGATACATCCCGTGACGCTCTGCGTCACAGTGGACGCGGAGCGTCCATGGCGGCATTCCCA
Source organism: Pseudomonas sp. GW821-FHT07G10 (assembly GCF_059418545.1). Lineage (NCBI taxonomy): Bacteria > Pseudomonadati > Pseudomonadota > Gammaproteobacteria > Pseudomonadales > Pseudomonadaceae > Pseudomonas > Pseudomonas sp. GW821-FHT07G10. Next base: position 8,293 of record NZ_JBWKQB010000045.1, on the reverse strand, counting down.
CGTTCGGTACGAGGCGGTGGTAGACATTCATCACGAACAGCGGCGCGGTCATGGCGATGATGTCGATCAGGAACTGGCAGCGATCGCGTCGGCGTACAGCCAGCGCGAACGCTAAGCTTGAGTGAGGAATCAATGACGTTCAGCGAGTGCGGTGGCAGTACCTGCGAAGGCTACTGTTAAGATGTACCGAACTGCCGTACCGGGCGTTCAAAATATCTGCTGGCGGGGGAACCTCAAGCGGTTTGACAAGTACCCGGGCAGTCACTAGTGTGCATTGGATCCAATAATTCCCACCCATTTCAGAAACAGGGTAGCGTCGTCGTGGCACAGAAGCCGAACCCTTTGAGCAGTATTACGGTTAACGGGCCAATACCCGCCCACCTCGCGCGCTCAGTTATTGAGGAAACCCTGCGTTCGGCTATCCTCGATGGTCGCTTGCCGTGTGGAACCGCACTTCGCCAGCAAGACCTGGCCGATCTGTTCGGGGTGAGTCGCATGCCGGTGCGTGAGGCCCTGCGACAACTCGAAGCTCAATCGTTGCTGCACGTTATCGCACACAAAGGTGCCATTGTCGCGCCATTGGTCGAGGGCGATGCCGTAGAAACTTATGCCCTGCGCATCCTCCTGGAATCCGAAGCCCTACGGTTGTCGATTCCCTTGCTCGACGCCGATGATTTCGCCCTGGCCGCGCGCTATATCGACACCCTCGAGACCGAAACCGATTACGCCGAAATCGGTACGCTCAACCGCCTGTTCCACATGACCCTGTACGGCAAGGCCAGCAACCGCCGGCTCTTGAATCTGGTCGAAAGCGGTCTGATCGAAGAGGAGCGTTTTCTGCGCTTCAACCTTGAGGCCATGGGCCTGGGAAAAATCTCCCAGGACGACCATCGCCACTTGCTTCGAAAAGCCGAAGAACGGGACATCGAGCAGTGTGTAAAAGCACTCGAGAATCACCTCAACCGAGGTGTCGAAGTCATTACCCGCTACCTGAACAGTCTTGATCCTCTGGGCAAAAAAGCGCCGCAGTGAAGCGCGCGGGGAAGGCTTTGCACACTCAAGACAGTAAGTGGCTGACCGTGTTCAACACCGATCAGCCCACCGACATCCGGTTGATTTGCTTCTCTCAGGCAGGGGCCGGCCCCGACCTGTTCTGCACTTGGGCGCAAGGTCTGAACGATCACATCGAACTGCTCACATTCACACTTCCCACCCATGGCGAACGCCAGGATGAAACACCCGACTCTGAATGGTCGCCATTGCTCGCGGACTCATTCACGGCACTCAAACCCTATCTATCCGAGCCGCATGCCTTGTTTGGTCATGGACTCGGCGCCATTTTGGCCTTTGAACTGGCCAGGCTGAGCGAAGCCCAGTGTCCTGGGCAGACCCGTCATCTGTTCATTTCCGGTCGCCGCAGCCCTGATAGCCCGCCTATATCGCCGCTCTTGTACTCACAGCCTTCGGCAGACCTTAGCCTGAACGTGCCGTTGACCGCCATTTATGGCAGTGAAGACCCGCAGGCCCCGGTTGAAAGCATGGTGAATTGGCGTGAGTTCACTCGCCGCGAGTTCGAACTTATCGAGGTGGCCGGCAACCATCTTTTCATCACACCCCAGCGGCAGCGTCTCTTGCAGATCGTCAACACTCATCTCGGGCTGCTCAGCGAATAATCTGCAAAAGTCCTTCTTTTGCAGCCGCCTGGTGACGCGTACCTCTGCAGTCGCCAGAAGCTGAGCACCAGCTCCCACTTCCAGCATTTAAAACCTCCTCTACCCATACGTCAGTGATAGCAGCGCCATCCATTTGGGCCCACTCTGGGTTTGTCGACTAAAAATGGACGAGCGGCGTGCGAATCTGCCCACACAGCCCTCGCGCAATGGACGAACAAAAGGAGGCGTGCCACAGGAAGGGAAGGATCGGGCTGCGGCCGGCCCCCCTCCTACACCATCAAATAACTCCAACTCACCAACCAGAAAGTTGCTTCGAGTGAGGCATTCACTCATTTATTTTAATTCTGACTTATATAAGCCGGAAGGAGCAACTTCATCTCAATAAAACTAATACCAATAGTTTTAGTGGAACTTCTCGCCCCTGAAAAATTGCACCATTCAAATAATATAAAAAATACTTGCTCACTACTTATCCGTGTATTAATTTTTCTCCGTCGACATGAACTTACCCAACACGTTCATGTCGACAGATGATCTGCATCACCGGCATCGGAAGCTGAATCGCAATCTACAGCCAGGCCCACGCCATGGCGAACAAGGCTATCAACCCGGGCCTTGCCTTGCATAATCAGCCTCAACCTTAAAACCCCATCAACTTTTGCTTGAGGCACTTGTTCGCCCTTTAAAAAGTTAAAACCCGACTCAACACTATTTATAAAAATGTCATTAGCCAAACTCACACTAACAAGTTAGAGGCAGCCCTATGAAAGCGAACAAAGAACTCCTTCAACTAAAAAAAGCAGAGCTGAGCGCGCACCCCATTTTTGCTGAAATAAACTCACTGCCGATACTTCAACGTTTCATGGAAACCCATGTGTTCGCCGTGTGGGATTTCATGTCGTTGACCAAACGTCTGCAACAGGAACTCACCTGCGTCCAGCTGCCATGGCTTCCTCCACAAGACCCTCAAGCGGCTCGGCTGATCAATGAAATCGTCTTGGGTGAAGAGACCGATGATCGAGTCGATCACGGTCATTACAGCCATTTCGAGTTGTACCTGGATGCAATGCGCGAAGTAGGCGCCAGCACCATTGCGGTCGAACGCTTCGTGGCGCTGCAACGCGAAGGCGTGACCTACGACACCGCCCTGCAAAGTGTGGAGGTTGACCCGGCGGGGGCAAGCTTCGTCAGGCATACCCTGCACACGGCGCTGCACGCGCCGGCCCATAGCGTCGCCGCGGCATTTCTGCATGGTCGAGAAAGTGTCATCCCGCAAATGTTCCAGCGCATCCTCGACGATTGGGGCATTGGAATTGAACAGGCTCCGACCTTTCGCTACTACCTGGAACGGCATATCGAGGTCGATTCTGAAGACCATGGCCCAGCCGCGGAAAAACTCCTTGCGCGTCTGGTCGATGGCGACCCGCAACGCGAAGAGGATGTTTACACCGCCGCAATCGCCGCCGTGCAAAGCCGTATCGCACTGTGGGACGGCTTACGCTTGAGCATGCGTGAACCAGTCGTCGAGGTGAGCGCATGAACGCCGCCGACTACCAATCCTTCGCCGAGGCCTGGGAAGGCCGGGCAACCATCCGCACCCGCCCACGGCGCATGCTCGAGAACGATGACAAGCTGATCTATCCACTGAGCCGCCAACCCTTGGTCCTGGGCGAAACCTTTTTGCGCGAGTGCCCCGAGCAGCGGGATTTTGCTCTGGTACAAACGCTCTACAAATTCATCAACGATGTCGTGATCTTCGAAACGGAGATCGTCGACAAAACCGCGCGCAGCATTGCCAAAAATCGCTTCGCGGTGCCCTTCCCGTTCGCCTGTCGGTATGACGCCATGACCGTGGTGGTGGATGAGGACTACCACGCGCTGGTGGCGATGGACTTCATGCAACAGACCATCGCCATGACCGGCATCGCGCCAATAGAACTGCCGCGTGAAATCGAGCTGAGCCGAGCGATTCCCGCGGCATTGGCGCTGGCTCCAGAACATCTGCGCGCCGCCGTGGAGCTGATCTGCGTGGCGATTGCCGAGAACACCGTGACCAACGATGTCGCAGCATTCGCCAAGGACGACACAGTCAAGCAATCGATCAAGGGACTGATGGCTGACCACCTGCTCGACGAGGGCCGCCACTCCGGTTTTTGGGCGCGGCTGGTGCGGATCTATTGGCACGGCGCAACCGAAGCCGACCGCAAAAGCATCGCGCACATCCTGCCGGTATTCATCACCCATTACCTGACAAACGACATCCAGAAAGCCTTCGACTTTCAGTTGATCGAGCACTTGCAGATCAGTGACGCCACAAGGCTGGCCCTCAAGAGCGAAGTCTGCGGGCTGGCCTTCCCGATCAATCGCCACCACCCGCTGGTCGCCAATATCGTGCGGTTTTTCCGCAGCAGTTCGTTGCTGGATTCGCCGTGTGTGCAGGACGCCCTGAGCGCTTATTTGGTCTAACCGAGGAGAACATCATGAGACGTCTCGACATTCTGCTCATAGGCCAGAGCCAGGCCTTCAACGACTTGGCGCTGGAACTGGAACAACATGGCCACACACTTTCTCGTCTGACAGACAGTCGCGCCCTGAACGAGCAACCCGTCGGCGCCACCGACCTGCTGATCGACGACGGCAGCCTGACGATCCCGGCGCAACGTCTGCGGGACTTTGGCGACTGCGCGCAGCTGAGCTTGCGACTCGGTGTGGGGTCGCCGAGCGAATCAGGCTTACCGCAACTCGAAGTGCTCTGCTGGTATGGCTCGGTCGCCACGCAGCGTCTGATTACCCGATTGCCGGTGGCAGATGAAGCATCAGGCAACGGCCAGGCGCTGCGTATCAGAGCCGTTGCCGAGCTGGTGGACAGTGTTGCCGTGCTGGTCAGTCGCTTCTCCCGCGATGCCGGGTATTTCCTGGATACCACATCGCTCGAACCTGACTGCCATGGGCATCAGGAAAACCTGCTGTCGCTGGAGCGGTTGGCCTACGAGCATCGGTTCAATCTCACCAGCCAACCGGACTTGTTGCTACGCGCACAAACCCCGATCATCGAAAGGCTCGAACAGAGCCTCAAGGAGTTCACCAGCCGGCCAGCGCTGAACATTGCAGACACGCCCCTCAGCTATGGCGACCTGTACGCTCAAAGCCGAGCGATCCAGCAGCGATTACAGCCGCTGCTGGAGCAATACGGCTCCGTCGACAAGTCGCTGGTTGTGGGTATCTGCCTGCCGAAATCCAGCGCCCTTTACGCAGGTATCCTGGCAATTCTCGGCAGTGGCGCAGTGTATCTGCCCCTTGAGCCGGGTCATCCGCTGCAACGCCAGCAGTACATCCTGGAAAATGCTGGTGCGCTGCTGTTGCTTCACGACGGTCAGCATGCGCTCAGCACCGAGATGCCCGGGCTGGACATCAGCCGCATCGACGCCTGCAACGCGGATCTCTCGCTACCGTTGATGCGTCGGCGCCCTGACAGCGACGCGCCCTGCATGGCGCTGTATACCTCGGGCACAACCGGCCATCCCAAAGGGGTGTTACTCAGCCAACGCAATCTGGCCCACTTCACCGCCTGGTACGCCACCTATGTACAGCTGACCGAACACAGTCGGGTCTTGCAGTTTTCGTCCCTGAGCTTCGACTCATCGCTGATCGATATCTTCCCCACGCTGATCCAGGGCGCCGAGTTGATCGTACCCAGCGATGATGAGCGTCGCGACCCGCTGCAATTGGTCGAGCTGATCCGCCGCCAGCAGCTCAGCCATGGGTTCCTGCCTCCAGCGCTACTGAGCATTCTGCCGCTCGACCAGCCGTTGGGTCTCGATCATGTGATGACCGGCGGCGACGTCTGCGAGCCGTACGTGATCGAACGCCTGACGCAACAATGTCGACTGTACAACCTCTATGGCCCGACAGAAGCCACAGTGTTGGTCACCGCGCGGCAACTCCAGGCCGGCGATAACAACCGAACTCTAGGCGCGCCCATTGCCAACAGTCAGGTGCTGATTCTCGATGAAGACTTCCAGCCCGTTTCCGAGCTCACCGTTGGCGAGCTGTACATCGTCGGGCCGGGGGTCTGCCTGGGGTATTTGAATAACCCGCAGCAGACCGCCGAACGCTACCTGGACTTGCGCCTGCCCGACGGCCAAAGCCTGCGCGCCTACCGCACCGGCGATATGGCGAAGTGGACTGCCCATGGGATTGAGCTCTGCGGCCGGCGAGACAATCAGGTCAAGATTCGCGGCTTCCGGGTCGAGCCGGAAGAGATTGAACGGTGCCTGCGCGACAGCCATTTGTTCCGTCAGATTGCGGTGGTCATCGATAGTAACCGGCGGATTCTGGCCTTCCTGGCCCAACCTGAGGAAGACCAGCCGGGCAGTGCCCGCGAAGCGTTGAAAGCACACGCGGTGCAGTTTCTGCCGGACTATATGCAGCCAGCCGCCTGGACCGAACTGGCGAGCATGCCTTACGCCAGCAACGGCAAAGTGGACCGCAAAGCGCTATTGGAACTACCCGTCAGCTTCCTCGAAAACACCCGGCGCCGACTGCCCGAGACAGCCGACGAAGTACAGTTGCTAGAACTCTGGGCCGAGCTGCTGGAGTTGCCGGCCAGCGATATTTCCACCGACGAAAGCTTCTTCAACCTCGGCGGCCATTCGATTCTCTTGTCGCGAATGCTCCTGCGTTTACGCGAGCAATTCGGGCGCAGCATCTCGATCAACCGCTTCATAGAAGTGCCGACCATTGCCAAGCTGGCGACACTGGTCAGAGGCAGCGGCACCGAAGAGGTGCTCAGCGAAAAGGCCATGGCCGATGCTTTCCGCGAACTGGATGTGCAGGTCTTGCCGGTCAGCCGGATGGGCGACGTGCACAAAGTGATCGTCACCGGAGCCAACAGCTTCGTCGGCGTACACATCGTCGAAGCGCTGCTGGCCTGGGGCGCGACCGAGGTGGCGTGCCTGGTGCGTGATGGTGCCAGGCAAACGGCCGCCGAGCGTTTTGCCCATTCCTTGCACGAGAACCGTCTGGAGCATCTGGATATGAGCCGGGTACGAGTCTACGCGGCGGATATCACCCGGCCTGAGCTGGGGCTTGCGCCCGAGGTTTACGAACGGCTCGACCGGGAGTTCGGCGCCTTGGTGCACAACGCCGCCAACGTCAATCACGTCATGGATTACGAGTCGCTGGCCCGGGACAACGTCGAGCCGATTTTCGAATGCCTGCGATTGTGCGAAGGGCGCAGCAAGAAGGTCTTCAATTTCGTCTCCACGCTCTCGGCCTCCAGCACCATCGACGCCAATGGCCGGGTCCTCGAACAGCCTGCTGCGCAGACGCCGCCGATTTACATCAAGAACGGCTACAACCTGTCCAAGTGGGTCGGCGAACGGATTCTCGAACGCGCTCGCGAGCGAGGGGTTCGGGTCAATCTCTATCGGCCGGGCAACATCAGTTTCAACAGCCTCACCGGTGTCTGCCAGCCCCACAAAAACCGCCTGATGCTGATGCTCAAAGGCTCGATTCAACTGGGGCAGGTGCCAGAGTTCGCCCTGAACTTCGACTTGATGCCGGTGGATTTTCTCGCCCGTTTCATCGCCTTTCATGCCAGCCGCTATCAGCCCGAGCAGGCTGTGTTCAACCTGCACAACCCCGAGCCGCTGAGCTGGGACGCATACGTGGCGTCCTTTCGCGAGGCCGGCCGTGAGTTCCGCATGGTCAGCGTCGCCGACTGGCAACAGCAACTGGGCCGGGTCGACAGCGAAAACGCGCTGTTCGGTGTGCTGGGTTTTTATCTAAACGGATTCGAGGAAGACATCGGCGACATTTCGATGATCGGCCACGATAACGCCCAGGCCGGCGTCCGGTTGATGGGCGAGCACTACCCGCAAAAATCCCCTGCGCTGCTGCGCAAGGGCTGCGATTACCTGAAAGAAATCGACTTCATCTGATTCATCACCCCCAACCAAACTGGAGCACACCATGACTACTTTGCAACCTGACACCCTGATCAAAAATCCCCATGGCTGCCACGTTGTGTCCTCGGTAGAGGTTCCTGCCGACGCACCGCGTGTGTGGGACGTGGTCGGCAACTTCGCCGGCTTCGATAAATTCATTCCCGCGTTGTCGCACATCGAGATGACCGGTGAAGGCGTAACCTCGCTGCGCAAGAAGTTCTTCAAGGACGGTAATCTGGTGGTCGAGCAACTCAACTCGCGGGACGATCAGGCTCTGAGCATGACCTGGACGACGATCTACAACACCTTGGGCGTCGCCAACCTGTGGGCCGCCATGACCGTCGAGCCGCTGGGCAAGAGCAAATCCCGAGCGACCTGGACCATCATTGCCGAACCGACTCAAGGCGGCGTCGATGCCTTGCCTGGCTTCAAGGACTTCGTCCAGGGCTTTGCCGATGACTCGATGAACAACGTGCTCAATCTGTTTGCCTGAACATGAAAAAGCCCGCTGCGGGTCATCCCCCGCAGCGGGCTTTTTTTGCTTCAACCCAAAAACAAAACCCCTGTCTGCTCACGCAGACAGGGGTTTTGGAATTTAATCTTGACGATGACCTACTCTCACATGGGGAAACCCCACACTACCATCGGCGATGCATCGTTTCACTGCTGAGT
>NZ_JBWKQB010000044.1:0-39200 GCF_059418545.1 Pseudomonas sp. GW821-FHT07G10 | reverse complement strand
GCGAGGAACAGCAACGCAGGATATGGGCTGCTGGCGCCGAAGTTGACTAACAGAACTAGCCACACAGGCCACTAGGCAAACAACTGCGCGCTCAGATCGCGACTGGCGCTCAGCAGGCCAGGCAGAAAACGCTGTTCAAGCTCATTGCGGCTCACGCGTCCGGCGTGGGTGCTGACGTTCAACGCGGCAAGTACTTGCCCGGAAGCGTCGTACACCGGTACGGCGATGGAACGCAGGCCCTGCTCGAGCTCCTGATCGACAATGCACCAGCCTTGCTGACGGACCTGTTGCAGGCATTCGAACAGCGCTTCGGGGGTGTGCAGGGTGCGACTGGTCTTGGCTTGCAACTCGGCATGATCGAGATAGTCGTGAAGCGAAGCGTCGTCCAGCGCTGCCAGCAGGATCCGTCCCATGGAGGTACAGTAGGCCGGCAGACGTCCGCCCACCGACAGATCAACGGAGATGAGTCGTTGAGTCGTCGCCGAGCGGGCGATATACAAAATATCATCGCCCTCCAGCGTGGCCATGTTGCAGGCCTCATGAAGCTGCTCGCTCATGCGGTCCAGATAAGGCTGGGCCGAAACCGCCAGCGGTGTCGAGGACAGGTAGGCGTGACCCAGGGTCAGCACCTTGGGCAACAGCGAATAGGTGCGCCCATCGGTGGTCGCATAGCCGAGCTTGATCAAGGTATGCAGACAACGGCGCACCGCCGCCCGGGGAATTTCCGTGCGATGGCTGATCTGGGCAATGGTCAGATGGCGTTTGCGCTCCTGGAAGGCCTGCACCACAGCCAGACCACGCGCCAGTGAGGTCATGAAATCCGGGTCGCCGGTAAATGCCTGGATCCGCTTGGCCGGTGAGGCAACGATTGGCGGGGCCACTGAAGCGAAAGAATTGCGCAATTGATCGTTCATTTCAGGTCCTTTTCACCTGGATCGGCTTCTATTACAGGCTGCTGCGCAGTGCATATACAAGCTACGGGCAGTCAACGTTGGGCGATTATCGAACCATCAATCGATAATCGCAATTGCACCCTATCGCCGAAGCGACGGATTTCTTCTCAGGCACAGTCATACCGGGAACCGCTGATTTACAGGAGCTCACACTTTCTGGATGAGCCGGCATCCCCCCTGGAAGCCAGCTTCTAGCCCCCCTTACAACTTGTACGTTTTGTTGTCGTCAGAAAACAGAAAGCAACACTGCGCCAGCAAAGAGTCCACTTGCCGATAAAACTTCCCAGTAACAAAACCATCATACAAAGTTGACGGTTTTTAACTTCTTGGCGATAGTGTTATTCAGATCGACCGTTATAATGCATCCTGTGTGGCGCGCGGTTTCTCTACGCCATCGGATTCAATCATCAGGCTACGCACGGACCCATGGCGTATCCTGTAGCAACCGCCTGGCGGCTCATTCAAATATCAGCCGCGGCGCTTGCAAAAAAAAAAAAGAAAACTGTTTCACGGCAGCTGTTCTTCTCTGGTGCCGTGGCCGCATGCAACAAGGACGCTGTTTAGCGGATCGCTGCCAAAGCCGAGACCTTTATTGGCCGGATCTGTGACACGATTTGATAAACATCAACGTTGTATTGCGTATCACCAGAATTTATCTCAACTCGATTAGGTAACAATGTGACGAAAGACGAACTGCGCGCGGAACTTGAGCGCCAGGAACAACGTTACAAGGATGTTTACGGCGGGGAGGTCACCACCTACGCCGCCCAGCCTGAACCAGAACGCAAACCATGGCGTAAACGCGCCAGCATTCTCGACCAGGCGTTCACTCAAGAACTGCAGAAAATGGAAAAGGAACTCAAAGCCGAAGAGCGATGACCGCTCAGGCTTGAATCCTTCAGGGCTGGTCACGTCCCTGCCAGATAAAAGCTGGCCGGATCGTCGCCCCTATACTGCTCGCTACAAGCAAGCGGTTGCCACCTCAGCCCAACCGGATGAGGCAAATGGCTCATGGCTAGCCCTCCAGCTGAAATTTCATATAACTATTTCGGCTTCTCACTGACTCAAGAAAACCTCCAGCCATTCGATCATCGCCAACAAAATCAATGGCTTGCCTTGCCCTGAAAAAACCACGGTTTTAGGGTCCTCCTACACACTAATTCGTTGAAGAATGTTACCGATGAGCAGCTAGTGCATTGATTACCAGTGTTTTCTGGCATAATCGCGCCCCCTTACGACCGGGTCAGAAAACCTTCATGATCGATTTATTCAGCGGACTGGATGCTTGGGTGCTTGTGAGCCTCTTGCTCGCCCTGGCCTTTGTCCTCGCCTTCGAGTTCATCAACGGCTTTCATGACACCGCTAACGCGGTGGCCACTGTCATCTACACCAAAGCCATGCCGCCCCATCTGGCAGTATTCTTTTCCGGTGTGTTCAACTTCTTCGGGGTATTGCTGGGCGGGGTCGGCGTGGCCTATGCAATCGTCCACTTACTGCCGGTGGAGCTGTTGATCAATGTGAACACCGGCCACGGGCTGGCGATGGTGTTCTCGTTGCTCGCCGCCGCCATTACCTGGAACCTGGGCACCTGGTACTTCGGTATCCCGGCCTCCAGCTCGCATACCCTGATCGGTTCGATCCTCGGTGTGGGCGTGGCAAACGCACTGCTCAACGATATCCCGCTGGCGGATGGCGTGAACTGGCAGAAAGCGATTGATATCGGCTCATCGCTGGTGTTTTCGCCCGTAGCCGGCTTCATCGTGGCCGGCCTGGTGCTGGTAGGTCTGAAATGGTGGCGTCCGCTGTCAAAGATGCACAAGACCCCGGACCAACGCCGCCAGATCGATGACAAGAAGCATCCGCCGTTCTGGAACCGTCTGGTACTGGTCGTTTCCGCGATGGCTGTAAGTTTTGTGCACGGCTCCAACGATGGTCAAAAAGGCATAGGCCTGATCATGCTGGTGCTGATCGGCATCGTTCCGAGCCAGTTCGTTCTCGATCTGGGCAGCACCACTTACCAGATCGAACGCACCCGTGACGCGACTTTGCACCTGAGCCAGTTCTATCAGCGCAACAGCGATTCTCTGGGGGAATTCCTGGCGCTGGGCAAAAGCGTTAAAGACGACTTGCCGGGGGAATTCCGCTGCAACCCGCAACAGACCGAGCCGACCATTTCCGCCCTCCTGAGCACTCTCAAAGGTGTCGCTGACTATCACTCGCTGCCGGCCGAAAGCCGCATCGAAGTACGCCGCTACCTGCTTTGCCTGGACGACACGGCGAAGAAAGTCGGCAAGTTGCCGAGCCTCGATGCCCGTGAAAAAGCCGACCTGGACAAACTGCGTAAAGACCTGACCGCCACCACCGAGTACGCACCTTTCTGGGTGATTCTCGCGGTTGCACTGGCCTTGGGCCTGGGCACCATGATCGGCTGGAAACGTGTGGTGCTGACCATTGGTGAGAAGATCGGCAAGCAAGGCATGACCTATGCCCAGGGCATGTCGGCGCAAATCACCACTGCCTGCGCCATCGGCATGGCCAACATCTTCGCTTTGCCAGTGTCGACTACCCATGTGCTGTCCTCAGGGGTTGCCGGGACCATGGTCGCCAACAAGAGCGGTCTGCAAAGCGGAATGGTGAAGACCATCCTGCTGGCCTGGGTCCTGACCCTGCCTGCGACGGTGGCCCTGTCGGCCGGTTTGTTCTGGCTGGCCTCGAAAGTCCTCGGCAGCTGAATTTCAACCTGCTGCAAAAAAGGTGCGATCCGTTTGGGTCGCACCTTTTTTTATGCCGATGGGAATGTGTTCAGCCCTGAAAAGATCTTGACGCTCTTTCTCGCGCACAAAAAAAAAGGGCGACCGAAGTCGCCCAAAATGCCTTGCGTGCTCGTGTACCGGAAAGACTTAAGGCTTTTTGCGCTTATGTGCGTCTTTCCAGATGAAAAATCCAAAACCGGCAAAAAACAGAACCATGAGGCCGACTGTCGACACTCCGGCGATCACTACATTGTCGAAAAACATGACTGGCCTCCTGCACTTGCCCTGTTGCGATGGGGCTAAGTTAACCAATCGGGCGCAGGAGAAAATTGACCGGGATCAATAGCGCCCGAAACAGGGCGTAAAGGAGGGAAATAAATGACCTGCATCAATGGATGCAGGGTGTTTCAACGCTTCTTCGGTTTGTTTTTTGGCTTTTTCTTGGGTTTTCCCAACGGCATGGCCTGCTCGAATGCCTGGCGCACTTCGTTCAGACGCTTTTCATTGAGGTCATGCACGCGTTTGGCACGTTCGGAGTTCAGGTCTATCAGCTTGTCGTCTTGGCTCATGGCGTTGATTGCATCGTCTGGCTGTCGGTCGAATTCAGGCGCAGCAGTGACGCAGTAACCGCACTGCACGCCGGGGTCTGCCAATAATGCGGTGTGATGCGGGCGCTGACCAGTCGAGAGATTGACATGAGCTCAACAATAGACGTGTCGACAAAATTTTTTCGACCCGCGCCTGCGATATCAGGCAGGCGAACGGGATGACCAATGGCAGATTGCTCTGCAAGCGCAACAGGTCAAACCTCGACATCCACCCACAAACCCTGACGCGGTTGTTCGTCCATCAACGGCACTACAGGGACGGTGTTGTCCGCATTCAGTTCATTGCCAGGCACCGCCAGGTGCTCGTCAGAATCTTCTTCGGCTTCACGGCGGCGCTTGTTTCGCTCTTGCTCGCGCCGCTGTTCTTCGCGCAGCAACATAGCTGAATGCTCGGCATCGCGCTTTGGCAGGTCGATGGTGCTTTCACTGGAGCTCGGTTCCACCGGCACGACAGGCGCAATATCCGGTCTGGGCCGGACAGGATCCTGTTGAGAGGTGATCGGCACGGCACTCAAGGGGAGCATCGGTGGCAGCATAATTAATAGTCTCCTGTCAGCAGGCTGTCGGCCGCCGGGGTAACGACTTGAGCCATCGGTCGCAAACTTGTGACCCGGTCGTCGCCACTCATGCCCTGCATCTCGGCGAATGCCTTAATGCGCTACCTTCCACGCTTATTAGTTTTTATGAGAGTCCTTTGGCTCTGAAGGCGTCGATCCGTTAAGATAGTCGGCTTTTTCAAGGCGGGAGTCAGGCAGCATGGCGCAGCAGTATCAACCGGGGCAACGCTGGATTAGTGACAGCGAAGCCGAGCTAGGTTTAGGCACCGTTCTGGCACAGGACGGTCGCTTGCTGACCGTGCTCTATCCGGCCACTGGCGACACTCGTCAGTATGCGCTTCGGAATGCGCCCCTCACTCGCGTGAGGTTCTCGCCGGGTGACATGATCACTCACTTCGAAGGCTGGAAAATGACCGTGCGCGAAGTCGACGACCTCGACGGCCTGCTGGTCTACCACGGGCTCAACGCGCAGAACGAAGTGGTTACCCTGCCGGAAACCCAACTGTCGAACTTCATCCAGTTCCGCCTGGCCAGCGACCGGCTGTTCGCCGGGCAAATCGACCCGCTGGCGTGGTTCTCCCTGCGTTACCACACCCTCGAACACACCAGCCGCCAGCTGCAATCGTCGCTCTGGGGCCTGGGTGGCGTGCGTGCGCAACCGATCGCGCACCAACTGCACATCGCCCGTGAAGTCGCTGACCGTATCGCGCCGCGGGTTCTGCTGGCCGACGAAGTAGGCCTGGGCAAGACCATCGAAGCCGGTCTGGTGATCCATCGTCAACTGCTCTCGGGCCGCGCCAATCGTGTGCTGATCCTGGTTCCGGAAAACCTTCAGCACCAGTGGCTGGTGGAAATGCGACGCCGCTTCAACCTGCAGGTTGCGCTATTCGATGCTGAACGCTTTATCGAAAGCGATGCTGCCAACCCGTTCGAAGACACTCAACTGGCGCTGGTGGCGCTGGAGTGGCTGGTTGAAGACGAGAAGGCTCAGGACGCGCTGTTCGCTGCCGGCTGGGACCTGATGGTAGTCGACGAAGCCCACCATCTGGTCTGGCACGAAGACCAGGTCAGCCCGGAATACGCACTGGTCGAGCAACTGGCTGAAGTCATTCCCGGCATTTTGCTGCTCACCGCAACCCCGGAGCAGCTGGGTCAGGACAGCCACTTCGCTCGTCTGCGCCTGCTCGATCCGAACCGTTTCCATGACCTGAACGCGTTCCGCGCCGAAAGCGATAACTATCGCCCGGTGGCCGAAGCCGTTCAGGAGCTGCTGGATCATGGCCGCTTGTCCCCGGCCGCGCACAAAACCATTCAAGGATTCCTCGGCGACGAAGGTGAAGCCCTGCTCGCCGCCGTCAACGATGGAGACGCTGAAGCCAGCGCCCGTCTGGTCCGTGAGCTGCTGGACCGCCACGGCACCGGCCGCGTACTGTTTCGCAACACCCGCGCCGCCGTACAGGGCTTCCCGGAGCGCAAGCTGCATCCGTACCCGCTGCCGTGCCCGGACGAATACCTCGAGCTGCCGCTGGGCGATCACGCCGAGCTGTACCCGGAAGTCAGTTTCCAGGCCCAGCCGGACGCCAACGAAGAAGAGCGCTGGTGGCGCTTCGACCCGCGGGTCGAATGGCTGATCGACACATTGAAGATGCTCAAGCGCACCAAAGTACTGGTGATTTGCGCCCACGCCGAAACCGCAATGGACCTGGAAGATGCCCTGCGCGTGCGCTCCGGCATCCCGGCCACGGTCTTCCATGAAGGCATGAATATCCTGGAGCGTGACCGCGCTGCGGCCTACTTCGCCGATGAAGAGTTCGGCGCTCAGGTACTGATCTGTTCGGAAATCGGCAGTGAAGGCCGCAACTTCCAGTTCTCCCATCATCTGGTGTTGTTCGATCTGCCGTCGCACCCGGACCTGCTGGAACAGCGGATCGGCCGTCTGGACCGGATCGGCCAGAAACACGTCATCGAGCTGCACGTGCCATACCTGGAAACCAGCCCGCAAGAGCGCTTGTTCCAGTGGTACCACGAAGCGCTGAATGCCTTCCTCAATACCTGCCCGACCGGCAACGCCCTGCAGCATCAGTTCGGCCCGCGCCTGCTGCCGCTGCTCGAAAGCGCCGATGACGGCGAATGGCAAGCCCTGATCGACGAAGCGCGCGCAGCCCGCGAGCATCTGGAAAGCGAGCTGCACACCGGTCGCGACCGTTTGCTGGAGCTCAACTCCGGTGGCGCCGGCGAAGGTGATGCGCTGGTCGAGGCGATCTTCGAACAGGACGATCAGTTCGCCCTGCCGATCTACATGGAAACCCTGTTCGACGCCTTTGGCATCGACAGCGAAGACCATTCGGAAAACGCCCTGATCCTCAAACCAAGCGAAAAAATGCTCGATGCCAGCTTCCCGCTGGGCGACGATGAAGGCGTGACCATCACCTACGACCGCAACCAGGCGCTGTCTCGCGAAGACATGCAGTTCATTACCTGGGAACACCCGATGGTGCAAGGCGGCATGGACCTGGTGCTGTCCGGTTCGATGGGCAACACCGCTGTCGCGCTGATCAAGAACAAGGCGCTCAAACCAGGCACCGTATTGCTGGAACTGCTCTACGTCAGCGAAGTGGTTGCCCCACGCTCGCTGCAACTGGGTCGTTACCTGCCGCCGGCCGCCCTGCGCTGCCTGCTCGATACCAATGGCAATGACTTGTCGACACGGGTTTCCTTCGAGACCTTGAACGACCAGTTGGAAAGCGTGCCACGAGCCAGCGCCAACAAGTTTGTCCAGGCCCAGCGCGATCAGCTGACGCCAAGGATCAACGCTGGCGAAGAGAAGATCACGCCTCGCCACGCCGAACGGGTTGCTGAAGCGCAACGTCGTCTGGCTGCCGATACCGACGAAGAACTGGCGCGTCTGACCGCGTTGCAAGCGGTCAACCCGACTGTGCGCGACAGCGAGCTGGTCGCCCTGCGCCGGCAACGCGAGCAAGGCCTGGCCATGCTCGACAAAGCGGCATTGCGTCTGGAAGCGATTCGGGTGCTGGTGGCGGGCTGATTAGCCCTCTTCATCCCCCGAAAAAACAGGCTCGCGTAATGCGGGCCTTTTTATTACTCAGTAAAAAACCGTCCGTAGATCGTTCCCACGCTCTGCGTGGGAATGCATCCCGTGACGCTCTGCGTCACCCCCAAAGCGGACGCAGAGCGTCCATGGCGGCATTCCCACGCAGGAGCGTGGGAACGATCTATCTAAGAAAGTCAGTGCATGGGTCCGTCTCTTTTATTGTTATTGAGGCTTCACTGCCAGCGGCATCCGAGCCCGGAATCAGCAATCTATCAGCCCTGCCTGGGCTGTCTGTAATGATTCGCAAGGCTGATACCCGCCTATGGAGGCCGCAGCAGGCCTCGCACCGGCTTATTCCGAAACGCTCTTGAGCCTATTACAAAATCATTGACATTAATGTGCCACTACCGCTTGCGGTCTGTGCACGCCCTCTATACTCCAGGCATTCGCCAGTGGCTATGGCACTCACGCGGGATGACACAGTGACGGGGCATGCTATGGATTGGCTTGGTTTGCATTTTATTGCCGAGCTTCCAGAGAGTGGACAGGTAGTACTTAATTGCACTCATAACCCCTTTCTGGTGCTGTTCGCTTACCTGGTCGCATGTGCGGCCAGCTTCGCCGTTGTGGACGTGGCCGAACGGGTTGGCCACGTGGAAAAACCCGCCTCCCAACGACTCTGGCGCGGGGTCGGAACATGCTGTCTGGCCGGTGGTATCTGGGCCACACACTTCATCAGCATGCTGGCGTTCCAGGCACCGATTGAAATCCATTACGATCTGCCGATTACCCTTTTCTCGCTACTGATCGCCTTGATTGCATCGTTGCTGGCGATGAATACCCTCAGTCACGCGCACCTGCGTATCAGGCAGTACGTGCAAGCGTCGGTGTGGATGGGCCTGGGGATCAGCACCATGCACTACACAGGCATGGCAGCGATGAACTCGAATGCGACTGCCTACTACCAACCCACGCTGTTTGGCTTATCCATCGTGATCGCCATTGGCGCCAGCCTCGCAGCCTTGTTGCTCTCGCGTTATCTGCGCAATGGCAGCGGCATGCTCCACCAATTGCTCAAATGCACCGCCAGCCTGCTCCTGGGAGCCGGAATCGTCTGCATGCACTACACAGGCATGTGGTCACTGTCCCTCGTGCTGCCCGTCGGGGCTCTCCAGCAACTCTCCATCGACAACAACCACATGCAGCTGGGCCTGACTGTTGCCGTCATCACCCTGCTGATCACCGGCAGCAGTATCAGCGCCGCACTGGCCGACAAAAAACTGCAAAACAAGGAGCACGACCTTTGCCGGGTCAACGCGCTGCTCAGCCAACTGGATCAGGCTCGCATGTCGTTGCAGCAAGTGGCCCATTACGACCCCTTGACCAACCTGATCAATCGCCGCGGTTTCAACCAGATCTTCGCCGAGAAAATCATCGAGAAAAGCACCGGCGGCGGCATGCTGGCGGTGATCTTTCTGGATATCGATCACTTCAAGCGCATCAACGACAGCCTCGGTCATGACGCCGGCGACGAGTTGCTGAAAGTCATCGCCAGCCACATCAAAAACGCGACCCGCAGCCATGACGATGTGGTTGCGCGCTTTGGCGGTGACGAATTCTGCATCCTGATCAGCCTTCACAATCGCGATGAAGCACGGCACATGGCACAACGCATCATGCAAAAAATGAAGGAGCCCATCGAGTTGGCCGGGCGGCGCATGGTCATGACCACCAGCATCGGTATCAGCCTGTTTCCCGACGATGGAAAGACCTGCGAGGAGCTACTGAAAAATGCTGACCTGGCGCTGTATCAATCCAAAGGCAACGGTCGCAATGGCTTGCACTTCTTCAGTTCCAACCTGAAAACCAAGGCCACCCTCGAACTGCAACTCGAAGAAGAGCTGCGCAACGCACTGCGCGATGACTCCGGACTGACGCTTTATTACCAACCGATACTTGACCTCAAAAGCGGTCAGGTCACCAAGCTTGAGGCGCTGGTTCGCTGGCAACATCCGGTGTACGGCTTGCTGGCGCCCGATCGGTTCATTGGCATTGCCCAAGCCAACGGACTGATCGCTGTGCTGGACAATTGGGTCCTGCGCAAAGCCTGCAAGGACTTGAGTACGCTTTCCAGGCATGGCTGTGAAGAGCTGAAAATCGCCGTGAACTGCTCGGCCCTGAACCTGGCCCGCGAAGAACTCGTCGATGAAATCGAAAGTGCGTTACGAGCCGCCGGCGTTGCCCCGCAACGGCTGGAACTGGAGGTCACCGAAAACGCCCTGATGGGCAGTATCGCCAACACACAGGTGCTGCTGCGCCAGATTCGCGCCCTCGGCGTCTCGCTGTCGATCGACGATTTCGGCACGGGTTATTCGTCCCTGGCCTATCTCAAGCGCTTACCGCTGAACACCTTGAAAATCGACCGTTCCTTCATCCAGGACATCCCTGAGTCGACCCAGGACATGGAGATCGTCCAGGCCATTATCGTCATGGCCCATACCCTGCATTTGCAGGTGGTCACCGAAGGTGTCGAAACCGAGCAGCAATACGAATTCCTCAACCATTACGGTTGCGATTTCGTTCAAGGCTACCTGGTGAGCCGCCCGATTGCGCTGGATGAGTTGGGCCCGGTGCTAAACGAAATCAACCAGCGTAAACACCACTGTCCGGCCACCCTCAATCTTCTGAACGTTGCTCGCGGTACAGATGGACTAACGTCGCGGGATCTTTTTCCAGATAGCCTTGGCCACCATGCAGGCGCATCAGCTGTGCAGCCAGTCCGCTGATGGGCGTTGCCGAACCCTGCTCGCGGGAAAATTTCACTGCCGTGTCCAGGTCCTTGAGTAATGTGCGCACGTGCCATTTCACCGGTTCGAAACGGCTTTCAGCCATTTGCGGGGCAAGGATCTGCAGCGGTCTGGAATCGGCAAAACCACCGGCCAACGCCTCGGCGATCAACCTTGCATCGACACCCGAGCGCTCCGCCAGGGCCACTACCTCAGCGATCACCAGCGCATTGCACGCGACAATCATCTGATTGCAAGCCTTGGTCACCTGACCCGCGCCAACAGCGCCCATGTGAGTGACCCGCTGCCCCAGGCTCGAGAGGATTGGCCGCACGCGCTCAAGATCCGCCGCATCGCCACCGACCATGATCGCCAGGCTGCCTGACTCGGCCCCCGAGGTACCGCCCGAGACCGGCGCATCCAGCCAGCTCATGCCCGTCGCGCTCAGCAACTGTGCGGCCATTTCCCGGGTGGCGGTCGGCTCCAGACTGGAGAAGTCCACCAGCAATTTCCCGGCCATTGCCCCCTGTGCCACGCCAGCCGTGCCGAACACCACCTCTCGCACCACAGCCGTATCGGCCAGGCACAGCATCACCACATCGGCCTGCTGGCACAGTTCAGCAGGTGTGGAGACTTGCTGCGCTCCGGCCTCGACCAGCGGCGCGCATTTTTGCGGATTGCGATTCCACACTGTCAGCGGATAGCCCGCTGCCAACAATCGTCGGCACATCGGCAAGCCCATCAAACCGATGCCGGCAAACGCCAGGGAAGGTAACTCAGCACTCATAAATTACTCCTGCCCAATTAAAGAACGCCGAATATTGGCCGATTCAACATGATTCAGGAAAGGATTCCCCCTGGCGTACCTAAGGTTAAACCCTATCGCTCGGGTCAAAGTCGCACTGTAAAGTCGCAAGATCCCATTCCGTGATGGCTCGATGACATCTCGTCACCGAACCGACCAGTCCAAGTACGTGGCGCACAATGACTTCTAAAAACAACCCTGCCAACGATATATCCGAATTGACGCTCATATCCCCGGATAAACCCTCAGGGTCGAAGCCATTGACCAGCCCGCGTCCCCTCGCCAGCCAACAGTACCTGTACTACACCGAGACCAATACCGATCGCATCCTCGACAACCTCGATGGCCTGCGCGACATGGTGTTCCCGCGTGCACCGCACCTTGAAGACGACAGCGAACTGCGCCGCGAACAGGAATTTCCTTCGGTCTGCCTGATCGGCCTGGGTCGCTGCGGATCGAACATTGCGCTGGACGTAGCGGAGCTGGTGTACAACGCCCGCAAGTTCTACCTGAACGAATTCAACAACGAAGACAAGCCTTACGCCGACAAGGGCTACAGCCCTGCGCAGTGGATCCGTAACAACCTGCGCCTGGGCCCGAACAAAGCCACCAAACCGGTGTTCCTGGTCGAGCCATTGGTCATGCTGGGCGACCTGGACAAAGACATTGCCGGTCGCATCCGTTTTTCCCGTAAAGGCGAAAAAAGCGGATTCCTGCGCGACTACAGCAAAATGAAAATCATGGACCTTTCGGAAGTCCACGCAGGCGGCGCCGGTAACGCACCGATCCTCGGTCAGTACCTGGCGAAGATCATCCTCAACAAGGACACCCAGCGCTTTTCAAGCCCCGACTGGAAGATGATCCACTCCTACCTGATCGACTCTTGCGGGATCAAGGCCAACCAGTCGCGCCTGTACTTCTCGATCTTCAGCGCAGGCGGCGGTACGGGCTCGGGCATGGCCTCGGAGTTCGGCCTGGCCCAGCAATACTCGTACATGAACAAGACGTTCGACACCAAACCGGTGGACGAACATGACAGCAAGAGCGGCCACTCCTTCGTATTCGAGCCGATCTTCACCAGCGGCATTTGCGTACTGCCGAACATTTCCGATCACCGCAGTGAAATGTCCGAAGCGCTGCACATCAACGCCGGTCGTTTGCTTTGCAAATACCTGTCGGAGGAATGGGACTTCTCCTACAACTTCGACAATGAAGACAGCAGTGAAGCCAGCGTCATGGGCCGGATCCGTCCGTGGAACGCAATGATGCTGATCTCCAACGACATCATGCGTTACGCCGAGGAAAGCGATGATGGCAACATCCAGAACATTGATGTCAATGCCATGGAAAAGCACGCCAACCAGTACATCTCTCAGCAGATTTTCAACATTCTCACCGCCCAGGCCGTGACCACCGACTACGACCAGAACTACTTCCGTCGGGCCGGTATCGACATTGGCGAAACCATTCGCCTGGACGCCAACGATCTGTTCATGAGTCTGGCCGGCCCGGTGGCCATTGCCTACGCGGAATCCGTGGTACCGGAATCCCCGGCGCCGTCGAGCGACAAATTCAAAGTCTTCGAGAAAGAGCCGCAACGTCTGAACATCGACGACCTGTTCTTCCGCTCCATCGACTTGCCGCACTTCAACAAGGTTACCCAGGCCATCGAAGGCATCAGCCTGCTGCCGATCGAATCCAAGCGCTATCGCGCGTCGCTGGAGCAGTACAAGAATTCGGGTTACGACGCTGCGGCGCTGCACGATCTGCACTTCTTCAAGAACTGCTCCTCGGTGGTATCGATCGTATCCTTGCCCAAGGATTACAAGCTGTCGTACATGGATCTGAACCGGTTGAAGACCCACCTCAACAGCCTGTTCCCCAACACCACGCTCAAGCGTTATGCCCTGGTGATCGGTGCCTCGGCCAACTTGTCGCTGACCACGTTGATCGCCAAGAGCCCGTGCCTCTCCGACGACTTCCTGACCTTGATCGTGGCCTTCATCAAGCGGTGCTTTGCGCGTAATCCGTACCGTTTCGATGACACGCTGGACAACTCGATCCTGGACTTCATCATCAATGAAGCGTTCGACGAAGACCTCATCGACGATCTGCTCAACGAATTCGAAAACCCGGCAAAAATCCTCGATACCAACTGGTACGCGATCAAGCCGATGTATGAGAAAAAGTACCGCGAGCTGATCAACGACAAGGACAAGTTCGTCTCGATCAATGACATCCGCCTGTCTCGCGATTGCGTGAAAAAGGCCATCAAGTACCTTCGCGAGATCTATCGCCATCGCATCGGCAAGACCAAGGTTATTTCTCTGAATAACCATACGGGCAAGACGGCCAGCTGAAATCGCGCGATTGATCGTTCCCACGCTCCCGCGCGGGAATGCATACCGTGACGCTCTGCGTCACCGCTGAGACGGACGCGGAGCGTCCAATGAGGCGTTCCCGCGCAGAGCGTGGGAACGATCTCTACAGGCACACTCACTCGCACTTTGGCCAAACCAGTCAACCAGATTGAGGGCTTTGACCATTGCCCCATTCGCCGCCCAGAGCCAGTATTTGCCGGCTTTTTCTACAGTCCGCCCCAATAAAAACAAAGACAAAAGACTGAGGGATTCTGGCGATGCACGGCTATGCGACTGCACTTTTATACATTGATCGGCAAACGGTCGATTCGCCCCCCATGGGCAATCCGACGACGCTCAATGTCTGCGCTAACAGCTGCGACCGGCATGCTTTGCCAGTTGCTCACAACCTGAAACAATTAAGCGACACTGGCTTTGTTCCGCCAACTGTTCCGCCCCTCAGTATTTTTACCGCCAGCCTCGATCAGATGGGGCGTTTCTCTACGGCACCGTGCCATCACTCAGATCGCGGTTACTCACCTACACACTTTTACGCTCCGAATGACGGCACCAATCTGGTGCGATCATTCAGGGCCGCGCCCTTTCCTGGATCAAAATCCAGGGCGAAACGACCACTGCCCACAGCTGTGGATCGCGCTCCAGAAGATCCTGGGCCCGCGACGCAGACACCTTCGCAAGCACATCACTGGTCAACCAGGCAGCCACTTTCTCGGCCTGATTCTCGGCCACCGCCTCTGCAACTGCGATCAAATCCAGAGAGGTATCGACCCACAATAGGGCACCCTTGGCAAAGAACGGCTCAAGCTCCTTCCAGGTAATCGATGCGGTTTCTCCAAGCAGTTTGGCATAGAGGGTGCTAGGTTCTTGAGTCATGGGTCTCACCAGGAAAAAAATCGGCGCAATGATAACGCCGGTGACCAGGCAGAAAAACCCAGTTGCAAATGAGTGACTGATCGAAAAGTTCAGGAATGCCAAGGATTGCCGCTCAATTCAGGCAAAATCCCCGCCGCAATTCTGTCTTTTTCTGTCAATTAAGCGACATACCCGGGTTTTGCCCCCAGCAGCCAGCTTTCCAAGCGAATGACCGGCGCTCTACACTGTACCGGTACAGTTGCCGGGGGCATTTCCGGAGAGATACTCAAACTATCTAATCCGGTTCTGCAGCTATGGCCGCCAGGACTATAAAAACTACAACAGCAAGAGTGGAGCACTATGAATAAGGCTACTAAGCAGATTTCCAGACTGTTTGCCGCTATGGTTCTGGCCGGGGTTGCCAGCCATTCGTTCGCAGCTGAGACCATCAAGATCGGCATCGCCGGCCCTAAAACCGGCCCGGTCACTCAATACGGCGACATGCAGTTCAACGGTGCCAAAATGGCCATCGAGCAGATCAACGCCAAGGGCGGTGTCGACGGCAAGATGCTCGAAGCCAAGGAATACGACGACGCGTGCGACCCTAAACAAGCCGTGGCCGTCGCCAACAAAGTGGTCAACGATGGTGTTAAATTCGTTGTCGGCCACCTGTGCTCCAGCTCCACTCAACCGGCTTCGGACATCTACGAAGACGAAGGCGTGATCATGATCACCCCGGCCGCCACCAACCCGGACATCACCACCCGTGGTTATAAACTGGTGTTCCGCACCATCGGTCTGGACAGTGCCCAGGGCCCTGCCGCCGGCAACTACATCGCCGACCACATCAAGCCGAAAATCGTTGCCGTGCTGCACGATAAACAGCAGTACGGTGAAGGCATCGCCACCGCCGTGAAGAAAACCCTTGAAGGCAAAGGCGTCAAGGTTGCCGTGTTCGAAGGCCTCAACGCCGGTGACAAGGACTTCTCCTCGATCATCCAGAAGCTCAAGCAAGCCAACGTCGACTTCGTCTACTACGGCGGCTACCACCCGGAACTGGGCCTGATCCTGCGTCAGTCCAAGGAAAAAGGCCTGAACGCCAAGTTCATGGGGCCGGAAGGCGTCGGCAACGACTCCATCTCGCAGATCGCCCAGGACGCTTCCGAAGGCCTGCTGGTGACCTTGCCGAAGTCTTTCGACCAGGACCCGGCCAACAAGGCGCTGGTTGACGCGTTCGCCGCCAAGAAGCTGGACCCGACCGGTCCGTTCGTGTTCCCGGCCTACTCGGCAGTCGAAGTGATCGCTGAAGGCATCAAGGCAGCGAAGAGCGAAGACACTGCCAAAGTGGCCGCCGCTATCCGCGCCGGCACCTTCAAGACTCCGACCGGCGACCTGTCGTTCGACGACAAGGGCGACCTGAAGAACTTCAAGTTCGTGGTCTACCAGTGGCACTTCGGCAAACCTAAAACTGAAGTTTCGCCTCAGTAACCTGGCTCCCTGAGTAGTAGAGCCCACTGCGCAAGCAGTGGGCTTTGTTTTACGAGGTTAATGGGTCAGGGTCCCGCGATCCGGGAACTGACTTACCTGAAAATCTTAAAACCGTCACCAGCGGTTCGCTGGCAAACGCTCGTGCGAAGGTGGCCACAGACCACACAGCCCGGGCCGGAACATGACTCCACCAGTGAAATGCGTATCAGGTTTTTAGGAGCGTTGTAATGCCTGAGATCTATCACTTCTTCCAACAGCTGGTTAATGGTCTGACCATTGGCAGCACCTATGCCTTGATAGCCATTGGCTACACAATGGTTTACGGCATTATTGGAATGATTAACTTCGCCCATGGCGAGGTCTACATGATTGGTTCCTACGTGGCCTTCATCGTCCTTGCCGGACTGGCCATGCTGGGTATCCATTCTCTGCCGTTGTTGATGACCGCCGCCTTCCTGGCGACCATCGTTGTAACCAGTGCCTACGGCTACAGCATCGAACGGATCGCCTACCGCCCTCTACGGGGCAGTAACCGGTTGATCCCGCTGATCTCGGCCATCGGCATGTCGATCTTCCTGCAAAACTCCGTACTGCTCTCGCAGGACTCCAAGGACAAATCAATCCCCAACCTGATTCCAGGCAGCTTCAGCTTCGGTCCGGGCGGTGCACAGGAAGTGCTGATCTCCTACATGCAGATCCTGGTGTTCATCGTGACCCTGGTGGTGATGCTCTGCCTCACCGCGTTCATCTCGCGTTCACGTCTGGGTCGGGCCTGCCGGGCCTGTGCCGAAGACATCAAGATGGCCAACCTGCTGGGCATCAACACCAACAACATCATCGCCCTGACCTTCGTCATCGGTGCGGCCCTGGCCGCCGTGGCGGCTGTACTACTGAGCATGCAGTATGGCGTGATCAACCCGAACTCCGGATTCCTGGTGGGCCTCAAGGCCTTTACCGCGGCGGTTCTGGGCGGCATCGGCAGCATTCCGGGCGCCATGCTCGGTGGTCTGGTGCTCGGGGTAGCCGAAGCATTCGGCGCCGATGTATTCGGTGACCAGTACAAGGACGTGGTGGCTTTCGGCCTTCTGGTTCTGGTGTTGTTATTCCGGCCAACCGGCCTGCTGGGCCGTCCGGAGGTTGAGAAAGTATGATCAGGAATCTTAAACAGGCGCTGTTCAGCGCCCTGCTGGTCTGGGCCGTGGCCTATCCGGTACTCGGTCTGAAACTGTCCATCGCCGGCATCAACCTCGAAGTGCAGGGTGCCACTACCTCCACGCTGATCATCATCGCCGCCTGCTCGGTGCTGATGTTCCTGCGCGTGCTGTTCGACCGCCAATACACGGCCGCCATGCGGTCCGTGCCCAAAGGCAAGTTGATCCCGGCCAGCGCGAGCCACTTCCTGACCCTGCCCAGCACCCAGCGCTGGTTCATCATGGCGTTGATTGCCGTTGCACTGGTGTGGCCGTTCTTCGGCTCGCGCGGAGCGGTGGATATCGCCACGCTGATCCTGATCTATGTGCTGCTCGGCCTGGGCCTGAACATCGTGGTCGGTCTGGCGGGGCTGCTCGATCTGGGCTACGTCGGTTTCTACGCCGTGGGCGCCTACAGCTATGCGCTGCTGTCGCACTACTACGGTCTGAGTTTCTGGATCTGCCTGCCCATCGCCGGACTGATGTCTGCGACCTTCGGCTTCTTGCTGGGCTTTCCGGTGCTGCGTCTGCGCGGTGACTATCTGGCGATCGTGACCCTGGGCTTTGGCGAGATCATCCGTCTGTTCCTGCGTAACCTGACGGGCCTCACTGGCGGACCGAACGGCATCAGCAACATTCCCAAGCCGACGCTGTTCGGCCTGAGCTTCGAAAGAACGGCCGCTGAAGGCATGCAGACCTTCCACGAGTTCTTCGGCCTGACTTACAACCCGGTCAGCAAGGTGGTTTTCCTCTACCTGGTGGCGTTGTTGCTGGCGCTGTTCGCGCTGTTCGTGATCAACCGCCTGCTGCGCATGCCGATCGGCCGTGCCTGGGAAGCGCTGCGTGAAGACGAAATCGCCTGCCGTGCCCTGGGCCTGAACCCGACCGTGATCAAGCTGTCGGCCTTCACCCTCGGTGCCTGCTTCGCCGGTTTTGCTGGCAGCTTCTTCGCCGCACGTCAGGGTCTGGTCACGCCGGAGTCATTCACCTTCATCGAATCGGCCACCATCCTCGCCATCGTGGTATTGGGCGGCATGGGCTCGCAATTGGGCGTGGTCCTCGCGGCTGTCGTGATGATCCTGTTGCCCGAGCTGATGCGTGACTTCAGCGAATACCGCATGTTGATGTTCGGCGCCTTGATGGTGCTGATGATGATCTGGCGTCCACAAGGCCTGCTGCCCATGCAACGTCCTCACATGGAGCTGCGTAAATGAGCAGAGAGATTCTGAAAGTAGATGGCCTGAGCATGCGCTTTGGCGGATTGTTGGCGGTCAATGGTGTAGCCCTGAGCGTGAAAGAGAAGCAGGTGGTGTCGATGATCGGCCCTAACGGCGCCGGCAAGACCACCGTGTTCAACTGCCTGACCGGTTTCTACCAGCCAACCGCCGGCACCATCCGGCTCAACGGTGAAGCGATCGAAGGCCTGCCCGGCCACAAGATCGCCGGTAAAGGCGTGGTGCGGACCTTCCAGAACGTGCGGTTGTTCAAGGAAATGACCGCCGTGGAAAACCTGCTGATTGCTCAGCACCGGCACCTGAATACCAACTTCCTGGCGGGTCTGTTCAAGACGCCAGCGTTTCGCCGCAGCGAACGCGAGGCCATGGAATACGCCGAGTTCTGGCTCGACAAGGTCAACCTCAAGGAGTTCGCCAACCGACCGGCCGGCACCCTGGCGTATGGTCAGCAGCGCCGTCTGGAAATCGCCCGCTGCATGATGACCCGTCCAAGCATCCTCATGCTCGACGAACCGGCCGCCGGCCTCAACCCGCGGGAAACCGACGACCTCAAGGCGCTGATCGGCACCCTGCGTGAAGAGCATGACGTGACCGTGCTGCTGATCGAACACGACATGAAACTGGTCATGAGCATCTCCGACCACATTTTCGTGATCAACCAGGGCACGCCTCTGGCCAACGGTACACCGGACCAGATCCGGGACAACCCTGAAGTGATCAAAGCCTACCTGGGGGAAGCGTAAATGCTGCAGTTCGATAACGTTTCCACCTTCTATGGCAAGATCCAGGCCCTGCACAACGTCAACGTCGAAGTCCGCCAGGGCGAGATTGTGACCTTGATCGGTGCCAACGGCGCCGGCAAATCCACCC
The DNA here is from genome assembly GCF_059418545.1 of Pseudomonas sp. GW821-FHT07G10. Lineage (NCBI taxonomy): Bacteria > Pseudomonadati > Pseudomonadota > Gammaproteobacteria > Pseudomonadales > Pseudomonadaceae > Pseudomonas > Pseudomonas sp. GW821-FHT07G10. The sequence goes on along the minus strand of NZ_JBWKQB010000044.1, from coordinate 19,670 downwards.
TGCTGATGACCCTGTGCGGTTCGCCGCAAGCCCATAGCGGCAGCATTCGCTACATGGGCGAAGAACTGGTCGGCCAGGACTCCTCACATATCATGCGTAAAAGCATCGCAGTGGTCCCGGAAGGTCGCCGGGTGTTTGCCCGTCTGACAGTGGAAGAAAACCTCTCCATGGGCGGTTTTTTCACCGACAAGGGCGATTACCAGGAGCAGATGGACAAGGTCCTGGGCCTGTTCCCGCGACTCAAGGAACGCTTCATGCAGCGCGGTGGCACCATGTCCGGTGGCGAACAGCAGATGCTCGCCATCGGCCGTGCACTGATGAGCAAGCCCAAGCTGCTGCTGCTCGATGAGCCGTCGCTGGGTCTGGCGCCAATCATCATCCAGCAGATCTTCGACATCATCGAACAGCTGCGCCGCGATGGCGTGACGGTGTTCCTGGTGGAACAGAACGCCAACCAGGCGTTGAAGATCGCCGACCGCGCCTACGTACTGGAAAACGGCCGGGTGGTGATGCAAGGTACCGGTGAAGCCTTGCTGACTGATCCAAAAGTGCGCGAAGCCTATCTGGGCGGCTAAGCATTGCTGCAATCATAAAAAACGGCCTATGTGGGAGCGAGCTTGCTCGCGATGGCGGACTGTCAGGCAACGTCAATGTTGACTGTCAGGCCCTCATCGCGAGCAAGCTCGCTCCCACATTTTTTTGTGTGAACCAATTATTTTTTGCCACGCTGTAACGAACGCGAATGACCTGGCTCTACTAGGGTAAGTAAGCGCAAACGCTTCCTTGACCAAGCCCATTACTGGAGAAACATCATGACTGCTACCACTCGCACCCTGTCCGCCGCCGCCCTTGCTCTGGCCCTCGGTTCTGCATTGAGCATTGCCGCCATGCCAACCACTGCACACGCGGCCGATGAAATGGAAAAATGCTTTGGCGTCGCCATGAAAGGTAAAAACGATTGCGCCGCAGGCGCTGGCACCACCTGTGCCGGCACCTCGAAAGTCGACTACGAGAGCAACCACTTCAAGCTGGTACCTAAAGGCACTTGCGAGAAGACTGCCAGCCCGACCTCACCGACCGGCTTCGGTCAACTGGCCGCCTACAAAGCCAAGTCGTAACCCCACCTCTGCCTGAGTGTTGATGATGACCACTTCATTGCTGCACAGCGTACATCCTCACACTCAGGCATTGGCGTCCGAACTCCCGCCCCGCGCGGGGCTGGGGCTCAAGACCGGGCACTTCGGTGAAGTACTCGGTATTCGCCCGGACATCGGTTTCTTCGAAGTCCACGCTGAAAACTACATGGTCGCCGGCGGCCCGTTTCATCACTACCTGGGATTGATCCGCGAGCAGTACCCGCTGTCGCTGCATGGCGTCGGCCTGTCGATTGGCGCTGAAGGCTCATTGAACACCGAGCACCTCGACCGCCTCGCCAAACTGATCGAGCGCTATCAACCCCAGTCCTTTTCCGAACACCTGGCCTGGTCGAGCCACGGCCCGGTGTTTCTCAATGACCTGCTGCCGCTGGCCTATGACGAACCGACTCTGAATCGTGTCTGCGAACATATCGACCAGGTCCAGCACCACCTGAAACGCCCCATGCTGCTGGAAAATCCGGCGACGTATCTGCAATTCCAGCGCTCCAGCATGGAAGAAACATGCTTCATCGCTGAAGTCATCCGCCGCACCGGCTGTGGCTTGCTGCTGGATGTGAACAACGTCTACGTCTCCTGCATCAATCACCAACGCGATCCGTTGGCCTACATCGACGCACTGCCGCTGCACGCAGTGGGCGAGATTCATCTGGCCGGGTTTGCCGAAGACACCGACAGCCTCGGCGACCGCCTGCTGATCGACGATCACGGCGCCCCTATCGATAACGCTGTGTGGACGTTGTACGCGCACGCTCTGGAGCGCATTGGCCCGGTTGCCACGCTGATTGAGCGCGACAATCAGGTACCTGCGTTTTCCGTGCTGCACACCGAGGCCCGTCAGGCCGATGAGCTGCTGGGTTACTCCGAGGTTCGCCGATGAGCACTCAAGCCGATTTCGCCGCCGCCTTGCTTGATCCTCAACGCCCCTGCCCTGACGGGTTGCTCAGCGCCAACGGCGCTGACCCGGATAGCCGCTTCGCGGTGTACCGCAACAACGTGCAAAGCTCGCTGATCAACGCCTTGGCCGACAGTTATCCGGTGGTCTTGCAACTGGTCGGGGATGAGTTCTTTCGGGCGATGGCCCAGCACTATGTGCAGACATTTGCGCCGACCAGTCCGTTGATCAACGACTACGGCAGCGACTTTGCCGACTTCATCGAACACTTTGCCCCAGCCGCTTCGGTGCCTTATCTGGCGGATGTCGCACGCCTGGAGCGCTTGCGGGTGATGGCCTATCACGCGGCGGATGCCGATACCGTCGAGCCTGCACAGGTTGCAGCAGCCATGGGCGCCCCCGAAAGCCTCGCAGCGCTACGCATTCATTTGCATCCCTCAATCTTCACGCTGAACTCGGCGTACGCCGTGGTTGCGTTGTGGGCGGCCCATCAGACTGACGCACCGCCCCAGAACCTTGAGCCGTATCACGCGCAAAGTGCCCTGGTGCTGCGTAACGGCCTGCAAGTCGAGGTTTTCGCCATCGATGTCGGCACAGCGACCTTCATCCACCGTCTGCAAAGCAACTGTCCTTTGGGGCAGGCCGTGGCCGATGCCTTCGACGTTGCATCGGCGTTCGACCTGAGCCAGTGCCTGGCGCTGCTGATCCGCCACAACGCCATCACCCACTTGGAAGACGACAAGGTATCGCCATGAACCCCCACGCTGAACACCCGAATGCCATCGCCCGCCTGATTGAACGGATCATCGAACTGCTCGGCATGATCCCCCACAGCCTGGTCGCCTTCGTTGCGCGTTTTTCTATCGCGGCGGTGTTCTGGAAGTCCGGCCAGACCAAGGTCGAGGGTTTTGCCGTGGACCTGATTTCCGGCACCTTTGAACTGGGCACACCGCGCCTGGCAGACTCGACGATTCCGTTGTTCCAAAGCGAATACCATGTTCCGCTGCTGTCACCGGAACTGGCGGCGCACATGGCGGCCTTCGCCGAACACTTCTTCCCGATCCTGATCCTCGTCGGCTTCGCTACACGCTTCTCGGCCCTGGCGCTGCTGGGCATGACCCTGACCATCCAAACCTTTGTCTACCCGGACGCCTACCCGACTCACGGCACCTGGGCAGCGATTCTGCTGTACCTGATGGCCGGAGGTCCGGGCGTGCTGTCGATCGATCAGCTGATCGCCAAACGTTATCGTTGAAGCCGGTCCAGCGCTTCGCCACTGCGCTTGAACCAACCTATCAGGTAGTCGGCTAACACCTGCGTGCGCTTGGGCAGGCCGCCCTGATACGGGTGCACCAGATACATCGGCATGCTGCGGGTCTGATAGTCGCGCAACAGCCAGCGCAAACGGCCATCGGCCAGCTCCGTCTGCAGCAAGTAAGAAGGCAGGCGCGCGATCCCCGCATGGGCCAGCGCAGCCTTCTTCAACAGGTTGTAGTGGTTGCTGGCGAACGGCCCCGAGACGCGCACCCGCAACAGTTCATGTTGCTGGTGATAGAGCCACTCTTCCCGGCCGCTGTAATGACTGTTGAGCAGGCAGCGATGATCGGCCAGCTGCGAGGGTGTCTGCGGCTCGCCGAACTGTTCAAGATAAGCCGGGCTGGCGCAGGTCATCTCGTGCCAGGCCAGCAGCGGCTTGGCCACCAGCCGCTGGTCATTGGCCACGTCTGAACGAATCGCCAGATCGAAGCCATCCCGCGACAGATCGTGATAGCTGTTGTTCAGATCAAGTTCGATCTGTACCTCAGGATATTCCCGGGAAAACTCGAGCAGCAGCCCATCGAAAAAAGTCTCCCCCAACGACACCGGCACCGTCATTCGCACGGGCCCCGCCATATCGTCCTTCAAACGTGCCAGGGCCTGACGCGCGCGCTCTACCTGAATCACCAGTGCCTGAGCTTGCGGCAACAGCGCCGCACCCGCCGCTGTCAGGCTCAAGCGCCGTGTTGTCCGCTGCAGCAGCACCACGCTGAAACGTGCCTCCAACAGGCTGATGCGCTTGGACAGCTGCCCTTTGCTACACCCCAATTGCTGCGCTGCCAGAGTGAAACTACCGGCCTCGATCAACACCGCAAACGCCGCCAGATCATCCATTTCGCTCATGGATTGTTTCCATTTGAAAACCAAAGGTTGCCCATTAGCGCGCTTATCAACGGAAAAAACCACACTAAACTGAAACTTCGTCCAACCCTTTGAGGAACAGCACGATGAAAATTCTACTGATTGGCGCCAGCGGTACCGTGGGCTCAGCCATTGATCGCGAACTGGCACCGCGCCACGAAGTCATCCGCATCGGCCGCAAGAGCGGTGATTTCCAGGTCGACATCAGTGACAGCGCATCAATCCACAAACTGTTCGAAAAGACCGGTAACTTCGACGCGCTGATCTGTGCCGCCGGTAGCGTCAACTTCGTGCCGCTGGCCAACATGACCGAAAAAGACTTCGCCCTTGGCCTGCAAGACAAACTGATGGGCCAGGTCAACCTGCTGCTGATCGGCCGAGACTTCGCCAATGACGGTGCCTCATTCACCTTCACCACCGGCATCCTCAGCCACGATCCGATTCGTACCGGCAGCTCGGCAGCCATGGTCAACGGTGCCCTCGACAGTTTCGTGCGCTCAGCGGCTATCGAATTGCCGCGTGGCCTGCGCATCAACTCGGTCAGCCCGAACGTACTGGTCGAAGCCATGGGCAGCTATGCGCCGTACTTCCGCGGATTCAAACCGGTTCCAGCTGCCGATGTGGCGCTGGCCTACGCCAAAAGTGTCGAAGGCTTGCAGACCGGGCAGACCTACCACGTGGGGTAATGGTCCCCCAAACAATCGTCCGAACGCGGCCCGAACCTTCGGCCGCGTCTACAAAAGCAGGTACACCCGCGGATTCGCGGGTGTATCGGACTTCATGCCAAGCCAGGCTTGTGATGTGCGCTATGCCTGAGTAACGTGGCGGCACTTGTCAGGAGACCACTCGATGCGTGTTGCCCGTTCCATAGTGATGCTTGCCCTGTTGCCTCTGTTCGCCGGTTGCCAGCTGCTCCAGAGCCAACCTGAGAAACCGTCCACGGCGGGCCTGACCCGCATGCAGGGTGAACTCAGCATGGCCAACGGCAAACTGATGTTTCAGCCGTGCCAGGAAAACAAACTGTATGTCGTCAATGACACCGGCAGCACCAGCGTCCTGCAAGAAGCCGCTACGCTGGCGGGCACGCAGCACAAGATTTTCGCTGATGTGCGTGGCCGGGTTGCCGCTGACAAATCATCGGATGCTGGCGCCCGGCTCGACGTGCAGCAGCTATACCGCATCGAACGCTCGGGCGCGGCCTGCGAAGACCCCAACTTCCAGCGGCTGATCCTGCGCGCCAGCGGCAACACGCCCGACTGGAACGTCAAGGTCAATACCAAGGGCATGGTGATCGAGCGCGCCGGCCAGCCAGCGCTGGCGTTGCCATTTCTGGAAGAACAACTCGGTGATGGGCGTTTCAACCTCAGTAGCGAAGCCAATGACCAACACGTTGAACTCTGGATCTCGCCACAGCGCTGCGTCGACAGCACCCACGGCAGCGTTCAATTCATGAGCGCCGAGCTGCGGGTCAATGGCCAAGTAGAACGTGGCTGCGCGTATTTTGGTGGTTCGCGTAACGACTGATTCGACGAGCTGCTGTTTTAGCCTCACTGGAACGCCCCTTTGAGGCTTATAATCGCCGGTTTGTGAAACGCCTTTGGCGCATTTGTGCGCCCCGCGAACCGGATCCCGTCATGTTACGAATCACCGAGCTCAAGCTGCCCATCGACCATCCCGAAGAAGACCTGCGGCCTGCCATCGTGCAGCGCCTGGGCATCGCCAGTGATGACCTGCTCGACTTCACCTTGTTCAAGCGCAGCTACGACGCGCGCAAGAAGTCTTCCGAACTCTGCTTCATCTACACCATCGACCTGCGCGTGCATGATGAGGCGAAGCTGCTGCACAAGTTCGCCGATGACCGTAACGTCAACCCGGCACCGGATGTCAGCTACAAAGCCGTCGGCCAGGCCCCTCAGGACCTGAGCGAGCGGCCGATTGTGGTCGGCTTCGGGCCGTGCGGAATTTTCGCCGGGCTGCTGCTGGCGCAGATGGGCTTCAAGCCAATCATTCTTGAACGTGGCACTGAAGTTCGTCAGCGCACCAAGGATACCTGGGGTCTGTGGCGCAAAAACGTACTCAACCCCGAGTCCAATGTGCAATTCGGTGAGGGTGGCGCGGGAACCTTCTCCGACGGCAAGCTTTACAGCCAGATCAAGGATCCGAAACACCACGGCCGCAAGGTTCTGCACGAGTTCGTCAAGGCCGGTGCGCCGGAAGAAATTCTCTACGTCAGCAAACCGCATATCGGTACGTTCCGTCTGACCGGCGTAGTCGAAAACATGCGTCATCAGATCGAAGCCATGGGCGGCGAAATACGTTTTCAGCAACGGGTTACCGATGTGCTGATCGAGGACGGCCAGCTCACTGGCGTGGAGCTGGCCAGTGGTGAACAGATCCACTCCAGACATGTAATCCTGGCCCTTGGCCATAGCGCCCGGGACACCTTCCGCATGCTTCACGGCCGCGGTGTGTACATGGAAGCCAAGCCGTTCTCGGTGGGTTTCCGTATTGAACACCCGCAATCGCTGATCGACAGTGCACGCTTGGGCAAGTATGCCGGTCACCCAAAACTCGGCGCCGCCGACTACAAGCTGGTGCACCACGCCAGCAATGGTCGCTCGGTCTACAGCTTCTGCATGTGCCCGGGCGGCACGGTGGTGGCTGCAACGTCCGAGCCGAATCGGGTCGTCACCAACGGCATGAGCCAGTACTCGCGCAACGAGCGCAACGCCAACTCCGGGATAGTGGTCGGTATCACCCCTGAAGTGGATTACCCAGGCGGCCCGCTGGCCGGTATCGAGTTGCAGGAGCGTCTTGAGTCCCACGCCTTCACCCTCGGCGGCAGCAACTACGAAGCCCCGGCGCAACTGGTCGGCGACTTCATCGCAGGCAAGCCGTCCACGGCTCTGGGCAGCGTCGAGCCGTCCTATAAGCCAGGTGTGGCATTGGGTGATCTGGCGCTGGCATTGCCGGACTTCGCCATCGAAGCCATTCGCGAAGCCTTGCCGGCGTTCGAGAAACAGATCAAGGGTTACTCCCTGCATGACGCCGTGCTGACCGGGATCGAGACCCGCACCTCGTCGCCGCTGCGTATCACTCGTAACGAGTCGATGCAGAGTTTGAACGTCAAAGGCCTGTTCCCGGCCGGCGAAGGTGCAGGCTATGCCGGCGGGATTCTGTCGGCGGGTGTCGACGGGATTCGGATCGCCGAAGCGGTGGCGCGTAATATCCTCGGGATCGAGGCTTAACCGTCGTAGAACGGATCGTTCCCACGCTCCCGCGTGGGAATGCATCCGGTGACGCTCTGCGTCACCTAAGGGCGGACGCAGAGCGTCCATAGCGGCATTCCCACGCAGAGCGCAGGAACGATCAGTCCGGCCTTGTCAGATCCCCGCGCGCAATACGCTGGCCGGCAACGCTTCACCACGCTCGACACTCGCCGCGACCGCCTCGATCAAGCCACTCAGCTCGTACCCCTGAGCCTTCAGCCAATTCTGATCGTAGTAAGTCGTCGCATAGCGCTCGCCGCCATCACACAGTATCGCCACGATCGACCCGGATTCCGCCGCTGCAACCATGTGCTGTGCTGCCATCACAGCGCCAATCAGGTTGGTGCCGCTGGAACCGCCGACACGCCGTCCCAGGCGCTGCGCCAGGTAATGCATGGCCGCCAGGGACAAGGCGTCCGGCACTTTGACCATGGCATCGATCACCTTGGGCAGGAACGACGCCTCGACCCGTGGCCGACCGATGCCTTCGATTCGCGAACCGCAGTCCAGGCGCAGGCTGGCGTCGCCGGTCTGGTAATAGTCGAAAAACACCGAACGCTCGGCGTCGGCGCAAAGTACGCGGGTGCAGTGTTGGCGATAACGCACATAGCGCCCGAGAGTCGCCGTCGTGCCGCCCGTGCCGGGGCTTGAAATCAGCCAGCTCGGCTCCGGGTAACGCTCAAAACGCAATTGCTGGAATATCGACTCGGCAATGTTGTTGTTCGCCCGCCAGTCAGTGGCGCGCTCGGCGTAGGTGAACTGGTCGATGAAGTGGCCACCGCTCTCTCTGGCCAGACGTTCTGACTCGGCGTAGATCTGCGTCGGGTCCTGCACCAAATGGCTTTTTCCGCCGTAGAAAGCGATTTGCGCGATCTTTTCCTGGGACGTGGTGGCAGGCATCACGGCAATGAATGGCAAGCCCAGCAGGCGCGCGAAATACGCCTCGGAAATCGCCGTCGAACCACTGGACGCCTCGATTACCGGTGCGCCCGGCTGGAGCCAGCCGTTACACAACGCATAGAGGAACAACGAGCGCGCCAGACGATGTTTGAGGCTGCCGGTAGGGTGACTGGACTCATCCTTGAAGTACAACTCGATGCCCGGAAAACCTGGGAGCGGCAAAGGGATCAAATGCGTATCGGCGCTGCGTTGAAAGTCCGCTTCGATGATCCGGATGGCTTCGCGGGCCCACTGTCGGTTGTCGCTCATGGTCTTTTCTCGCTGGATCGAGCGCCGTGCATGGCGCCTGAAGATGAAATCCACCCGGCTCAGGTGATCGGGGCTCAGGGAAAACCTGGCGGTGACAACAGGTAACAGTTCGGACCCTGTCTCGACCCTGTCGATAAGCTTAGGAAATTTCCTGTCTACCGCACAGGTGCAGTCGTGACGCAATTAGATACACAACTGCCAGGCTCCAGGCCAATAAAACGCCTGCCCAGCGCATATAACAAAAAAGAATATAACTTTTGTTTTAACAACCAACCGTACGGGTTAGGGTGTCCTGCCTTTTGAACTATTGATGGAGAGTGACCTTGCCTCTGCGTAGCACTTTCACACGTTTCTTTCAGTTGGAAGCTGCCAGCGGTCTGTTATTGATTGCCGCTGCAGCTCTGGCTTTGATCATCAACAACTCACCGCTGTCCTGGCTTTACAACGGCCTGCTGGACACACCTGTGGTCGCCCAGATCGGCGCCTTGAAAATCGCCAAACCATTGCTGCTGTGGATCAACGACGGACTGATGGCGATGTTCTTCCTGCTGATTGGCCTGGAAGTCAAACGCGAAGTCCTCGAAGGTCATCTGTCGAAACCTTCGCAGATCGTCCTGCCGGGCGCTGCGGCTATCGGCGGTATGGTCGTCCCGGCGCTGATCTACTGGTTCCTCAACAAAGACAACCCGGCGGCGCTGGGTGGCTGGGCCATTCCAATGGCCACCGACATCGCCTTCGCCCTTGGTGTACTCGCCCTGCTGGGCAAACGCGTGCCGGTCTCGCTGAAACTGTTCCTGATGACCCTGGCGATCATCGACGACCTCGGGGCGATTATCGTCATCGCGATCTTCTACTCGGGCGCACTGTCCACGCTGTCGCTGATGCTGGCCGCGGCGTGCCTGGTGGCGCTGGTGGCGATGAACCGGCTAGGGGTAGTGAAGCTCGGGCCGTATATGATCATCGGCCTGATCCTCTGGGTCTGTGTACTCAAGAGTGGTGTCCACGCGACCCTGGCCGGGGTGACCCTGGCATTCTGCATTCCGCTGCGCACCAAAAACGCCGAACCTTCGCCGTTGCTGAGCCTGGAGCACGCGCTGCACCCGTGGGTCGCGTTCGGCATCCTGCCGCTGTTCGCCTTCGCCAACGCCGGGGTATCGCTGGCTGGCGTCAATCTCGAAAGCTTCACCCACCATGTGCCGATGGGCATCGCCACTGGCTTGCTGCTGGGCAAAACCATCGGCGTCTTCGGCCTGACCTGGCTGGCGGTCAGGATCGGCATTGCGGCCCTGCCGACCGGTGCAAACTGGGGTCAGGTGTTCGGTGTGGCGATTCTCTGCGGGATCGGCTTCACCATGAGTCTCTTTGTCGGGTCCTTGGCATTTGTGCCGGGCAGCAGCGATTACGCCGGGATGGACCGCATGGGCATCCTCACCGGCTCCATACTCGCGGCGCTGATGGGTTATGCCATGACGGCGGCGGCCAGTCGCAAGAACCCCTCGCTTCAATCCTGAGCGTCGAGGGCTGCAAAGGCTGAAAACACAAAACCCCGACCAGTTGCCTGGCCGGGGTTTTGTTTTTAGCGGGTAATGCTTAATGGGAAACGCGGCTGGTGCCACCAACCATCGAGATACGAACACGCTCGCCGACCCGGAAAACCTCGTTTTCCTGAACCTGCTGCACGTAGGCACGCATGCTGCCGTCGTCTTCGCGAACAGTGATTTCCACGCCCTGAGTGCGGGTCAGGCCTTCTTCGGCGGCCGAACCCAGCAGGCCACCGGCAACTGCACCGACCACGGCGGCAACGGCGCTGCCTTTACCGTGGCCGACAGAGCTACCGCCAATACCACCAACGACCGCACCGGCTGCAGTGCCGACCGGGCTCTTGGTGCCTTCGATTTTCACCGGACGCAAGGATTCAATGGTACCCATGCGAATCGTCTGCACCCGACGCGCTTCGTCACGGGAGTAAGAGTCACCAGTCAGGCTGGACTGGCAGCCGCCGAGCAACATCGCCATCGTGGTGAAAGAAGCAACCAGCAGAACAGTCTTACGCATAGCATCAACTCCAAAGGACAGGTATTCATTAAACTCCGCAGATTGACGCCTGTCACTGCATCACCCGGATAAAATTTGCCGCATTCAGGCGCAGTACAGGCGTGCCTGAAAACCCATCACACCGTAGCGTCAATTTTCAAGATGTGCGCTGCTGGCTAAAGGATTTCCATGGACTACTTCATTATTGTCGTCACCACCGTTGCCGGACTGTACTTCCACTGGTGGCTATACGTACGGATCAAACGCTGGATGGATCGCGACCTGGCGTTGGCTCTGGCAAATGGCGACGAGCAGAAAAGAACCTTCATGCTGCAACAGCTGGCTCGCGCCCAGGAGCATAAAATCAAACGCCGGGACTTGCCGCGTTGGCTCCAGGCCGCCGCAGCAAGCTATCCCGATCAGTAGACCACTTAAGGCGCCAGACGTTCGCGTGCCCAGTCGCTGCCTTGCAGACGGTAGTTGAGCCGATCATGCAGACGACTCGCACGGCCTTGCCAGAATTCGATACGTTCCGGCAACAAGCGATACCCGCCCCAATGTTCCGGGCAATTGGGCTGAGTGTCGCTAAAGCGCTGTTCGGTAGTCTTGAGCAAACCTTCCAGCTCCTTGCGATCGGCAATCACCTGGCTCTGCGGTGAGGCCCACGCACCGAGGCGACTGCCCAGCGGGCGCACCTGGAAATACGCATCGGACTCCTGCGGCGTGACCTTGACCACCCGCCCTTCAATGCGCACCTGGCGCTCCAGAGTCGGCCAGAAAAAGGTCATGGCAGCGAACGGGCACACCGCCAATTGCTGCCCCTTGGCACTATCGTAGTTGGTGAAGAAGGTAAAGCCCTGCTCGTCCAGCCCCTTGAGCAGGAGAATGCGGCAATGCGGCCGGCCGTCCTCATCGACGGTGGCCAGGGTCATTGCGTTCGCCTCGACCGGCGGCTGTTCGGTTTTCACCGCCTCAGCGAACCACTGATGGAACAGTGCGAAAGGCTCAGCCGGAGCGTGGGCCTCGGTCAAACCATCGCGGGTGTAGTCGCGGCGCATATCAGCCAGACTTTGGGTCATGGCGCTTTCCTTCTGCTTAAAGAATCAGTTCTTGGTCTGATCAGCCGGTGCGGCAGTCTTCGCCGGCGCAGCAGCTTTGGCTGGAGCCGCTTTTTTCGCGGATCCTTTCTTGGCCGCTGGTTTCTTCGCCGATGCAGCCTTTTTGGACGCTGCGGACTTCTTCGATGAAGCGCCTTTTTTCGCGGCGACGGCTGGAACTGCAGGCTTGGCATCCGGCACAGCGACCATTTCTGCCGCTGGCGGGGTTGACTGGCTGTACTTGCTCAGCAACGCCAGCATGGTGGTGCGTTGCGTCAGCATGATTTCCACACGGCGGTTCAAGGCGCGGCCCCGGACACTGTCATTGGCAGCACGCGGCATTAGCCCACCCATGCCACGCAACATCAGGCGATCGCTGTGCAAACCACTGAGGCTGAAAATCGCCGCAACGGATTGTGCGCGATCCTTGCTCAACTGCTGACTCTCCGCAGCAGCGCTCGTGGTATCACCATGGCCAAGTATCAGAACGGCAGCCTTTGGATCACCTTCAACCACTTTGGCCACCCGGGTGAACGGGCCAAGGGTTACCGGCAGCAACATCGAAGGACGCTTCGCGTTGAAAGACTCGTCCACCGGCACCACCACCACCAGCACGTTGTCGCGGCGCTCCAATTGCAAATTGCTGCCCTTGATGGCGACACGCAAGCGTGGCTCATAGTCGTCCAGCCAGGCCTGAGTGATTTTCGGATCCGGCATCGGGACGTCTTTCACTACCGCCTTGCTGAGATCTTTAGGCTGCTCAGGATGGTCGCCAAACGGCCACCACCAGTGACTTTCGGTCTCAGCCTTGGCGACTGGCGGGGTTTGCGTTGAAGCCGCTGCGGTGGTCGCCGCTTTGCTCTTCTCGGCTGTCGCGGCCGTTACTGCTTTGGACCCTGACTTGTCAGTTTCTTTACTCGCGACCTTGTCGGAACCTGAACCGAATGACCACCAGTGCCCCCCGTCTGCTTCATTTTGTGGGGTTTGTGCGCAACCGGTAATGCTGAGGCACAGTGCCAAGGCTAAAGATTTGTTCGATGACATCGGGATATCCACAAAATGAGATAAAAAGCTGTTGGTCTCTACGACCCGTTTAAGCAGACGCTTTGAAACTAGAAAAGCCACAGGGTTCCGCTCTGCTGCTTTTTCAGGCATGTTTTATCAAAATAATGCCATACAACAATCCTTTTACAGGCAATCGGCCAAAACCCGCACAAGCTTTTGCGCGCGCGGATCCATCAACACGTACGGCCCCAAGGTATTTGTCACAAAACCGAAGGCCACATCGTGCTCTGGGTCAGCAAAACCAATGGAGCCTCCAGCCCCCGGATGACCGAAGGCCCGCGAGCCGAGGCCGTAGGTCGCGTTGGGTACATCCGGTTGATCGAGCATGCAGCCCAGACCAAAACGGGTCTGGGTCAATAAAGTCTTGTCCGGTCCGATGCTGTGCTCGCGGGTCAATTCGTTGAGCATTTCAGCCTCCAGCAGGCTTCCGTCGAGCAAGCCACTGTAAAATCCTGCCAGGCTACGGGCATTACCATGGCCATTGGCCGCAGGTTGCTGCATGCGCCGCCATTCCGGTTTGTTGGTGCTGGTCATGATCGACGGCGGATTGGTGAAGGCCCGAGTGGTCATGGCCGTCGGCTCGCGCATGGTTACTTGCAGCAAGCGCTGGGCCGCGGCGTCGCCGACATTGCCTTTGCCTCGAGCGATATGCGCGACACGGTGGAATTCTTCGTCTGCCAGGCCCACATGAAAATCCAGCCCCAGCGGCCGGGCAACCCGCGCCACGATGGACTCTCCCGGACCGCGTCCGTCGGCACGACGCAGCAGCTCACCGACCAGCCAGCCGTAGGTGATCGCTGCATAACCATGGCCTTCTCCAGGCGTCCACCAAGGCGCTTCAGCGGCCAGGGCATCGACCATGGTCTGCCAGTTGTAAAGGGCTTCGGGCGCCAGCAACTCGCGCAATGCCGGCAAGCCTGCCTGATGACAGAGCAGGTGGCGCAGGGTGACCGATTCTTTGCCGGCGGCAGCGAACTCGGGCCAGTACCTGGCGACCGGTGCATCCAGTTGCAACTTGCCTTCAGCGACCAATTGCAACGCGGTGACTGCGGTAAAGGTCTTGGTGCAAGAGAACAGGTTGGCGATGGTGTCGCTGTGCCAGGCCTCGGTGCCGTCCTTGTCTGCGGTCCCCGCCCACAGGTCGACCACGGTTTGCCCGCCGATCTGAATGCACAGCGCCGCGCCGCGCTCCTGGGGATCATCGAAGAGTGCAGCAAACGCTTCGCGCACGGCTTCGAATTTAAGCTCGTAATGACCCTGAATCTGCACCCGCAACTCCCTCAGACAATCGCTTTACATAGTGGCACGCATTGTTCCAGCCCTTGACGGATTTGGGAACCGGGTCAGGCTGGGTGATCGCCCTTATACGAGCTGGATTTGAAATCCGCAGCGTCGGTCAGGACCCCATCTTGCAGGTAGACCTGCGCCGTTATTGACCATTCCCGGAATGCCCACCGCTGTGCCCACCCTGCCCCGCACCTTTGCCCTTGTTGCCTTTTTTGCTGCCTTCGCCTTCATGGGACGCTGCTTTATCGGCATCGGCTTTGGCCTTCTCGGCCTCTTTACCCAGTTGATCGACCGCCTGCAGGTTGCTCTTGCGCACGCTGTCGACGAAGCCCTGAAACGGTATGTCGGTAATGCCTACCAGCCCGAAATGGCCGTTTTCACCATCCTGCAGGCGGCCGGTCACCGGTTGATCGAGGTACTGGAACCAGTGCACACCGACAATCGATGGCTCGGACACTGCTTGTTTGAGGAAATTGGCATAGGCCGGACCTCGATCCTCTTCTTTCGCAAGTTCCGTCACGCCCCCCCAGAACGGACCGCGATCCCGCGAACCGAAGTTGAATTCGGTGATCAGCACCGGTTTGTCCAGAGCACGCAATGCAGCGAAGTCATAACCGTCCTGGGGTTGCAGCGTGTACATGTTGAAGCTCAATACGTCGCAATACTGCGCGCAGGATTCAACGGCTTCCGGAGTGCTGATGGCAAAACGGCCGCCCAGCAACAGATGATTCGGTGCATGCCACTTGAGCGAGTCGGAAATGGTCTTGAAGTAGGTATCAGCGAAGACTTTCTGGAAGTATTTGAAGTCAGCTTCGATTTCCGGGTGTTCCGGGCTTGGCAACGGCGGTTCGAAGCCCGGGTCTTCCATCAATTCCCAAGCCGGCAGATCGATACCCCAGGCTTTCGATAAGCCCGCCTGATTGCGGTATTTGTCGCGCAATTGTTTGAGGAACGCACGTTTGGCCGGCACGTCGGTGGTCATGCGCAAGGTGCCGTAAGCCAACGCATAACGGGCCTTGGGATCATTGCCGGGACCGGCCCAGGCCAGCTCGTTATCGGCAAAATAGCCAATCAGCCACGGGTCATCCCGGTGATCGCGGGCAGCAATGGCCACAGCACGTTCGGTGGCCATGGCAAAACGCGGATCGAACGGGTCAGGCATTGCGCCCCACCAGTCGGTGCCGGTACTGATGCTGGCATAGTCGCCAACAATCGACAACGGCAGGGTGTAGGGCACACGATCACTGAGACCCAGCGTCGGGGCGCTCCAGTTGCCGATGGTGTTGAACCCCCAGGCCCGCAGGCGATCAAGGGTGTGGCTGGCCCAGCGTTTCTCGTCGAGGGTCTGGGGCACGCACGGCACGCTGACCGGTTTCTCGACCGCGTTTTCTTCGGCAGTTTTTTCTACCGCGTCCACTTTGGCGGCTGCTGCGCCCCCAGCCTTGGTCTCACGAGTGCCAGCGCAGGGCTGACCGTAAGTACGCTGAAGATTGGCGCCATAGAAGTCATACCAGCGACCGGCATTGAACCCACGGCCCTTGTCGGCACCGTTCCCCCCCCGGTTATCACCTTCACCGTAGTAGCTGGCCAATGGCTCATCGGCGTTGGGCAGCGCGCCGAACATCCATTCACGTCCGGCAACATACGTCTGGTTGGTATCGGCGGTGACCGCGTTGACTCCCAGGGAATAGAACGGGTGACCTTCCGGGGTCACCAGATACCAGCGTCCATCACGTTTTTCGGTGCGGAAAAAGCCGCTCGCGTTGAACGCAGGGCCTTTGTTCCAGCCACCGAATGTGTCCAGGGACGAGCGCTCGCGCTCGGCAAGCCAGGTTTTGAGCTGCTGTTGCTCTTTGCCGGCAGCGGCTTTCAACTGCTCATCGCTGCTGACTTTCTCCGGCCACCTGGCCCGAGTGAACTGACCATAAGCGTCGACCAGCGAGCCGTAGGCAGCCTTGACCATTGCATCACTGTCCTGCACGCCAAAACGCTCGAGCATGATGCTCTGCGCCACTTTCGGCTTATCCATCGACAGCGTGACCGACACTACCTGGCTACGATCCAGCTCGCCTTCGCTGCTGGCGAGCAAGACCCGCTGGCCATCGATCGTCATCGGCATCGGTGGCCCGGCTTTCATGCCCTGGCTCAGTGGTGAGCTGGCCTGCAATGGCACTAACAGGGTTTGTGCCGGGCCAGCCGGCAAGTCGATGCGGCTGACCAGGGTCTTGCCGTCGTTACTCTGGATTTTCACGTAGAGGGTCAGCGCCCAGTTCATGGCGCTCTGGATCCGCAAGCTCATGACGCTCGACTGTGACCAGTCCCAGGCACCGGTTTGCGGTGTCAGGCGCAGGCTCGGCCGAGCAGCCGGGTTGAAAGTCACCCGGCGCAGCACTTCGCCTTCAGCCGTTTGCTCCGCATTGGATTGCGGCAGGCTGGCATCTTCAGTCGCCACCTGCACCACGTCGGCGGGGCGGACAAAGTTGAACAGCGTCTGTTGTCCGGCGGGCGCAGCCAGCAGCGGCGCAGCGAACAACAGAGCAAAAATGGCGGGCAGCGAGCGGCGAATCATAGGAACGAGGTTCTCCCTAACGACCAGTGAATGGCCTGTGTGGAATCAGTGACACGAGATAGACAACGCGGCGGGCGTTTTCAACCACCGTGCCTCAAGAAATTTCCCGGCGGAACGGCGGCAGCGCATTGAGAATCGCTTTACCGTAGCGTTGCGTGACCAGTCGTCGGTCGAGCAAGGTGATGGTGCCGCGATCTTCCTCGGTACGCAGCAGCCGGCCGCAGGCCTGGACCAACTTCAGCGAAGCGTCGGGCACGGAAATTTCCATGAAGGGATTGCCGCCCCGAGCCTCGATCCATTCGGCCAGCGCCGCTTCGACCGGATCATCCGGCACCGAGAACGGGATCTTGGCAATCACCACGTGCTCGCAATAGGCCCCGGGCAAGTCCACACCCTCGGCGAAACTGGCGAGGCCGAACAGCACGCTGGAATCGCCGCCATCAACCCGCGCCTTGTGCTTGTTCAGGGTTTCCTGCTTCGACAGGTTGCCTTGAATGAACACTTGTTTACGCCAGTCGCGGTCCAGGCCGTCGAACACGTCCTGCATCTGTTTACGCGATGAGAACAGCACCAGGGTGCCACGCGAGCCTTCGACCAGGGCCGGCAGATCGCGGATGATAGCCGCCGTGTGTGCAGGGGCGTCCCGAGGGTCGGCGCGCAGGTCCGGAACTCGCAGCACCCCGGCGTCGGCATGATGGAAGGGGCTTGGCACCACCGCCGTCACGGCTTTTTTCGGCAAACCGGCACGCATGCGGAAGCGATCGAAAGTACCCAGAGCGGTCAAGGTGGCCGAGGTTACCAATGCGCCGTAGGCGACGTTCCACAGGTTGCGCCGGAGCATTTCTGCCGCAAGGATGGGGCTTGCGTTGACCTCGATATCGAACAACGAGCCGCTTTCGGCCAGGGTCAGCCAACGGGCCATCGGCGGGTTGTCATCCGGGTCTTCGACAGTGAATGCTGTCCACAGCTCCCAATTGCCTTGGGATCGGGACAGCAAACTACCGAACAATGGGTACCATTCTTCCGCCTGATTGCTGGCGATACCGATGTTGACCTCGCCATCCATGCCCTCTTTAAGCAACTCGGTGAGCCGGGTGAAAACGTCGGTCAGGCGCGCAAAACCCTTCTTCAGCTCGATACCCATTTCACGCATGTGCTCGGGGATGACTCCAGCAACGAAACGATGGCGTGGCCGTTCGCGACCTTCCACGTCTTCGCCGGGTTTGAAGTCGGCCACTTGCTCGCAGGCAGTGAACATGAACTGTTGCTGTGTCTTGATCTCGCGCGCCAATTCCGGCACCTGCTCGATCAGTTTGCCCAGGTCGCCAGGCAGTGGATGCTGGGCCAGCAGCTTGGTGAGATTCTTGGCGGTCTGCTCCAGCCAGTCAGCCGTGGAGCGCAGACGGGTGTAATGGGCGAAGTGGCCGATGGCCTTGTCTGGCAGGTGGTGACCTTCGTCGAACACGTAGACCGTGTCGCGCGGATCCGGCAGCACTGCACCGCCGCCCAGGGCCAGGTCGGCCAGCACCATATCGTGGTTGGTGACGATCACATCGACCTTGCCCATGCCTTCGCGGGCCTTGTAAAAGGCGCACTGGCCGAAGTTCGGGCAATGACGATTGGTGCACTGGCTGTGATCGGTGGTTAGCCGCGCCCAGTCCTGATCTTCCAGAGCGGTGGGCCAGCTGTCTCGATCACCGTCCCATTTATTGCCGGCGAGCTTTTCGATCATGCTGGTGAACAGCTTCTGACTGGCCTCATCGACCTCGATCTTGAAGCCTTCTTCCTCGAAAAGCTGCGCCGTGGCAGTTTGCGCATGGCCTTCCTGCAGCAACATGTCGAGTTTGGACAGACACATGTAGCGGCCCCGCCCCTTGGCCAGGGCGAAGGTGAAGTTAAGCCCGCTGTTGCGCATCAGGTCCGGCAAATCCTTGTAGACGATCTGCTCTTGCAACGCGACGGTCGCGGTGGCAATCACCAGGCGTTTGCCCGCGGCCTTGGCGGCCGGAATCGCAGCCAGGCTGTAGGCCACGGTTTTCCCGGTACCGGTGCCAGCCTCGACGGCCACGACTGCGGGGTCGCCACTGCGCCGGCCTTCGTCATCGGTATCGATGTCGCCGAGGACTTTGGCAATTTCGGCGATCATCAGGCGCTGGCCATAACGCGGTTTGAGGCTCTTGGCTTCGAGAAAACGCGAGTAAGCGCCCTGGATCTGGGATTTGAGTTCGTTGCTGATCATGGTCTTCGGGGCGCGGGAAACGCTGGATAAATTTTCAGTGGTTCGAATCGGCCGCTATCATAACCCGCTAATTCATCCCGCGCAGAACGGAGTACCCCAATGACACCCTTTGCCCTTGTCTACACCCTGCATGTATTGACGGCCCTGGTCTGGGTCGGCGGCATGTTTTTCGCCTGGATAGTCCTGCGCCCCGCCGCAATGGCGGCACTTGAAGGTCCGGCGCGATTGAAGCTGTGGGTAGAAGTGTTTCAACGTTTTTTTGTGTGGGTCTGGGTCGCGGTAGTACTTTTGCCGATCAGCGGTGTTGGCCTGATCCACTTGCGCTTCAACGGCTTTGAAACCGCACCGCGTTATGTGCAGGTGATGATGGGCTTGTACCTGGTCATGACGGCGCTGTTTATCCGCATCCAGGCATTGCAGCTGCCGGAACTGCGTAAAGCGGTGTTGGCCGAAGATTGGCCGATGGGGGCTGCAACCCTGGGAAGGATTCGCCGTTTGGTGGGGATCAATTTGATTATTGGGTTGCTGCTGGTGGCGGTAGCGTCGGCAAGGCCGACGTTTTAAGACCAACACAATCTCTGTTTTGATCGTTCCCAGGCAGAGTGGACTGACCCCAAAAAGTTGGACGATTGTAGGTCTATGCCTGAGCGGACTGAGTTCTGTATTCAACAGGG